>JAYTXX010000157.1:0-26751 GCA_043742725.1 Bacteroidota bacterium | reverse complement strand
CAACAAGCATAACAGTATCACCATCAGTAAATACCACTTATACAGTAACAGCAACATCGTTAAGCACAGGTTGTACAGCAAGTACAACAGCAGTAGTAAGTGTGAATATAACAGCACCAATTGCCACAGCAACTCCAACAGCAATGTTGGATTGTACAACACCAAGTGTAGTATTAACAGCTACAGGAGGAGGCAACTATAATTGGAGCAATGGTTCAGCAGGCAGCCCAATAACAGTAACCAGTGCAGGAACCTATACAGTAACAGTAAGTGATCCAAGCAATGGTTGTACAGCCACAGCAAGTTCAGTGGTAAGTTCAATGGCAGGACCAGTAGCATCATTTACTGCCAATCCATTAACAGGAGCAGCACCATTGACGGTAAACTTTACCAATACAAGTAGCAATGCAAGCACATACTTATGGACTTTTGGTGATGGAAATACAGCAACTACATCAACAACAACACCTCCTGTAACAAATATTTATACAACAACAGGAAATTATTCAGTAGTATTATATGCATCCCAAGGTGTGTGTATTGATTCTGCCAGTGTAACAATAATAGTGTATGATAATTATTATTTGTTTGTACCCAATACATTTACACCAAATGGCGATAACACCAATGATGTATTTATGGTAACATCAAAAGGTATATCAAAATTTGAAGCAACAATTTACGACCGTTGGGGCTTGAAGATGTATGAATGGAATACAATAAGTGGCGGTTGGGATGGAAGAACAACAAGTGGAAACAAAGTATCAGAAGGAACATATTATTACATTATAAAAGCAACTGGAATGGATAATATAGAACATATTGAAAAAGGACCAGTGAATTTGTTTAGATAAATAATTCTCTAAATAATTTAACGGGTGAAAGAGCTGAATATTCAGCTCTTTCACCCGTTTTTTATTGCATCATATATTTTTTTTCAACTATGTGTTGTTTGTAACAAATATTTTTTACCTTTGCCCTCCCCAAAAAAGCGGGGGTATATTTTATTGATACTAAAAACTGATTAAAAACTAATACAACAAAAATGCCTACTATCCAGCAATTAGTGCGTAAAGGAAGAACAAAAGCAGCTAACAAAAGTAAGTCTGCGGCACTTGAATCAAGTCCTCAAAAGCGCGGAGTTTGTACTCGTGTGTACACAACAACACCTAAAAAACCAAATTCAGCAATGAGAAAAGTTGCTCGTGTTCGTTTAACAAACAAAAAAGAAGTGAATGCATACATTCCAGGTGAAGGACATAATTTACAAGAACACTCGATTGTTTTGATTCGTGGTGGAAGGGTAAAAGATTTACCAGGTGTTCGTTATCACATTGTTCGTGGAGCATTAGATACTTCTGGTGTTGATGGACGTAATCAAAGACGTTCGAAATACGGAACCAAAAAACCAAAAGCTGGAGCAGCAAAAGCAGCACCTAAAAAGAAATAAATAGAAATGGTGAGGTTTTGAGTAAGGAAAGCCCTGAAGTTACAAAACGCACTTTAATATAAATAAACAATGAGAAAGACCAAAGCAAAAAAAAGAATTCTTTTACCAGACCCAAAATTCAATGATATTTTGGTAACACGTTTTGTAAATAATTTAATGTACGATGGTAAAAAAAATGTATCGTATGATATATTTTATGATGCAATCGAAATCGTTCAAAAAAGAACAGAACAAGATGGTTTAGAAACTTGGAAAAAAGCATTGAGTAATGTAACGCCTGCAGTTGAAGTTCGTAGTCGCAGAGTAGGAGGAGCTACATTCCAAATTCCTTCAGAGATTCGTCCTGAAAGAAAATTATCAATGGGAATTAAATGGATGATTCTATACGCTCGTAAACGTAATGAAAAATCAATGGCTCAAAAATTAGCTGGAGAAATTGTTGCTGCTGCTAAAGAAGAAGGTGCTGCTTTCAAAAAGAAAGAAGATGTTCATAAAATGGCAGAGGCTAACAAAGCATTCTCTCATTTTAGATTTTAAAATATAGTTAATAGTTGTTAGATGTTGGTTGTTGTACCGGCTTACTAACAACGAATAACTAAAAACAAACAACTAAAAAAGAAAATGTCAGATTTAAGATATACAAGAAACATTGGAATTGCGGCTCATATTGATGCAGGTAAAACTACTTGCACAGAGCGAATTCTTTATTATACTGGTGTTACACACAAAATTGGTGAGGTACATGATGGTGCAGCTACTATGGACTGGATGGTTCAGGAGCAAGAGCGTGGAATCACAATTACTTCTGCTGCTACTACTTGTTTTTGGAAATATAGAGATCAACAATACAAAGTAAATATTATTGATACTCCAGGACACGTTGATTTTACTGTTGAGGTAAATCGTTCATTACGTGTATTAGATGGATTGGTTTTCTTATTTTCTGCTGTTGATGGTGTTGAACCACAATCAGAAACTAACTGGAGACTTGCAAATAATTACAACGTTACTCGTTTAGGTTTTGTTAATAAAATGGACCGTTCTGGTGCTGATTTTTTAAATGTTGTAAAACAAGTAAAAGAAGTATTAGGCGGAAATCCATTGCCATTACAATTGCCAATTGGTGCTGAAGAAAATTTTATTGGTGTTGTTGATTTAATTAACAACAAAGGTATTGTATGGAATGAAGAAGATAAGGGAATGACTTTTAAAGAAGTTCCTATTCCTGAAGATATGAAAGAAGATGTGTTGGAGTGGAGAGGAAAATTATTGGAAGCAATTGCTGAATTTGATGATAAATTGATGGAGAAATTTTTTGAAGATCCAAACTCAATCACAGAAAGAGAAGTACTTACAGCATTACGTCAAGCATGTATTCACAATAAAGTGGTTCCAATGCTTTGTGGTTCAGCTTTCAAAAACAAAGGTGTACAAACAATGTTGGATTTGGTAATGGAATTAATGCCATCACCATTGGATAAAGATGTTATTCACGGAATAAATCCAAATACAGACGAAGAGGTAACTCGTAAACCTGATGTAAAAGAGCCTTTCACAGCATTAGCATTTAAAATTGCAACCGATCCATTTGTTGGTCGTTTAGCATTCTTCCGTGTATACTCCGGTCGTTTAGATGCAGGTTCGTATGTATTGAATACACGTAGCGGAAATAAAGAACGTATTTCTCGTATCTTCCAAATGCACGCAAACAAACAAAATGCAATTGATTTTATTGAAGCAGGAGATATTGGTGCAGCAGTTGGATTTAAAGACATTCGTACAGGAGATACATTGTGTGATGAAAAAAATCCAATTGTATTAGAGGCAATGAATTTTCCTGAGCCAGTTATCGGTATTGCTATTGAACCTAAAACTCAAGCAGATTTAGATAAATTAGGAGTTGCATTAAATAAATTGGCTGAAGAAG
Source organism: Bacteroidota bacterium (assembly GCA_043742725.1). Taxonomy (GTDB): domain Bacteria; phylum Bacteroidota; class Bacteroidia; order 2-12-FULL-35-15; family 2-12-FULL-35-15; genus 2-12-FULL-35-15. Next base: position 23,374 of record JAYTXX010000157.1, on the reverse strand, counting down.
ATCCTACTTTTCGTGTAAAAACAGATGAAGATAGTGGACAAACAATCGTTAGCGGAATGGGTGAGCTTCATTTGGAAATCATTGTTGACCGTTTAAAAAGAGAATTTAAAGTAGAAGTAAATCAAGGAGCACCACAAGTATCTTATAAAGAAACAATCAATGGTTCTATCGAACACCGTGAGGTTTACAAAAAACAATCGGGTGGTCGTGGTAAATTTGCTGATATTCGTTTCACTGCTTCTCCTGTTGATGCAGATTGGGATATTGTTAAAGATGGAGGATTGCAATTTGTTAATGAAATTTCAGGTGGTAATATTCCTCGCGAATTTATTCCTGCTGTTGAAAAAGGATTTAAACAAGCAATGGTAAATGGTGTGTTGGCAGGTTATCCAATGGATTCATTAAAAATAGTATTAACAGATGGTTCGTATCACAATGTCGATTCAGATGCATTGTCTTTTGAAATATGTGCTCGTACAGCTTTCCGTGAATCATTACCTAAATGTAAACCTGTATTGTTAGAACCAATTATGAAAATTGAAGTACTTACACCAGAACAAAACATGGGTGATGTAGTAGGAGATTTGAATAAACGTAGAGGACAAATTGAAGGAATGGATTCAAAAGGTGTAACACAAGTTATCAAAGCAAAAGTTCCATTGTCTGAAATGTTTGGATATGTAACTCAATTGCGTACCATCACTTCTGGACGTGCAACAAGCACAATGGAATTTGACCATTACGCAGAAGCACCACGTGCAATCGCAGATGATGTAATTGCAAAAGTAAAAGGTAAAACAGAAAAAGTATAATTTAATAACGTTCTTTATATAAAACTATGAGCCAAAAAATCAGAATCAAATTAAAATCTTACGATTTCAACTTAGTTGATAAATCGGCAGAGAAAATTGTTAAAACTGTGAAAATGACAGGAGCAGTTGTAAGTGGACCAATTCCATTGCCAACGCACAAAAAAATCTACACTGTTTTACGTTCGCCACATGTTAATAAAAAAGCACGTGAACAATTTCAATTGTGTTCATACAAAAGATTGTTGGATATTTATAATTCAACATCAAAAACAGTTGATGCACTAATGAAACTTGAATTACCAAGTGGAGTAGAAGTTGAAATCAAAGCATCTTAATAAAAAGTAAATAACAAATAATTAATATAAAATGTCTGGAATAATAGGTAAAAAAGTAGGAATGACCAGTATCTTCGGTGCCAATGGTAAATACATACCATGCACAGTAATCGAAGCTGGTCCTTGCGTTGTTACGCAAGTAAAAACCTTGGAGAAAGACGGATATGCTTCAGTACAATTGGCTTTTGATGAGAAGAAAGAAAAACACACTTCTTCTGCAATGAAAGGTCATTTTGCTAAAGCCGCTACCACTCCTAAACGTAAGATTGTTGAATTTAAAGAATTTGACGGAGAAAAAAATCTTGGCGAAGTAGTTTCTGTAGATTTATTTGCAGAAGGCGACTTTGTAGATGTAGTAGGAACTTCAAAAGGAAAAGGATTTCAAGGTGTTGTAAAACGTCACGGATTTGCTGGTGTTGGAGGAACAACACATGGTCAGCACGATCGTTTACGTGCACCAGGTTCATTAGGAGCATCATCTTGGCCTTCACGTGTATTCAAAGGAATGCGCATGGCTGGTCGTATGGGTGGAGACAGAGTTAAAACTCAAAATTTAGAAGTAGTAAAAGTGATTGCAGATAAAAACCTTTTAATTGTTAAAGGTTCTATTGCAGGAGCAAAAGGTTCATACGTTACAATTGAAAAATAAAATGGAAGTATCAGTAGTAAATATAAGCGGTAAAGCTACCTCAAAGAAGGTAAGTTTAAACGATGCAATCTTTGGCATTGAGCCGAATGACCACGCCATTTATTTGGATGTTAAACAACATTTAGCAAATAAACGACAAGGTACTCACAAATCAAAAGAAAGAAATGAAGTATCAGGGTCAACTAAAAAACTAAAGAAACAAAAAGGAACTGGTGGTGCTCGTTCAGGAAGCATTAAATCAGGAACTAAAGTAGGTGGTGGTCGTATTTTTGGACCACGTCCAAGAGATTATTCTTTTAAGTTAAATAAAAAATTGAAAAGATTAGCTCGTATGTCTGCATTGTCATATAAAGCACAAGAAAGTAATCTTACTATATTAGAAGATTTTTCTTTTGATGCTCCAAAGACCAGTAAATATGTGGATTTGATGAACAATTTAAAGCTTTCAGATAAAAAAACATTAATAGTGTTGGGCGAGTCAAATAAAAATATATATTTGTCGTCCCGAAATTTAAGCAACACAAAAGTTGTAAATGTTTCAGATTTAAACACTTACGATATTTTGAATGCTCAAAATTTGTTAATCGTAGAAAGTTCGGTAAAGGAAATTGAAACATTATTAGGCAATTAATAAGATGAGTATAATAGTAAAACCGGTAATAACCGAAAAAATGACAGCTCAAGGCGAAAAACACAATCGCTATGGATTTGTTGTGTCTAAAGATGCTAACAAGGTTCAAATAAAAAATGCTGTTGAAAAACTATACGGTGTAAGTGTAGAGTCTGTAAATACTCAAAACTACGTTGGTAAAGTAAAATCCCGTAACACAACTCAAGGGTTGGCAATCGGTAGAGTGAATAAGCACAAGAAAGCAGTTGTTACCCTTAAACAAGGAGAAACAATCGATTTCTACGCAAGTATTTAAATTATAGTAACTATATCCCGAGCAGTCGGGATGATAATAAAACAAACTGAAATGGCTTTAAAAAAATTAAGACCCTTAACTCCTGGGCAGCGTTTTAAATTAGTTAGTGATAACGCTGATATTACAACTGATAAACCAGAAAAAAGTTTATTAGTACCAGTTAAAAAATCTGGAGGACGTGATAACACAGGAAAAATGACTATGCGCTACATCGGTGGTGGTCACAAACAACAATATCGTATTATCGATTTTAAAAGAGATAAAGCAGGAATTCCTGCTACCGTAAAAACTATTGAGTATGATCCAAATCGTACTGCACGTATTGCTTTGGTAGTATATGCTGATGGTGAAAAACGTTACATTGTTGCTCCAAATGGTTTGCAAGTTGGACAAAAAATAGTATCAGGTAAAGACGCTACTCCTTCGGTAGGAAATGCACTTTATTTGTCAGACATTCCATTGGGAACAGTTATTCACAACATTGAATTACGTCCTGGACAAGGAGCTATTATGGCTCGTAGTGCTGGTTCGGCAGCTCAATTGAGTGCTCGTGATGGAAAATACGCAATCATTAAAATGCCTTCAGGTGAAACACGTATGGTGTTAATTACTTGTATGGCAACAATAGGTTCGGTATCAAATGCTGACCATAACTTAGAAATAAGCGGTAAAGCAGGTCGTACTCGTTGGCAAGGTCGCAGACCAAGAACTCGTCCAGTAGCAATGAACCCAGTGGATCATCCAATGGGTGGAGGTGAAGGTAGAGCTTCAGGAGGTCATCCACGTTCACGTAAAGGAATTCCATCGAAAGGATACAAAACACGTTATCCAAAGAAGGCTTCTAACAGATACATTATTGAAGGAAGAAAAAAATAATTATAAACTTGGTTTAATGGTGATGCCTTTGGCTTCATTCACAACTAAAAAACAAAAAAAATGTCACGTTCGTTAAAAAAAGGTCCTTTCATCGATTGGAAATTAGAAAAAAAATTAAATGCTGTTCAAGCATCTGGTAAAAAAACGGTAATCAAAACTTGGTCACGTAGATCAATGATTTCTCCAGATTTCGTAGGATTAACAGTAGCAGTTCATAACGGAAATAAATTTATTCCTGTTTATGTAACAGAAAACATGGTTGGACATAAGTTCGGTGAATTTGCACCAACAAGAACATTCAGAGGACATTCTGGAAATAGAGATAAAGCAGCAGGAGCAAAATAAGTTAAGAGATAAAAACATTAAAAAATGGGTGTTAGAAAACAAAACGCAGCAGACAAACGCAAAGAGGCAAACAAAAGCCGATATTTTGCTGTATTAAAAAATTGTCCTACATCTCCTCGTAAGATGAGATTATTGGCAGACCTTATTAGAGGTAAGGAAGTATTTATGGCGTTGAATATTTTAAAATTCAATCCAAAAGAAGCTTCAGGCAGATTGGAAAAATTGTTGACATCAGCAATTTCAAACTATGAAGCAAAAACAGGACAACGTCCTGAAGATAGCAATTTGGTTGTGAAAGAAGTTTTTGTTGATAGTGCAATTCAAATGAAGCGTTTGAGAACAGCTCCACAAGGACGTGCAAACAGAATCAGAAAACGTTCGAACCATGTAACAATTGTTGTGGACAGCAAAAAAGTAGAAACAAAAAAACAAGAAGAAACTAAATAATAATTTTCAATGGGACAAAAAGCAAATCCAATAGGCTTACGTTTAGGCATCATTAAAGGATGGGATTCTAACTGGTATGGTGGAAAAGATTTTTCTGACAAATTAGTAGAGGATTTCAAAATCAGAAATTATTTGAAAGCTCGTTTGGCAAAAGCAAGTATTTCAAAAATTGTGATTGAAAGAACAGTGAAAATTATTACTGTTACAATTAACACATCTCGTCCTGGAATTATTATAGGAAAAGGTGGTTCAGAGGTTGATAAAATCAAAGAAGAGTTAAAGAAAATCACTAAAAAAGATATTCAAATAAACATTTTTGAAATTAAACGTCCAGAATTAGATGCACGTTTAGTGGCAGATAGTATTGCTCGTCAAATTGAAGGACGTATTTCTTTCCGTAGAGCAGTGAAAATGGCAGTAGCTTCTACTATGAGAATGGGTGCTGAAGGAATAAAAGTAAAATGTTCTGGTCGTTTGGCAGGTGCTGAAATGGCGCGTGTTGAAGGATACAAAGAAGGACGTACACCATTGCATACATTGCGTGCTGATATTGATTATGCTTTGGGTGAAGCACATACAACTTATGGTCGTATTGGTGTAAAAGTATGGATTTGCAAAGGAGAAGTTTATGGAAAACGTGATTTGTCTCCAAACATTGGAAACACTGCAGCGGGTTCTAAAGATGGAAAAAAAGGACCTCAAGGAGGAAATCCAAAATTTGACAAACGTGGACCAGGTGGACCAAGAAAAGGAAACGATAATAGAAGCAACGATAGAAGAGATTCAAGAAAATAGTTGATAGTTAATTGAGATTAGCGAATAGAAGATTAATTGATATAAAAAAAGAAATACAATGTTACAGCCTAAAAGAACCAAATTTAGAAAGATGCACAAAATGAAAATGAAGGGTGATGCCAAACGTGGCGACCAACTTTCATTCGGTTCATTCGGACTAAAGGCAACAGAAGGATGCTGGGTTACAGCACGTCAATTAGAAGCAGCGAGGGTTGCAGTAACACGTTTTATGAAACGTGAAGGACAAATCTGGATTCGTGTGTTTCCTGATAAACCAATAACAAGCAAACCAGCTGAAGTACGTATGGGTAAAGGTAAAGGTGCTCCAGAATATTGGGTAGCAGTAGTGAAACCAGGACGCATTATGTTTGAAGCAGAAGGCGTTCCAATGGAAGTAGCAAAAGAAGCTTTACGTTTGGCAGCACAAAAATTACCTGTAACAACTAAATTTATTGTGAGAAGAGATTATTCAGCAGAAGCATAATTTTTTTAGAACAACAATTTTAAAACAGAAAACAAAATGAAACAAGCAGATATAAAACAACTTTCAACGAGCGATGTTCGTGAAAGAATTAAAGAAGGAAAAAGTGCTTTAGCAAAATTAAAACTAAATCACGCAGTATCGCCTATTGAAAGCCCTGCAAAAATTACAGATAGCAGAAAATCAGTAGCAAGATTACAAACAGAACTTCGTAAAAGAGAATTAGCAGAATTGAAAAAATAGACACAAGAAGACAGAAGCAAGATAATAGACGAAATGTTAAAATCTTGAATCTAAAGTCTTGACTCTAAAATCTAAAAAAAATGGAAGAAAGAAATTTAAGAAAAGAAAAAATTGGCTTGGTTACAAGTAACAAAATGGACAAGTCGATTGTAGTTGCTGTAGAGCGTAAAGTAAAACATCCGAAATACGGAAAGTTTTTGAAAAAAACTACAAAGTTTGTTGCACACGATGAAGCAAATGTTTGCAACATTGGTGATACAGTGAAAATTGTAGAAACTCGTCCATTGAGCAAAAGCAAATGCTGGAGACTAGTTGAAGTAGTTGAAAAAGTGAAATAAATAAATTGTAGAATTATAGATTTTTTGAATTGTAGAAGTAAATCAACAAATCAAAAATTCAACAAATTAATAAATAAAAAAAATGGTACAACAGGAATCAAGATTAATAGTAGCGGATAATAGCGGAGCAAAAGAAGTGCTTGTTATTCGTGTACTTGGCGGAACCAAAAAAAGATATGCCTCTATTGGCGATAAAGTGGTAGTTACCGTTAAACATGCATTACCATCAGGTAATATTAAAAAAGGTGCTGTATCAAAAGCAGTAGTGGTAAGAACAAAAAAAGAAGTTAGACGTGCAGATGGTTCTTACATTCGTTTTGATGACAATGCTGTGGTATTATTAAATGCTACTGATGAATTAAGAGGTACACGTATTTTCGGACCAGTAGCTCGTGAATTAAGAGATAAATCGTTTATGAAAATTGTATCACTTGCACCAGAAGTGTTGTAAGAGATAACGAATGATTAAACACAATAAATAAAGAATTATAAATTACAGATGCAATCAAAATTAAATATTAAAAAAGGAGATTCAGTAAAAGTTATTGCTGGAGATTCTAAAGGTCAAGAAGGTAAAGTGTTATCAATTGACAGAGCAAAAAGCCGTGCGTTTGTGGAAGGCGTTAATTTAGTATCAAAAAGTACTAAACCAAATGCACAAAACACTCAAGGTGGAATTGTGAAGCAAGAAGCTTCTATCCATATTTCAAACCTTATGCTTATTGAAGCAGGTACAGGTAAACCAACTCGTGTTGGCAGAAAATTGGATGAAAAAAATAATTTAGTTCGTTATTCAAAAAAATCAGGGGAGGTAATTAAATAATGGCATATTCACCACGTTTAAAAGACAAATACAAAGCGGATGTAGTTCCAGCTTTGCAAAAAAAGTTTGGTTACAGCAGTTCAATGCAAGTGCCTAAACTTCAGAAAATATGCTTAAACCAAGGTATTGGCGATGCTGTTTCTGATAAGAAATTAATTGAAGGTGCTATCAAAGAAATGACTACTATTAGCGGTCAGAAAGCAGTAGCTACAACTTCAAAGAAAGATATTTCTAACTTCAAACTTCGTAAAGGAGTTCCAATTGGAGTAAGAGTTACATTGCGTGGAGACACAATGTATGAGTTTTTGGACAGATTAATTGCTGTTGCATTGCCTCGTATTCGTGATTTCAGAGGTATCAATGAAAAAGGTTTTGATGGAAATGGAAACTACACATTGGGTGTTACTGAACAAATCATTTTCCCAGAAATTGATATTGATAAAGTAACAAAAATTATGGGTATGGATATTACATTTGTAACATCGGCACCAAGTGATGATGAAGCATTGGCTTTGTTAAGCGAATTTGGATTACCATTTAAAAATCAAAAGAAATAAAAACAATTTGAAAATTTGAAGATTTGAAAATGATTTAATGTTTTCGGAAATACAAATTTTTAAATAACAGAATATAATTTTCAAATTAACTAATTTTCAAATTAACAAATTAGAATATGGCAAAAGAATCAATGAAAGCAAGAGAAGTGAAACGTAAGAAACTTGCTGACCAATACGCTGAAAGAAGAAAAGCATTAAAAGCTGCTGGTGATTCAGTAGGTTTACAAAAATTACCAAGAGCATCTTCTCCAACTCGTCAACGTAACCGTTGTAAATTAACTGGTCGTCCGAGAGGTTATATGCGTCAATTTGGTTTGTCTCGTAACACTTTCCGCGAAATGGTTCTTGATGGTTTAATACCAGGTATTACTAAATCGAGCTGGTAGTATTCAATTTTAAATTAAGCTTTTGTTCTAGTTATTAAGATTAGAATTAATAGCTTTTCTATAAAAAATCATTCGCTTTTGGCGAATTAAAATAAAAAAGTTCCGAAGTAATTCGGGACTTTTTGTTTTTTGATGCATTTATCGTCAATTCAAATTCAAACTGCACCAGTTTGAACTCATTTAGCGTCAGTTTAAATTCATTCTGCCGCACTGTGAAAAAATTCAGTTTCTAAATGAAAAATAATTTACACACATTATATAAAGACACAGAATAAAATTTTGCTTTTTGCGTTTAGCTAGTCTTTTTAAAAAGTTTTTGTAATCACAATTTATTTTATATATTTGTTGTAGCGAAACACAGTTCTCATCCCCAAACAGTATTCGTAAAAATTAATTTCTACCCATACAAATATTTTTAAGTATGAAAAATTCAAATTTTCTTTTCTTACTGTTGTTGTGTTTTTGTCTATTATTTTTCACTTCACCTTTATTAAAAGCACAGGCTCCAAATTGTTTGTGGGCAAAATCTATTGGAGGAGTAAGTTATGATAGGGGAGGAGCCATGATTAAAGATAGTGCTGGAAATATATATACTACTGGATATTTTACAGGAACAGTTGACTTTGACCCAGGACCAGATACATTTAATTTAACTTCTTATATGGGATATGATATATTTATTTTAAAGTTAGATGCATCCGGTAGTTTTTTGTGGGCAAAGGCTTTACGTTCAAGTTATGTTATTAATATTAGTTCAATAGTTGTCGATACTTCAGGTAATATTTATGCTACAGGAAATTTTTTAGACAGTATTGATTTTGATCCAGGTTTGGGTGTTTATAATTTGGTTACATATAAATATGGAGGGTATGCTACCTTTTATTTAAAATTGGATGCAAATGGCAATTTTGTTTGGGTAAATGATATAGGAGGCGGAATTGGCGGAAGTATTACGAGCAATTCATTAGCTATTGATAAGAAAGGAAATATTTATAGTGCTGGATATTTCTTCAGCAGTGGTTCATGTGATTTTGATCCTGGGTCAGGCGTTTTCAATTTAATTTCCGATCAAACAAATAGTCAACCCAATATTTTCATTTTAAAATTAGATAATTTAGGAAATTTTCTCTGGGCAAATGCAATAGGAAATTCTGCGGAATCAATGGGAAATAGTTTGATACTTGATTCATCAAACAATATATACATTACTGGCTTTTTTGCTGGAACTGTTGACTTTGATCCTGGTGCTGGAACCTATAATTTAACTGGTAACGGCTATCAAGATATTTACATCTCTAAATACAATAGTTCGGGCAATTTCATTTGGGCAAAAAAAATGGTTGGCACCGGTAATTATACTCAACCAAGTTCAATTGCTCTTGATATTTATAATAATGTCTATACAACAGGGGCTTTCGGAGGGACTACAGATTTTGATCCGGGCAGTGGGGTTTTTAATTTAACCTCTGTAGATTGGTCAGATATTTTTATTTCAAAATTGGATTCTTTAGGCAATTTTGTTTGGGCAAAAGCAATTGGTTCTTCAAGTCAGGACGGAGGCTCTTCTATTACCACGGATAAATTTGGAAATGTTTACACAATAGGTGCTTTTGGGGGTACTGTCGATTTTGATCCAAGCTCATCAATATCAAATTTGACGGCAACAGGAAGCTTTGACGCTTTTGTTTCAAAGCTTGATTCTTCAGGAAATTTTGTTTGGGTAAAATCAATTTTGGGGTCAAATTGGACGAATGGAAGTTCTATATTTCTTGATAAATCAAATGATATATACATTTCGGGCAATTTTCAAGGTTCTGCAGATTTTGGTTCTGTTAATTTAATATGCAATGATTCTTCAACTAATGGTGGAGATATTTTTATTGCAAAACTTGCAAATCCAACAATAACAACAGGAATAGAAAATAAAGAAAACGGCATTAGTGTTTTTGTTTTTCCAAATCCCAATAATGGTAAATTTCAAATAAAAATTATAGATAGCAATTTTAAAGCAAATAGAAATCGATTAGAAATTTACAATGTGCAAGGAGAAAAAATTTATCAATCAATTCTATCAACTTCAAATGTAGAAGTAAATTTAAATACTCATTCAAGTGGTATTTATTTTTATAAAATTCAAAATGAAAAAGAAATTATAAAAACTGGAAAATTCATTATTGAATAAATAATTTTTTCATGCAAACAAGCTTGGTTATTTTTACAGATGTTGATTTATAGGTAAAAGTTGCATTGTTTTTTTGCTATTATTTAACAAACATACCATTTCTTTTTTTTAAATCATACTGCCAATTACCGTTTAATCACAAAAACCGTCATTCACAGCCCAAAACCTACCACTCACTCAATTGTGGTAACATTTCCGAAACCTTTCCGTTTAAAATGGTATGTTTTTGCAAAAACAAAAAAAAGTCCTGAAGAAATTTCTTCAGGACTTTTTTTGTTGCATACACTTTAAAGCACCACAGTATTCAACACATTACTCCAAGGTCCTTGACCATCTTTATTGATAACCGACACACGAAAGTAATAACGAGTAGCACTTGTTAAACCAGTAACTAAAAGTTTGGCACGTGTACCTTGCCCTGCTATTTCCCAGTTTTCTTCATTACTTGGGTCGGTACACATTTCCCACATATAAGTTGCCCGCTTTACTGCTTTTGTAGAAAGTTTTACTTCTCCAGCATTTTCAGTAACAGAAACAGTAAACTCACGTGCAGTATGAACTGCTTGTTTTCTTAATTCCATTCCTGCACTTAACGCTACTGCATCGGCAGTAATTAAATTTTGAACAGCAATGCTATACACATAAAAAACTAATAGTTTCAACGACATATCCAATGTGTATTCTTTGGCATGCATATTTGCAGTATCATCCACTCCTCCGCCCATAGCTGCAATTGCTGCCGCTTCCAACGCATTGATGTTGGTAGTAATAGTAGCCAAGGTTGGCGATGGTGTTGTGAAATTTGCATTACCTGTCATTGAGGTAACAATGTAACGTGCCTTTTTAATTTTTTCTGCAATAGGTAGGCTTAAAAAACCTATTGAAATACTTACAGTTTTCATGATTTTTAGAGTTTTGTGTTACTCACAAAAAACTCAGTATCGCGAATACGTTATTTTTTATAAGTAACGGGTTAAACATTTTATTTTTCAGTCATGACAAGTAAATATTTCTTCATTTGATTTTGGTTTTTAAAGATTTTGTTTTTCAATTTAGGCTATACTATTACAAATTGTATTTTTTATTTTTTATTTCTTCTTCTTATGATAAAGTATGTAGGCAGTTTAAATTTGTTTTGTGTCAGTTTAAATTCATTTTCACGCTTTTTCAATTCAAATTGCGTCAGTTTAAATTTGTTTCGCCAATTTAAAATTCGTTTTGCAACAGTTTGAATTTTCTTTGACGTTTTTTAAATTCATTTAGCATAAGGTTGAATTTGTTGTACCTCTGTTTCAATTCAAAATGCGTCAGCTTGAATTTGCTTTTCGTCAGCTTGAATTTGTTTGAAGGCTTTTTAAATTCATTTAGCGTCAGTTTGAATTTTTTTTACCTCCTTTTCAATTCAAATTGCGATAGTTTGAATTTGGTTTGCATCGTTTTGAATTTTCTTTAACGCTCTTTTCAAAAACTCCGTTTCTGAATGAGAACCATTTTACACACATTATATAAAGAACATTTATTTACACTCTTAAACGTAAACAAGCCCCATGAATGTTACATTTTTTTGAACATTTATTTTCAAAATAGTTTTTAATTCACACAATAAATTTTAAAATTTTGCGTTGTGCGGGGCTTTTAAAAAAAAGCATAAATAGTTTACAAAATATAAAAAGCCCCCTTAATGATTTATGAAAAGAATTAAATACATTTACGAATAAAATAAATGTTATAAAAAATAGTAGCGCAAAACTCCAATTTTTCTCTTTTATGTTTAATTTTGCCCGACACACCCAAGCGCGCCAACTATTATACAATAGGACGCTTGATGAAATTGTTGAAAATCTTAAGACAACAAGCGAATTTTAAAACTCAATTTTGACTACTATTACAGAGTAAAAAAATGACAGGTAAAAAACCATTAACATATTTAAGTTTATTCAGCAGTGCTGGAATAGGCTGTTATGGCTTCAAAATGGAAAGCTTTTACTGCGTTGCGACAGTTGAAATTCTTGAAAAGAGGCTAAAATTACAACGACATAATGAAAAATGTGTTTACGATTCTGCATACATAAGTGACGACATAACAACAGACGAATCTAAAAATAAAGTTAGGGCTGAACTTTTAAGGTGGAACATTAAAGAAAAAGGAAACGAACTTGATGTGTTAATTGCAACTCCTCCTTGCCAAGGAATGTCTGTTGCAAACCACAAAAAAGGAGACGAACTAAACAGAAATTCTCTAGTTATAGAATCCATTTTATTGACAAAAGAAATAAGGCCTAAATTTTTCATTTTTGAAAATGTTCGTGCTTTTCTCACAACTCAATGCACCGACACAGACGGTAAAGACAAAACCATAAAAGAAGCAATTGAAATAAATCTTGCTGGACATTATCACATAAACTACCAAGTATTAAACTTTAAAGACTACGGTAATCCATCAAGCAGAACAAGAACATTGGTTATTGGCACACGAAAAGACCTAAAAGAAATTACACCATTTAATATTTTCCCAAGTTTAGCAAAAGAAAAAACTTTAAAAGAAACAATTGGAAAATTACCAAGTTTAAAAACAATGGGAGAAATATCGGAAACCGATATTTATCATAGTTTTAAAAAATATACTCCAACAATGCAAAGTTGGATTTCTGATATTAAAGAAGGTGAATCTGCTTTTGACAATAAAGACCTAAATAAAATTCCTCACAAAAATGTTGATGGCTTAATAATTTATAACGCCAACAAAAATGGAGATAAATATAAACGCCAATACTGGGACAAAGTAGCACCTTGCATACATACGAGAAACGATATTTTATCAAGTCAAAACACCGTTCATCCGACAGACGATAGAGTTTTTAGTATCCGAGAAATTATGCTTATGATGTCAGTGCCAAATAGTTTCAAATGGACTGAAAAATCAGTTGAAGCATTAAATAAACTTTCATTACAAGATAAAATACAATTTCTCAAAAAAGAAGAAATGAATATCCGCCATTGTTTAGGCGATAATAATTTGGGCGTTACCCAAAAGGGTCGGGCTTTTCGTTCCAATCTTTTTTTCGTTCCTCAAAAAAGGATTTCCACTTCAATCCCTAACGCAAAATTGGCAGCATAGATGGAAATTGAAGAAAGTAAAATATCAGAAATATTAAATCTAATTGGTTATGGATTAGCAAAGTTTGATTTGAAATTTACCAATGAATTTGGATTTAAAACGAAAACTTCATTCAGTCAATTTATTGTTGACATTGGATTAGCAAAATCAATCAAATCAGTATCAAACAGACAAGATACTTTTGACCCATATTTTGATAACGGTAGAAAAGGCTGGTGGCAGAGAAATCAAAGAAAACATATAAAATTATTTATTGATAGCCTATTTGAAAATGAAAATGCTCTGGGCTTTGCAAATATTGTAAAATATTATATCAAAGAGTTCAACTCAAAAATTGATTTAGAAATTCAAATAATTTCACCCATTACAAAGTCAAAGTTCAAGCAAATGCAGGAAACAGGAAATGAAGCTGAATTTTATTTTATGAGTAATTATAATGAATTTGACATTTTTAAAGGTGGGATTTTAGAAGATGCAAGACTTTGGGGTGATGGTTACGATTTTCAAATAGATATAAATTCAAATTATCTTTTAGCTGAAGTTAAAGGACTAAAAGATGCACAAGGTTCAATTAGAATTACTGAAAATGAATTTAAAAAAGCAAATGAAGTAAAATCAGATTATCATATTATCGTGATTAGTAATCTTGTAAAAGCTCCAAAAATGACTTTAATATCTAATCCTTTGCAGGAACTTTCATTTGAACTAACAGAGAGAACTTCATTACAAAAAACATATTCAACAAAATCTTTTAAGTGGTAAAATATGGAATCTAAAACTTTTTACGCAGTAGAATATAAGTCAGTTGACGATAGGCAAACTTTCGACATTTTCCCATCATTAAAAGAAGCAAATGCTTTCGTAAAAAAAGTTATAACTTTTGGAAAAGAATACAAACCATTATTAATTTTCAAAGCAGATTTCTGCCATTATTTTCAAGAAGAAAATGGAGCTTGGAATTATGATGATTATTCTGACACAATAGTAAAATATCATCCATTTGAAAGAATAATAACCCAATAAAGAATAATGAAAAAAGAGTTTATAAAAGAATTATTTGAGAAATTTGAAGTTGCTTGCTATGATTTTGAGGGTATTGAATGTTGGAGTGCAAGAGAACTTCAAACAATACTTGCATACTCCAAATGGGATAACTTTAGAAATGTAATTGATAAAGCTAAAAGTTCTTGCGAAAAAGCAGGAGAAGACACTAAAAACCATTTTGCCGAAATCGGGAAGATGGTAGAAATTGGAAGTGGTGCACAAAAGGAAATACAAGATATTGCTTTAACAAGATATGCTTGCTATTTAATTGCACAAAATGGAGATGCAACCACTAAAGTTGAAATTGCTTTTGCACAAACTTACTTTGCAATTCAAACAAGAAAACAAGAACTTATTGAAAAAAGACTGTTAGATGTAGCAAGAGTTACAGCAAGAGAAAAACTTTCAAAATCAGAGAAAAAATTATCGGGAATTATTTTTGAACGTGGTGTTGATGACAGAAGTTTTTCACTAATAAGGTCAAAAGGAGACCAAGCATTATTTGGTGGAAAAACTACTAATGATATGAAGCGTATTTTGAAAATTCCTGAAAATAGACCTTTAGCTGATTTCCTCCCAACACTTACTATAAAAGCAAAAGATTTCGCAACGGAACTAACAAGTCATAATGTTATTGACAAAGATTTAAAAGGCGATAATCAAATAACAAAAGAACATATCGATAATAATTTAGCAGTTAGAAAAATGCTTCACGATAGAGGTGTTTCACCTGAAAAACTGCCACCATCAGAAGATGTAAAAAAAGTTCAAAGAAGATTAGAAGGAGAAGAAAAAAATGTTTTAAAAGAGGTTAAGAAAATTCAAGAAAAGAACAAAAAGAAATAAGAAATATTTTTTTCAACTAAGCACAATTTGCCAGGAACTGTAAGTGGTAGGTTATCCCGTTCTGAATTTTCTTTTGGAGACTTAATTTATAACAGAAGAAATTTTAGAGATATAAAAAAATCAAAGACTACTTCACGACAAGAAGCAACAAATCTTCGTCCAGTTGTTAAGCGTGAAGCATATGACAATTATTTAGTGCAGAAAGCAATGAGATTAGTTAGGAAGTTGCAAATTGAAAGTGAAATTCACGACCAATGGAGTAACGGAGAAGCAACGCAAGTTCATCACATTTTTCCTAAAAGTAAATTTCCACAACTTGCACATTACTTGGAAAATTTAATCAAGTTGACAGCGACACAGCATTTTACAAAAGCACATCCGAATAATAAAACAGATTCTATCAACACCGACTATCAATTAGTTTGTTTACTTGCAAAATGTGACACCATTGAAAAATCTTTGCAAAAATTTGGAGAACAGTATTACAGAAAGGAATCTTTTGTTTATTGTGTAAACACTGGACTGACAACCGAACTACAAGTCAATCTCAATTTTAGACAAATCAAAAAAGAACTGGTTTCTATTTATAACGACAATTAGCTTATGGAAACAAAGAATAGTGAAGCAAATCAGGAATTTCATTCCGTAGAATTTATGCGCAAAGTACGCACCGAATTAACCGAGTAATTTTTGCAGGACAAGCAAAAATATTTGAATTATTTAGAGCAAGTAATGACCGACTTTAAATTAAAACAAAAGAAAGCAGGCATATAATAATTACAAATGAACATATGCAATCTCCCCTAAAATTAGCACCAATCAAAAGCAGAAAACAATAATACGAGCAGAAAAACCAAAGAACAGAATCGCAAATTTCCCAATCTTTCCCTCCTGATAAAAAAAATTTCAACCAAGTGTTGTTTATAACAAATAGTTTATTACCTTTGCCCTCCCGAAAAAAATATTTTGCAAGAAATAAATTTTTAAAGGAATATAGTATTAATGTATAATTATCCTGCGTGCGGGGTAAAATATAAACTAAAAAAAATGACAGATACAATTTCGGATTACCTTACCCGTGTGAGGAATGCAATTGGTGCAAACCACAGAATCGTTGAAATCCCAGCATCAAATTTAAAGAAAGAAATCACAAAAATTCTTTTCGAAAAGGGATACATCTTAAGTTACAAATTTGAAGATAATACCACTCAAGGCACAATAAAAATTGCTTTGAAGTATCATCCTGCAACCAAACAATCGGCAATAAAAAATTTGCAACGAATCAGTACACCTGGTTTGCGTAAATATACTGGTTCGGCTAAATTACCCCGTGTATTGAACGGATTGGGTATTGCAATTCTTTCAACTTCAAAAGGAGTAATGACCGATAAAGAAGCAAGAGTGCAAAAAGTAGGTGGTGAAGTATTATGTTTTGTTTATTAATCTTTAGGAGGAACAGCAAATGTCAAGAATAGGTAAATTACCAGTAGCACTTCCGAAAGGAGTAGAGGTTAGCGTTTCTGATAAGAACGTAGTAACCGTTAAAGGTTCAAAAGGAACTTTAACACAAAACATTGATTCCGCAATAAGCGTTACCAATCAAGATAACATAATTGTATTAACTCGTGCAACCGACCAAAAACGCCACAAAGCATTACATGGTTTGTATCGTGCATTAATTGCTTCTATGGTAAAAGGTGTGAGCGAAGGATACAAAACAGAACAAGAATTAGTAGGTGTGGGTTACCGTGCAGTTACCAAAGGACAATTGTTAGAATTAACATTGGGTTATTCTCACAACGTATCGTTTGAATTGCCAATAGAAATAAAAGTAACAACAACTGCTGAAAAAGGTCAAAATCCAAAAGTAATTATGGAATCGGCTGACAAACAATTGTTGGGAATGGTAGCAGCAAAAGTACGTTCATTGCGTAAACCAGAACCATACAAAGGAAAAGGTATTAAGTTTACAGGCGAAATCTTGAGAAGAAAAGCAGGTAAATCAGCAGGTAAATAAAAAATAATTAATCAATTTTATAATTTAATAAAATGATAGTATCAAAGGAATTTAGAAGAAACAGAATAAAGCAACGCATACGCAAAGTAGTAAATGGCGATGCTCAAAGTCCAAGACTTTCTGTTTTCAGAAGCAATAAAGATATTTATGTTCAACTTATTGATGATGTTTCTGGAAAAACATTATTAGCAGTATCTTCAACTGATAAAGCAATTGCAAAAACAAAAGGTAACAAAATAGACCAAGCAAAATTGGTAGGAAAAGCAGTTGCTGAAAAAGCAGCACAATCAGGTATTACATCAGTTCGTTTTGATAGAAATGGATATTTATATCATGGTAGAGTAAAATCATTAGCAGAAGGAGCTCGTGAAGCAGGGCTTAAATTTTAATAATTAAAAATTAAAGATTGAAGACGAGGGTGTAAGAATCCTAAATCCCAAATCTAAAATTAAAAAATAAAGAGAATGTCAAACGCAAACGTAAAAAGAGTAAAGTCAAGTGATATCGAATTAAAAGATAAACTTGTTAGCATTCAACGTGTAACCAAAGTTACTAAAGGTGGAAGAAATTTCACATTTTCTGCTATTGTAGTAGTTGGAAATGAAAAAGGAATTGTAGGTTATGGTTTAGGAAAAGCAAAAGAAGTAACTGATGCAATTACAAAAGGAATTGATGATGCTAAAAAGAATTTAATAAAAGTAGCAATCGTAAAAGGAACAGTACCTCACGAACAACACGGAAAGTTTAGTGGTTCAGTTGTGTTTTTAAAACCAGCAGCTCACGGAACAGGAGTTATTGCAGGAGGTGCAATGCGTGCAGTATTAGAAAGCGTTGGCGTTACCGATGTATTGGCAAAATCAAAAGGTTCATCAAATCCTCACAATGTGGTAAAAGCTACAATGGATGCATTGATGAAAATGCGCGATGCTGCTACAGTAGCACAACAACGTGGTATTTCAATGGAAAAAGTATTTAACGGATAAACTATAGTTAATAGTTGTCAGTTTTTAGTTATAAGCAAAAAAGCCAAAGACTAATAACAAGCAACTAACAACTAACAACTAAATAAAAAAATGGCAACAATAAAAATAAAACAAATAAAAAGCGGAATTGACCGTCCAGAGCGTCAAAAACGTACTTTGCGTGCATTGGGTTTCAGAAAATTGAACCAAACGATTGAAAAAGAAGCTAATCCTCAAATATTAGGAATGGTAAAAAAAGTAGAACATTTGATTACGATAATAAAATAGAAATTAATTTTTCAAATTAAATAAAATGGATTTAAGTAAATTAACACCAGCAGAAGGTTCAGTAAAAAATGCTAAAAAGCGTTTAGGTAGAGGTCAAGGTTCAGGAAAAGGTGGAACTTCAACAAAAGGACATAAAGGAGCTCAATCACGTTCGGGATACTCTGCAAAAAGAGGTTTTGAAGGTGGTCAAATGCCTTTGCAAAGACGTCTTCCTAAATTTGGATTTAAAAATATCAATCGTGTTGAATACCGTGGAATTAATTTAGATGTTATTCAAGGATTGGTTGATAACAATAAAGTATCAACAATTGATTTAGCATTGCTAATTTCAAAAGGTTTGGCTCATAAAAATGACAAGATAAAAATTCTTGGTCGTGGAGAGTTAAAATCAAAAGTAGATGTGAAAGTTCATGCTTTTTCTGCAACTGCAAAATCTGCAATTGAAGCAAAAGGTGGAGTAGCTGAATCAACTGAAAAAGCATAGTATTTACGTGTAAAAACGGTATATGAAAAATTTAATAAACACATTAAAGAACATTTGGAAGATTGAAGATTTGAGAGTTCGTATTTTGAATACTCTTGGATTTATTTTGATTTACCGTTTAGGCTCTTATGTTGTGCTTCCTGGTGTAAATTCAGATGCTTTGTCAGCATCTCACAGTGGAGCAAACGAAGGAATTGTAGGATTGATTAATATTTTTGCAGGAGGAGCATTTTCTCGTGCATCGGTTTTTGGTTTAGGTATTATGCCTTATATTTCTGCTTCTATCGTTGTTCAGTTATTGGGAATGGCATTGCCTTATTTCCGTAAATTACAAATGGCTGGCGAAAGTGGACGAAAAAAAATAAATCAAATTACTCGTTTCCTTACTGTTGTTATCACAATGTTGCAAGCACCAGGCTATATAGCAACACAAATTTCTAATAAACCAGGAGCAGTTACTGACCCAGGATTTTTCTGGATGGCACAATCAGTATTGATATTAGTAACAGGAACCATGTTTGTAATGTGGTTAGGCGAAAAAATTACAGATAAAGGAATTGGAAATGGTATTTCTCTTTTGATTATGATTGGTATCATTGCTCGTCTTCCATTTGCATTTGTTTCCGAATTTGGTTCACGTTTAGGTGGCGAAGGTGGAGGTTTAATTATGTTGTTAATTGAATTAGTTATTTTATTACTCATCATTATGAGTTCTATTTTGTTGGTTCAAGGCACCAGAAAAATTCCAGTACAGTTTGCTAAAAAAATAGTTGGGAACAAACAATATGGTGGAGTTCGTCAATACATTCCATTGAAAGTAAATGCTGCTGGTGTAATGCCAATCATTTTTGCACAAGCAATTATGTTTATCCCATTAACCATTGCAGGCTTTTCTCAATCAGAAGCAATGTCAGGCTTTATAGGAACATTTTCAAATCACTATGGTTTTTGGTACAACCTTGTTTTTGGATTGTTAATTATTGCATTTACTTATTTCTACACAGCTATAACAGTAAATCCAAATCAAATGGCTGAAGATATGAAACGCAATGGAGGATTTATACCAGGTGTAAAACCAGGTAAAAAAACAGCCGAATTTATTGACAGTATTATGTCGCGAATAACATTACCAGGTTCTATATTTCTTGCAATAGTTGCTATTTTACCAGCATTTGCAATCAAATTAAATATCACACAAGAATTTGCACATTTTTATGGTGGAACTTCATTATTGATTTTAGTAGGTGTTGTATTAGATACACTTCAACAAATTGAAAGTCATTTATTAATGCGTCATTACGATGGATTGATGAAATCAGGAAGAATCAAAGGTCGTTCTTCTATGAGTATGACAACAGCTTAATAGAAAGGACGAATCGTGTCGAAAGCGCTGTATTATAAGACCAAAGAAGAAATAGAATTAATAAGAGAAAGTTCTTTACTTGTTGGAAAAACTTTAGCCGAAGTTGCAAAAGTTATTAAACCCGGAGTTACAACATTATCGTTAGATAAAGTTGCTTACGAGTTTATTAACGATAACAAAGCAGTGCCAGCTTTTTTAAATTACAATGGTTTTCCTAATTCGCTTTGCATTTCAATAAATGCAAATGTTGTTCACGGAATACCGAGTAGTTATCAATTAAAAGATGGAGATATTGTTTCGGTAGATTGCGGAGTTGTAAAAAATAAATTTTTTGGAGATTCAGCATATACATTTGCAATAGGCGAAGTAAAATCAGAAGTTTTAAATCTTCTAAAAGTTACCAAAGAAAGCCTTTACAAAGCTATTGAAATGGCAATTGTTGGAAAACGATTAGGAGATATAAGCGATGCAGTGCAAAATCATGCTGAAAGTAATGGATATTCTGTAGTGAGAGAATTAGTAGGACACGGAATAGGACAGAACTTGCACGAATCGCCCGAAGTACCAAATTATGGTAAAAAAGGAACAGGATTGAAACTTCAGGAAGGACTTGTGATTGCAATTGAACCAATGATTAATTTGGGTAAAAAAGCAATCGTTCAAGAAAATGATGGATGGACAATTCGCACAGCTGATAACTTACCATCAGCGCATTTTGAACATACCATAGCAATTGGAAAACACAAAGCAGATATTTTATCAAGCTTTGATTATATAGAAGAAGTATTAAATAATTTGAAAATGGTTTAATTTGAAGATGTGCTAATTTGGAATTATGATTATTAATTTTCAAATTTTCAAATTTTCAAATTTCCAAATTAAAAAATATGGCAAAACAAGCCTCAATTGAGCAAGACGGAACCATTTTAGAAGCATTGTCAAATGCAATGTTTCGCGTTGAGCTTGAAAACGGACACGTGATTACTGCACATATTTCAGGAAAAATGCGAATGCATTATATTAAAATATTAACAGGAGATAAAGTGAAAGTGGAGATGTCTCCATACGATTTAACAAAAGGAAGAATATCATACAGATATAAGTAGTTAGAAAACAAAGAATACACACAGATTAGTAGATTCGTATAAATTCGTAATTCGTAGTAAAATGAAAGTTAGAACATCAATTAAAAAAAGAAGCGTTGACTGCAAAATTGTTCGTAGAAAGGGCGTTTTGTATGTAATCAACAAAAAAAATCCTAAGTTCAAACAAAGACAAGGATAATTAAAATTAAAAACCATAATTAACAAAATACAATGGCAAGAATTGCAGGTATTGATTTACCAAACAACAAAAGAGGCGAAATAGGTTTAACCTATATCTATGGCATTGGTCGTAGCACGGCTCAAAAAGTATTAACAGAAGCTGGTATTGATTGGAATGTAAAAGTTCAGGATTGGAATGATGCTCAATTGACAGCAATTCGTAACATACTTAACGACAAATATAAATTAGAAGGTTCATTACGTTCTGAAATTCAATTGAACATCAAACGTTTGATGGATATTGGTGCTTACAGAGGAATTCGTCACCGTTTAGGTTTACCAGTTCGCGGGCAAACAACCAAAAACAATGCACGTACACGTAAAGGAAAACGTAAAACAGTTGCTAATAAAAAGAAAGTAACTAAATAATAAAACAAACGGTTAGCGTTACAGCTAACGATCATTTATAAAACCAAAAATGGCAAAACAAAATCAAACAACAACTGCTACAAAAGCAGTTGCAAAAAAGAGAGTTGTAAAAGTAGATGCAGTGGGCGAAGCTCATATTAATGCTACATTCAACAACATCATTATTTCTTTAACAAACACTTCAGGTCAAGTAATTTCTTGGTCAAGTGCTGGCAAAATGGGTTTTAGAGGTTCTAAAAAGAACACTCCTTATGCAGCTCAATTAGCAGCAACTGATTGTGCTAAAGTTGCACACGATGCAGGTTTAAGAAGAGTAAAAGTTTTTGTAAAAGGACCAGGAGCAGGAAGAGAATCTGCAATTCGTACACTTGTTGGAGCAGGTATTGAAGTAAGTGAAATTATGGATATTACGCCAATTCCACACAACGGTTGTCGTCCTCCAAAACGTAGAAGAGTATAATATTTAAGTCAAAAAAATTGACTGCTAATAACCAACAACTAATAACCAACAACAATAATATACAATGGCAAGATACATAGGTCCAAAATCAAGAATTGCAAGAAAATTTAAAGAACCAATTTTTGGTCCAGACAAAGTTTTAGAAAAAAAGAACTACCCTCCAGGAATGCATGGGTTGTTGAAAAAGCGTTCTAAACAATCTGAATATGCAGTTCAGTTGATGGAAAAACAAAAAGCAAAATATACTTACGGTATTCTTGAACGTCAGTTTGCTAAAATTTATCACATGGCTCAAAAAGCACATGGTGTTACAGGTGAAGTATTGTTACAATTAATTGAATGTCGTGTTGATAACGTAGTGTATCGTATGGGTATTGCACCTACACGCAGTGCTGCACGTCAATTGGTTGGACACCGTCATATTACAGTAAACGGAAATGTAGTAAACATCCCTTCTTATATTTTAAAAGCTGGAGATGTAGTTGCAGTTCGTGAGCGTTCAAAATCAATGGAAATAATTTCAGTTGCAGTTGCAGGAGCAACCAACAAATATTCTTGGATGGATTTTGATAAAGCGTCAATGACTGGAAAATTTATTTCAGTTCCAGAGCGTTTGCAAATACCTGAAAACATTAAAGAACAACTAATTGTCGAGTTGTACTCTAAATAAAAAATAGCCGAAAGGCAAATGCAATTAATAAAAATAATTAATAACTAAATATATAACACATGGCAATTTTAGCTTTTCAAAAACCTGATAAGGTAATAATGATTAACTCTAGCGAAACTGAAGGTCAGTTTGAATTTCGTCCACTAGAGCCTGGTTATGGTATTACAGTAGGTAATGCTTTAAGAAGAATTTTATTGTCATCGCTTGAAGGTCATGCGATTACTACTATAAGA
>JAYTXX010000156.1:0-10126 GCA_043742725.1 Bacteroidota bacterium | reverse complement strand
CACATGGTTCTTGTTTAAATCAAAATGGCGATACTTTGTATGTTACAGAAAATACAAGTAGTAACAAAATGTATAAAATTCCTGTAAATGATTTTTCGGCAATGACAGAAATAAATTTATTTACAACTACTCCTTCAACATTTTTAAATTCACATGAAATTGTATTTTCACCAGATGGTTCAAAATATTTTGTTACCTGCCAAGGAACATCAGAAGTAAGAATTTTTCAAACAAATAATGATGCCCTACTTGCAACAATTGCTATGGGCGCATTGCCTTCAGAAATGAGTATTTCGGCTACACACAATTATTTATTTGTTACTTGCCAAGAAGATACATTGAGTAATACAGGTTTAAGAGGTTCGGTTGCAGTAATTGATATAAATTCAAATTCATTAGTAAGCACAATTTATGCAGGGCACCAACCACACGGCATTGCAGTGGATGATAATAATAATTTGGTGTACGTTGCAAACAGAAATGTATCAAGTGATGCGCCTGCACCTCATCATCCAAGCAGTTGTGGTGGCAACAATGGATATGTTACTTTTATTGATATGAATACATTATCACTTCTAAAAACAGATGATGGAGAAGATAAAATGATTGAAATTTCTGTTGACCCTTATTCAATAGCTGTACGCCCATAATGATTGAAAACAAACATACACAAGCCATCGTATTATTTGATGGCGTGTGTAATTTTTGTAACTCATCTGTAAATTTCATAATCAAACACGATACAAAAAATATTTTTTTATTTGCAACGCTTCAATCCGAAAAAGGAAAGGAATTATTAAATAAATTTAAAATTGATGTTCAAAAAATGGACACAATTATATTGATTGAAAATGAAAATTATTTTATAAAATCTACCGCAGCATTAAAAATTGCAAAGCACTTAAATAGACTATATCCATTGCTTTTTGCATTAATTATAATTCCAACTTTTATTCGTAATTTTTTTTACGACATTGTTGCAAAAAACAGATATAAATGGTTTGGAAAAAAAGATGTTTGTATGATTCCTACAAAAGAACTAAAATCAAAATTTATTTCTTGATTTTTGAAAAATTTAATTTCAATAATTTTTTGTTGTAATCAATAATTGCTTTATGATTCAACAAAATATCACTACCCAAAACTCCATCTATTTGCTTCAATCCTACTTGTTGATAGGAATTATTTACATGTGATAAATCAAGCAAAACAGTTTGATAATTTTGAATTTCCAACTCGCCTATTTTAAATTTTTTCAATGTTACCAATTGACTTTCCATGCTATTTGTTCCCAATCCAGTTGATAATTTATCGTGTGTAACAAATGATTTTTCGGAAACATATTTTTTAAGTCTACTTACATCAAAAACGGTTTTTGATGCGCCAGTATCAATTACAAGATGTGCTACTTTTTTATTGATGTATGTTTTTATCATCAAATGAAAACCTTCATTATCAATAGAAAGTACAGTGAATGGAATTGTTGTTATCATTTATAAAACTCAGTAAAATAAAAAAGCAAACACAAAAAATGAGTTTGCTTTTTTATTTCATATACAATTAAAATTATTTTGCTACTGATGCATTCATATTATCCAAAGCATCCATCACTTCTTTAACTGCTTTTGCAGAATCGGCAAGTAATTTTTTCTCTTCATCATTTAATTTCAATTCGATAATTTGCTCTATACCGTTTTTACCTAATTTTACTGGCACTCCAAGGTAAATGTTTTTCATTCCATACTCACCTTGCAACCAAGCACAAACTGGGAAAATGCGTTTTTGGTCACGAACAATTGCTTCCACCATTTGTGCTGCTGCTGCTCCTGGTGCATACCAAGCCGAAGTTCCAAGCAAGTTTACAATTTCGCCTCCACCTTTTTTAGTACGATCAATAATTGCATCTAATTTTTCTTTTGAAATAAGTTCAGTTACAGGAATTCCTCCAACAGTTGTGTAGCGTGGCAATGGCACCATTGTATCTCCATGTCCACCCATCAAAACTGCTTGAATATCTTTTGGAGAACAATTTAATTCTTCTGCTAAAAATGCACGATAACGAGCAGTATCAAGTATTCCAGCCATACCAAATACTCTGCGAGAATCAATTTTTGCAGTTAAGTATGCGCAATAAGTCATTACATCTAATGGATTAGATACAATGATAATAATTGCATGGGGAGAATATTTTAAAATATTTTCGGTAACACCTTTTACAATTCCAGCATTGGTAGAAATAAGGTCATCACGACTCATACCTGGTTTGCGTGGCAATCCTGAAGTAATCACAACTACATCTGAATTTGCAGTTTTTGAATAATCATTTGTAGAGCCTGTAATACGTGTGTCATAAAGGTTTACAGGTGCTGTTTGCCAAATGTCGAGTGCTTTTCCTTCAGCAAAATTTTCTTTAATGTCAAGCAAAACAACTTCGTTTGCTAATTCTTTGTGAGCAATTACATCGGCACATGTTGCACCTACATTTCCTGCTCCTACTACTGTTACTTTCATTTTATTTAGATTTTTAGATTGTGTAAAATTTGAGACTGCTAAATTAGAAAAGAAATTAATTGAATGATAAACTTTTCAATTGTTTTTTCATTTAACATATTTTTGGGGTAATTTAGTGCAACCAAATAAAACAAAAGTTTGTCATACAAATTATGAAATTAACAAAATATATTTTTAGCTTTTTAGTTTTAATCCTATCAAAATCAATCATTGCCCAAACTCCAAATTGTCAATGGGTTCAACGATTTGGAGGTGTTGGCGAAGAATATGCTTTTGGAATTACAGTTGACGATTCGTCAAACAGTTATGTAACAGGCTATGTGGATGCTGCAAATAAAATCAAAGCGGCAAATGGAATTAATTGTATTGACCACGATATTTTTACTGCAAAGTATGATTCCAATGGAAATCTTATGTGGATGAAAGGCATTGGAGGTGGCGGAGATGATATTGGTTGGGGCATTGCCATTGACAAAAATAAAAACATATATGTTGCAGCCAGTTTTCAAGACACCTTGAATTTACCAAATGATACGCTCATTAGCAGTGGATATTTAGATGTTTTAATTGCAAAATATAATTCCAATGGCGTTTTTCAGTGGGCAAAAAAAGCCGGTGGAAATTTAGGTGATTATGCTTATGCCGTTGCTGTTGATTCTCACGATGATATTTATTTAACAGGTTCATTTTTTGGCAATGCTATATTTGGCACAACAGGGTTATCAAGTAGAGGACTTAATGATATTTTTTTAGCAAAATATGATACCGATGGAAATTTATTGTGGGCAAAAAACGAAGGTGGTAGCAAGTTCGAAGATGATGAAGCGTATGCAATAGCGATTGATAAAAACGACAATATATATTTAACAGGAAAGTTTGGGGATACCGCTTACTTTGCAGGAGATACATTAATTTCAAGAGGAACTTCCGATATTTTTATTGCACAATTTACAACCGATGGAAACCTTAATTGGATAAAGCAAGCAGGCGGAACAGATACTGATATGGGGCAAGGAATTTCTACCGATAAAAGCGGAAATATATATACAACAGGTTATTTTGGAACCACATCAAGCTTTGGTTCAGAACAAGTAATGTCAAATGGTTTTTCGGATATTTTCATTACAAAATATGATGCAAACGGAAATGAACTTTGGGTAAAAAGTGCAGGAAGCACAACTTCTGATGAAGGTGCAGGCATTGCTGTTGATGCAAATAATAAAATATATGTTACAGGATATTTTACAAAAACGCCAACATTTGGTTCACAAACAATTGTATCAAATGGTTCGTATGATATATACTTAACTTGTATTGATTCCGTTGGAAATTTTCAATGGGCAAAGGCAATTGGAAGCATTGGTACCGATGCTTCGAGTTCTATAAAAATTGATACTGCTAATAATATTTTTATTGCTGGAACTTTTTATGATACTTGTAATTTTGATAATGTTACAGTAAAATCGGCTGGTTCAAAAGATTCGTTTGTTGCAAAATATTTAGCAAAATCAAGTGTTGGAATTGATGAAAATGAACAAGAGAAAAATGCGCTCACTATTTTTCCAAATCCTACAAGTGGGTTGCTAAATATTTTAATAAATCAATACGGAAACTTTAAACCGATTGAAATAAAAATTTCAAATGCACTTGGGCAGTTAGTTTACGAGGAAAAAATTAATAGCCAATCGCAATCAACTTTTCATCAAATAAATTTAAGCAAATTTGAAAGTGGATTTTATTTTTTAGAAACGATTATTGACACTAAAAAATTGGTCAAAAAAATTATAGTTGAATAGCTATTTTCTCGAAGATAACTTTTGTTGCTTTCCGTTTATTTGATTGCGAATTTCTTTTCTTGCGTTTATCACCGTTTCGTATTTTAGTTTTTCCAACAATGGCTTGTCATCAGTAAAAACAAGTGGTGCAACCTCACAAGCATTCATTGAAGATGACAATGATTTTGTTCGCATAATTTTTTGAATGTGTATATTTTGTGTGCAACACAAATTGAAATTTGTAGAATCTAATTTTGAAAAATCAATTGATTTTTTTGATGCAACAAACTGTATATCATCTGTAATGTTTTTTGAAAAAGAAAAATAATATGTCTTAAAATCTACCGCTTGAAGTGTTTTAAATACAGACCATGTAGCAATTGCCAAATCGGATTTTCCTTCTACCACTCCTTGAAAATTTACAAAAAACAAACCATCGTTTTGTAAAATATTTTTCACTTCCGAAAAACATTCTTGGGTATATAAATAAGAAGGTTGGGTTTCGGATGAAGAAATATCAATAATTACCATATCATATTTTTTCTTGGCTGTTTTTATAAAATGGCGGGCATCATCTGTAAATAAATTTGTGTTTATTTTTTGAAGATAAAAATAGTGTTCAGCAATGTAAAACATTCGTTCATCAATATCTACTACATCAATAGTAAAACCTTGTTTTTGTAATTCATATACAAGACTTCCTCCTGCCATTCCAAGCAACAACACATTTGATTGTTTAGGTTTTAATGTAGCAATGGATGAAATAAAATGCACATAATTATATTGCGAAATAACGGTTACATTTGTTTTTGTAACAATACTTTGAGCGCTATTATTTGTTAGCAATGCTCTGTTGATATAGCCTTTTTCTCCAATGTAATCAACTACTTTGAGCTGTCCCATTATTCCTTCTGACTTATATACTTCCTTGAAAATTTTATCTTTTTTTGCTTCTAAAACAAAATAAAAAAAGATTGTAATTGATATAAAAATCAAGAAAAAAACAATTCGTAATTTATTTTTTATTTCAGGAATCAATAGTGTTGTTAATAACACAACAATGCACCAAACCAGCAATGGAACTCTAATTCCAAATGTTGGAATTAGAAAAAAACCAAGTAAAAATGTATTCACAATTCCACCAACAGTTGAAATTGCATAAAATCGTCCTGCAATTTTTCCTGATGATTTTAATTCCGAAGTGCAAAGCTGAATAATGATTGGTGAGGTTGCTCCTAAAAAAATTAATGGAATTCCCAACAATGCTAATGACATAAAAATGCAACCGACAAAAAGATTTTGGTTTAAAAATGTTGCTGTTAAAACATCAGCAAAAAATGGCATCAATAAAACAAAAATTGTTGACAAAAGAAATAACAGATTTAGTTTGTTTTTCAAATTGTTTTTCAATGTTAAAAAACCACCAAGAAAATAACCAATTGTTAAACTCAATAGCGTGATTCCGATAATGGATGTCCAGATATAAAGCGAAGAACCATAAACTGCCGAAAGCATTTTTCCACCAATGATTTCAATGGTTATAACAAATGCTCCTTCAACAAATGCAAGTGTATATAATTTTTTATTATTCAATTTTATTTTTGTTTTAAAACAGAATCTATTGCAAAAATTATTGCATCGTCTTTCATATTTGATGTGATAATATTTCCTTGTTTATCGAGCAAAAAATTAGCTGGAATATACTCCAATCCAAAGCGTTTTAAAATTGCCGCATTTTTGCCAAGTGTATCACACAAATTATTTTTCATTTGATACGATTCATTTGTAAGAAAATTTTGCCAATCTTTTAAATTATCATCTATTGCCACATTCACAAATTCTACTTGCGAATTGTCTTTGTATTTTTGATATGCTTTATAAACAAATGGCATTTGATTTTTGCTGTAATAACACCACGTTGCCCATATATTTACAAAAATATATTTACCATTCAAACTATCCAATTCTTTTGTTTTTTGATTAATATCAATTCCTTTTATTTTTTTTATTGACAATATGCTTTTAAAATTTTCTTTTTGTTTTTCTATTTCAATTTTTAAATCATTTTTTTGACGAAAACTTACATCTTTATTTTCCAATTTTTTACTCAATAAATTCAAATAATTGTAATCCTCATTCATCAATAAAAAGCTAGATGCTGCAATTGCCATCAAATTATTTTTAGTAGTATCAATATAATTCATCACAAAATTTTTCGTTTCCAACGAATTTTTGTCAGCTCTATTTTCAAGGTCAATTAATTCTGGGTCGTTTCCAAATTTTTTATGCGAATTCACAATTTTATTCATTAAAATTTTTTCCGACAATTTCGTATCCGAAGCTAACTTTTTGTATGCAATAATTAACTGTTTAAGTTGTTCGGATTCAAGAGAATTTTCCACAAAATAATTTTCAAATTCATTCAAACTTGTTTCTATAGAAACTTCTTCAACATCATTGATAAAATAAACATTGTTTTCGCCATATTTTATTCCGAAAACACTTTTTTCTTTTGCTTCAAATTTCAATTCAAATGTACCATCATCAGCTACTTCAATTTTTGAAATAAAATAGTTTTGCGATTGAGTGATTTCAAACAAATTTATATTCGTTTTTTTATAATCGTTAATCGTGCCTTTTAATACAAAAGTATTTTTTTCATTACCATTTTTACAGCTATGTAACAAACTAACTGTTAGAAAAAAAAGAAAGATGTGTGAAATGTTTTTTTTCATCATTTTTTCTTAATAAAAAACGAAAATAAATAATAAATAACTGGAGGAATTAGTAAATAAATTGAGATGAAATTCACCGTTTGTTTTATACCAAAAGTTGAAATAAAAACAAAACCAGTTAAAAATGTAAATATAATTCCACCAATAGTGGAAACACCATAAACCAAACCAGCCGAAAAACCAGATTTTTGATTTTGTTCCGAAAACAAATGAATAATTAGTGGCGAAATCATTCCAAAAATGACAATGGGCAATAGCATAAAAAATAGACAAGAGATTAAAATTCCTATCCGAATATCAATGTTTAACGTAAACTCCATTATAATTTTGGCAGAAAAAGGCATTAACCAAATTAATACAGCCGACAAAATAAACAAAAAGCTCAACTGCTTAAATTTAATTTGGTATTTCTCGGACAAAAAACCACCAAAAAAATAACCAAGCGCCAAACCACCCATAGTAACTCCTAAAACCGATGACCAAACATACAGTGAAGTGCCATAAAAAGGAGAAATAATTTTGCCACTAACTATTTCTGTAGCCATTAAAGCACAACCTTCAACAAATGAAAAAAGAAAAAGAAAAGTGAGTCGATTTTTTGCCATAAAAGGGAACTCTAAAATTATTTTGTGAATATCACTATTTTTTTGATTGCTAATGCAACTTTTTTGATTAAATTCGCATCTGATTATTATAAGCCATAATTATACTTACATCACAAATAACACAACAACATGAAATCAAATTTACTGAAAACAATTGTTTTATCTTTTTTCTTTTCGTTCGCAATTTTTCAAAACGATGTAAAAGCCTGCCATTTGGCAACAGTTACATTGATTAGCGGACCCACATTAGTAGGTTCAAATATATATCAGTTTACTATCGAAATTTGTACTGGCACGGGAGGTTCGTCTATGGGTGCACTTTGTGGAACGGGTGCTGTAGGAGATACACAAAATTACACAATATCTGTTTCTGGAGGAACAACAACTGGCGTAAATACTTCGGGTTATACTGGTTCTTTAACAAGCGGATTTAATGGTGTTACTTCAACGGGTTCGGTAATGAGTGGCGTATTAACATATAGTGCAAGTTCCCCAATATATCAAATACCTGGAACTGGCGATCCCTGCAACATTTATGGTAATATTGTTCAGTGGTGTTGGAATGTAACTTTTCAAACGGTAGGTCTTCCAACTACAATAACGGTAGGTGGAATAGAAGGAGTTGAAACAGGTCAAAATTCTAATGCTTGTCCTTTATCTACAACTGTTCCTTCTTGTACTTCTCCTGCTGCTCCAACCATAGCAAGCCCAACAAGATGTGGTCCAGGAACAGGAACATTAACAGCATCGGGCTGTTCGGGAACTGTTACATGGTACGCAGTTGTTGGTGGTGCTGCTTTAGGAACTGGTAGCACATTTACAAGTCCAAGTGTATCAACATCAACAAATTACTATGCAACCTGTACAGTTGCTGGTTGTGCGAGTTCAACTAAAACAGGTATTGTAACCGTAAATCCAATTCCAACTATAACTGCTACTTCTGCAACAATTTGTTCGGGAGTAGGTGCAAGCTTAACCGCTAGTGGAGCAAATACGTATGTTTGGAGCACTGGCTCTACAAAAACAGTACTAACGATTTCACCTACATCTACTACAACATACACCGTTACGGGAACAGATACTGGCTGCACAGGAACAGCAACTGCAAAAATTACTGTAAATCCTCTTCCAACTCTTACAGTTAATTCACCTACTATATGTTCGGGAGTGGGAGCAACATTAACTGCTGGCGGAGCGAGTACTTATACGTGGTCATCGGGCGGAACTTCTAGTTCTACTTCTGTATCACCCACATCTACTACAACATATACAGTAACCGGAACAACTGCTGCTGGTTGTACAGCAACAACAACAACAAAAGTTACTGTAAATCCAACTCCAACAGTAACTGTTAACTCTACAACTATTTGCAATGGTTTATCTACTACATTAACTGCAAATGGTGGATCAACTTATTCTTGGTCAGGAGGAGGAACTGGCTCTACAAAAGCTGTTACCCCAACAACAACCACAACTTATACCGTAACTGGAACCAGTGCAAGTGGTTGCACAAATACAGCAACATCTGTTGTTACAGTAAATCCACTTCCAACAGTTACCGTAAATTCTCCAACAATATGTACTGGATTTTCAACAACTTTGACAGCAAGTGGAGCAAATACTTATTCTTGGTCGGGTGGCGGTACTGGTTCTACAAAATCTGTTACTCCAGTAAGCACAACAACTTATACCGTAACTGGTACCAGCACCGCTGGTTGTACAAATACTGCAACTACTGTAGTAACGGTTACTCCACTACCAACTGTTTCTGTTAATTCTGCTACTATTTGTTCTGGAGTTGGAGCAAGTTTAACCGCAAGTGGCGCAACAACTTATTCTTGGTCATCTGGAGGAACAACAAATCCTTTATCCATTAGTCCCACAACAACTACCACTTACACCGTTACAGGAACCGCAACAGGGGGCTGTACAGCTACTGCAACAGCTGTGGTTACAGTTAATCCTATACCAACAGTTACAGTTAATTCGGCAACAATTTGTGCTGGACTTTCAACTACTTTAACTGCTAGTGGAGCAAATACATACTCTTGGTCGGGTGGTGGAACGGGTTCTACAAAAAGTGTTACACCAGCCTCAACCACAACTTATACCGTAACTGGAACCAGTGCAAGTGGTTGCACAAATACAGCTACAGCTGTTGTTACAGTAAATCCACTTCCAACAATAACAATAAATTCTCCCAGTATCTGTTCGGGACTATCAACCACATTGACAGCTAATGGAGCAAATACTTATTCTTGGTCTGGTGGAGGAACTGGTTCTACAAAATCTGTTACTCCAGTAAGCACAACAACTTATACCGTAACTGGTACCAGCACCGCTGGTTGTACATCAACTGCGACTACTGTTGTTACCGTAACTCCATTACCTACAGTTTCCGCTACTTCAGCAACTATTTGTTCTGGAGTTGGAGCAAGTTTAACCGCAAGTGGCGCAACAACTTATTCTTGGTCTGCTGGTGGAACAACAAATCCTTTAT
>JAYTXX010000155.1:0-12976 GCA_043742725.1 Bacteroidota bacterium | reverse complement strand
CATAATGGCTAAACCAGGTAAAAATGCCAAATAGGGCGCATCGCCAATTATATATCCTCTGTGTGCATTTATCATGGCTCCCCAAGAGGCAGTTGGTGGTTGTGCTCCTATTCCTAAAAAACTTAAACCGGCTTCAATTAATATAGCCGCAGCAAAATTTGATGCTGATATTACTATTATTGCACCCATCATATTGGGTAAGAGGTGTCGAGAAATAATTCTCATATTACTATATCCTAATGCTTTGCTCGACTCTATAAATTCCTTTTCTCGAAGGCTTAAAATTTGTCCTCTGATGACACGTGCTACTTCTACCCACATGGTTAAACCAACAGCTATAAATACTTGCCAAAAACCTTTGCCTATTGCCAATGTTATTGCAATTACTAAAAGTAAAGTTGGTACTGACCAAACTACATTTATCAACCACATTATTAAATCATCTATTCTACCTCTAAAATATCCCGCTATTGAACCTAACAAAACACCAATAATAATTGAAATAAATACTGATATAAATCCAACAGAAAATGAGATGCGTGTACCTATAATTAAACGACTTAATAAATCTCTTCCAGCTGGGTCGGTACCTAAAATAAATTTTTTATCAATAATATTATTGGCTTCCACTTCTTTTTGTAATTCCTGTGTCGATTTTTTTATTTTTTGGTAACTACCAAATTCATAAAAAACCATATATCCTTTTTCTACATTATTTTCAATAAGTGTATTATAATTTAGTGAGTACACCACATCTGCAAGATTATATCTAATTTTTATTGGATTAATATTTCTTTTATTTTCGCCAGTGTACTCTGTTATCACAATATCATTACCATCGAAACGATAATCAGAAATTGGGCAATAGCGGTAATCACTTACTTCGCCAAATAACATTTTATTAAAAAAATTTTGCTTATGAGTTAATTCATTTTTTCGTTTCAATAAAATTTTTACAGAAAATCCTGGAGGTTTTTTAGAAATTTCGAGCAATTGATTATTCGCATCGGGTGTAGAATCAGGAGTAATAGCGAAACCAAGAATGGCTATTACCATACAAAATCCAATCACGATTAAACCAAACATAGCTAATTTGTTTTTCTTTAGCTTTTGCCAAGCATAGTATGAAAGCGAACGTGAATTTTTATCGGTATTGTTCTCCATCAATTTTTATATTTTCTATTTTTCCATTCATAGTTTCCTTTTATACCAAGCAACCCCACCACCACTACATATAGTATGTAAAGAAACTGCTCGGGAAGAAAAAATAGT
Source organism: Bacteroidota bacterium (assembly GCA_043742725.1). Lineage (GTDB taxonomy): Bacteria > Bacteroidota > Bacteroidia > 2-12-FULL-35-15 > 2-12-FULL-35-15 > 2-12-FULL-35-15. Next base: position 11,704 of record JAYTXX010000155.1, on the reverse strand, counting down.
AATAAGTGTTTCTTTTTAAAAAAAGAAGTGGCTAAAACTAATAATAAAAAATCAATAAAACATTTGATTGAAAACACAATAAGACCAAGTTCATAAAATGAAAGATGTACTACGATTTTTGAATAACAAAATGGCAATAAAACAAAAAAGGAGAACAACAGAAAATTGAATAAATAAACGATAAGAGAAACTTTTTTTGTTTCAAAATTCAAATCGAAAAATTTTTTTGATGTCCATCTTTTTCGTTGATTAAAAAATTCGGTAATTGTTTGCTTCGCTTTTGTAAAAATCAAAGCATCAACATTTTTCAAAAAAATAATTCCATCGGAGTATTTATTTTTAATCTTATACATCAGCAGTACATCATCGCCAGATGCTGTGTTATCAATATTTTCAAAGCCATTTACTTCTTCAAACGCTTTTTTTGTGTAAGCTAAATTTGCGCCATTACACATAATTGCTTTTTTGAAATAGAGCGATGCACCTGCACTTGCAATAAGCGAAATAAATTCGAGGCTTTGCATTTTTTCAAATAATGTTTTCTCCTGATGAAAAACAACTGGTGCAACAATCATTTTTGCATGTGTTTGTTCATACCACGAAACTATTGTTGATAGCCAATTTCCATTCATTTCACAATCGGCATCGGTAGTTACAATTAATTCTCCTTGTGCAATTTTAATTGCTTCTGCTATTGCATGTTTCTTTCCTAAATTATTTTTTTCGTTAGATAACGTAATTAATTTTACGTTTTTATTTTTTTTACAAAACGGCTGAACTAATGAATTAGTAGCATCTTCAGAAGCATCATCTACAACTATTATTTCAAAATAATTTTCGGAATACGTTTGTTTTAAAATGGCTTGAATACACTTGGCAATATTTTTTTCTTCATTGCGAGCAGAAATAATTACACTCACAAAAATTGTATGTGCTCCGGAAACAGTTATTGATTTCGTTTTTATCCAACCATAACAATAGCTTGCTATTAAAACAAAATAAAGCACACCGAAAAAAACAAGAAGAAAGGAAAAAATCAAGAGTGATTGATGCAACATTTTAATCTTTAAAAAATTTAAGTTTCCAAACAAACAAACTTCCAATCAATGCAGGTAATGCCAAATTTATTATCCATAAAAACAAAGATGCAAAAACAATCGTTTCAGAATTGGTATTTACAAGAGTAAAAAAATAAACTGCAGTTGCACTTCGCACTACAATTTCGGTAAGCGCAAAAGTAGGAATAACAGTAGTTACAAAAAATGTAAGTGCAATAAGAGAAAATAAAATTAAACTATCGGCAGCGATTCCAAACAAATTTAATATCAAAAAATATTGTGTTGAAAACACTAAATAACGTACTAATGAAAAACTCAAAATAGATATAATTTGCGACTTTGAATAGTTGGTAAACACATCAATATATTTTTTGTATTTATTGAGTTTTGTATTTCGTTGCAAATAAATAAACAAACAAAAACCTAAAAAAGTTACCAATAAAAAAACAGTGATTAACAAATTAGTTTTAGAAAACAGTTGATTAAATTGAAATTCATTTTTCAAAATAAAATATGCTATAATACCTGCCAAAACAGTTATTATCAATTGAAATAAACTTCCTAACATACTTACAATTGTTGCTTGAATTTTGTCAGCAGTATTTAAAAAAAATATACGCCCAGCAAATTCGCCAACTCTATTTGGAGTAAATACACTTACTGTAACGCCCGTGAATATTGACTTTAAAGAAATTAAAAAAGAAATTTTTTCAAATGGTGCTATCAACAATTTCCATTTCAATGCTTCCAAACTCCAATTGACAAACATTAATAATAAAACAATAAGTAATGTTATTTTATTCGCTTCCGAAAAAAAAGCGGATAAATTAAATGTATAACTTGTGAAAGTAATTTTTTGATAAATAAAGAAAAGTGAAAGAACTAAAATTGCCAGTTTTATTAAAAGACTTATAACTTTGCGAGTATATTTTTTTTCGTTCGATTTCATAATCTTGAACAATAATAACAAAAAGAGACGTTACCACAGCAATGATAACTGATAAAATAATTTTGGGAATTGACCCCGGTACTAATGTTATGGGATACGGATTGATTCATATCAAAGGAAATAAAATGGAATTGATTGTGATGGGAGTGTTACGTATGGAAAAAATTGGCGACCATGCACTCAAACTTCAAAAAATATTTGACAGAACCGTTTCGCTAATTGATGAATACAAACCAGATGAATTGGCTATTGAAGCTCCATTTTTTGGAAAAAATGTTCAATCAATGTTAAAGTTGGGAAGAGCACAAGGTGTAGCCATTGCAGGCGCTCTGTCAAAAAATTTACCTATTTCTGAATATTCCCCAAAAAAAATAAAACAATCGATTACAGGTAGCGGAAATGCTTCTAAAGAACAAGTTGCGGCAATGCTAAAAACACTTTTGAATTTTAAAGAAACACCCGAATTTTTAGATGCTACTGATGGTTTAGCAGCAGCTGTTTGCCATTATTTTCAAAGAAAACCACAAGGAGGTAAAAAAAATTATTCGGGATGGAAAGCATTTATTGCTGATAATCCAACAAAAAAACTATAACTTCTATTCTTAAAATTTAGAACGAATTTGTTCGGCAACAGTTGCTAATTCTTCTGATGAAGGTTTTAGTTTTGGTTGAGTAAAATTAATATCCCCAACAGTATTCATTGGCACCAAATGAATGTGTGCATGTGGAACTTCCAAACCAATTACAGCAACACCAATACGTTTGCAAGGAATAGCTAATTTTTGTGCTTTTGCTACCTGCTTTGCAAACACAATCATTTCAGCTAAATCATTATCTTGAATATCAAAAATATAATCAATTTCAGTTTTAGGAATAACTAAAATATGCCCTTTTACAAGAGGAAACACATCCAAGAAAGCAAAGAATTTTTCGTTCTCTGCTATTTTGTAACAAGGAATTTCTCCATTAATTATTTTAGTAAAAATACTTGCCATTGTTTAACGTGAAATTTCAATTATTTCAAATTTCATTATCCCTGAAGGAACTTGAATGTCGGCTATATCTTTTACTTTTTTACCAAGCAAACCTTTACCTATTGGAGAATCTACGGATATTTTTCCTGCCTTTAAATCCGCTTCGTTTTCTGCTACAAGGGTATAAGTCATTGTAGCACCAGTTGCAATGTTTTTGATTTTTACTTTTGATAAAATCAATGCTTTCGACATATCCAAAGTCGATTCATCTATTAAACGTGCATTTACTAACACTTGCTCCATTTTGGAAATTTTCAATTCCAACAAACCTTGTGCTTCTTTGGCTGCATCATATTCCGCATTTTCCGACAAATCACCTTTATCTCTTGCTTCTGCTATTTGTTTTGAAATTGAAACTCTTTCATGAAATTTCAAGTGATGTAATTCATCTTTCAGTTTTTTTAATCCTTCTTCTGTAAAATATGATATTGTTGACATGGCTTTTGATTTTTTATGACTATCATTAAAACACAAAGAGAATCCGCCAAATGACGAACTCTCTTTATAAATACAACTATGTAATTTTTATAAATTAATTCTTGCTCCTATTGAGTGTGTTCCTCCAAAAGGATTGGTAGCTCTGTATGAATAATCTAAACCAAAAGTTGATTTGTTTTTTCCAAACGGAACTTCAATAGTAAATCCTGCTGATGGTCCTGTAAATACAGTAGTTCTGTCGGTATCACTAAAAATACCTTTTTCGTATGAGTAACCAACTCTTAACATCAAAATGTTTTTCCAACCGTATTCAATTCCTAATTTGAATTGGTCTTTTTCAAATGAATTTGAAGTAAATGTTCCCATCACAGTTATTCTATGAGTTTTCATTGAAATACTGTCTTGTCTCAAATAAAAATCATAACCAGCTCCAATGTTTAGTAATGATGGTAATTCATAGTCTGCTGTTCTTCCATCAACAGTATATGTTTGACCAGAAGTAGTTGAAGGCATTGGAGTTTTAAATGATAATCCATTGCCACTAAATTTCATTCTTGGTCCAACATTTTTAAGAGCAATACCGAACTTTAATTGTTCGTGTTTTCCTGTTACATATTGAATTCCCGCATCCAAAGCAATACCTCTTGCATTCAAATTAGCAGTTTTTTCGGTAATTACTTTTACTGCAAGTCCTCCATAAATATTATCAGAAAATCCTTTTGCATAAGACAAAGTAATGTTCATAAATTGAGGGGAATATGTTCCAATACCTCCATCTGGGTTTTCAGTTGTAGTAATTGGAATATCACCAAATTTCATTGACATAATTGATAAACCCAAAGCACCTGTTTCGCCAACATGTTGTGTTAAACCAAATGTATTTATTTTTATATCCGTGCCTTGCAAGTATATGGTTTGAGCAAACAATAATTCTGTTTTTTTAGTGAATGCAGTTCCTGCAATGTTGGTGTACATCGCCTCCAAACCTCTTGCTCCTGCTACATTAGAACCAGCCCATCCTGAACTTCGAGCCCAAGGATTAATTAATAACTCAGTAGCCCCAGCCTGTCCAGCACGATCAGGATTACCAGCAAACACATCGGTAGTTGAAATTAGACCAAACAATGCAAGTGGTGCTAAAAATTTATAATAATGTTTCATATTCCTTAATTTATGTAAATCTTATTTTGCTTTATACTTTGTTTTCTAAATGTTGTTTTTAGTATGCTTCTAAATCTACAGGGCGAAGCACTCCTAACCATTTTAATATTTTTTCTCCAACATTTGGAACATCAACGTGAATAATATACATACCACTTGCTATTGGAATTCTTGCTTGATTTTTCAAATCCCAATCCAAAATAGTTGAGCTGTCATCTTTAGAGAATTTTCTTACTAATGTTCCGTTTAAAGCATAAATAGATATTGTACACTTTTCTGGCAAATTTGTAATTCTAACTCTATTGTCATTGGCTTTTTGTTCGTAACCCGAATATGCATAGTATGGATTTGGAACAATGTTTATTAATTTCAATGCTTCTTGTGCCGCATCGCTATTATTTATTTTTGTACCAATATCATTCGTATTGAAACTATACGTTGGATTTCCATCGTATGTTGTACTCAATACCGAAGGTGCAAATATTGTGGACGTATAATTAGCATTTACAGCCACAAAAGAGTTTCCTGTAGCCACAGTTACTGCATTGTGAGTTATAGGACCTTGTTCTACAATATAGGTTTGACCTACTACTAAAGAACCTGAAGCTACTTGACTTTCTGTTCCGTATTTACGATATGCTTTAGTAACTCTTAATCTAACTTTTACATCAGTTTCTAAAACAGAACGTCCTTCTACAAGCATTGGAATATTTACCCACATAGCATCCGAGAAAATTTCTTGCTTATAAGTGTTGGTTGAACCAACAAATAAATCGTGAAGTAATTTTCCTTGATCGTAAGCAGGAATATCTTTTGCTCCATTCGGGTAAAGTGGGTCTGTTGCAGGAAAAGTTGCATTGGCATTATGTCCAAAAACGTAGATATAGTGCTTTCCTCCAAACAACGGGTCAAAACTTGGAAACGAATAGGTATTGGCTGTTGGATTCCATTTCATATCTGCTCCATTTTCATTTGCCAACCAAGAATCTTCACCAAATGCCATATTCAAACGTTCACCAGTTTCAAGGTTGATAGCATAACCTGGGAACCAACCCATACCTGTTGTTCCGTTAAGGTTTGCTTCTGTTGTATTTCCTCCTTGATTTACATTCAATCCATTTTTGTCAACTGAAAGTGAAGCTCTCAAGCTCATTTTTTTGGCTCCGCCAATTGCTAAAGAAGCCTCTTCTTGCATTTCAATAACAGGGCAACGTGTCCATTTTGATTTATCACTGGTAATAACAATATCAACACTTGCTAAATTTGCCATTTTATTTAATGCCATAGTAATGGAATTATTCCAAGCTGGTCCACCAATATAATCTATCGGTTGTCCTGCAGCAGGTGCAGTTGTAGAAGCGCATAAACGATAAGGAGCCCAAGTTCCGCCAAGTAATTTTTCATAATCTTGTCCATCATCTATTCCAGCATAATCATTAAATGCAGCAAGACCTGTAAAAGTGCTTGTACCCGAACGAATCCAATTCGTATTTGTTGTACCATCTTGGTCAGGTAACCCTGTTAACCAACGTTTGGCTGGATCAGCAAATTCCATAGTTGCTTCTAAAGCTGAATTATTAACTGCAGAAGCATTTCCCGGATCATAGGCGAAATGAATATTCACTGACAGTCCCCATTTAGGTATTGTACTTGACTGTGTTAATGAACCGGATGGTTGTCCGTTAATAATTTGCTCATTAGGAAGCTTAATTGTAGTTTCAGAATGGGCAGTATCTCCTGTAGTCAAATTTACTAAATCCCACGTTGAATTATCTTTAACGCCATTATATGCTCCATAAATTAAAAGTCGGAACTCTGACATTTCAGGAACATTTAATGGATCTACAACTTGTATTGTTACAGGACCTTTTCCATTTTGATATGTTGGGTGTGCAACTCTACTTGTAGAAGAATTTAAAATGTTTTGTACTGTTTCGCTTGTCAAGTCCAAAGTATTTCCACCATTTCCTGAACCTTCAAGTCGTGTTAATGAAACTCCTGATCCATACATAGAATTTTGTTGAGTTCCTCCATTTTCAGCTAAAACCTTATGTGGCATTGCTGAATGTGGAAAATAACCATCGTATTGTTTTCTTCCTGCAATATAAGGGCTATAATCAATTAATTGATTCAAATTGTAAGGAACCTGTGTAGAACTGTAACCGTATGCTACAACTGCATAATAGTATATTTTATCATTTACTAATTTATCATTTCCTGTAGCAAACTTATCTGTTGTGATACTTGCAGAGTGAACTATTCCTATGTCAGCTCCATTCACCATTTCTTGTGGTATTAATGCAGATAAAGTTAAATCGCTTTTATAGTTTACAATTTGAGAGATACCATCTCTTTTATCACACTGAAAAACCAAACGTGCTTTATCAACATTTGTAATATCTGAAATACCAACAGTACCATCTTTTAATTGATAAATTTGATATCCTTGAAAACGGTACAACGAATCGGCACCAGTTGATTTATCATAATCTTCCTTGTACAATTCATTTGCATTGTTTGAAGCTGCCAAATCTTTTGGATTTGTCCAATAAAGAATTAATTGTCTATCTAATTCTTGAATTGCTAAATGAGGAGCTGTTGGTCCATCAAGAGCGGCAAAACAATTGTTGAATAAACTTTGAGCTTTGGCATCAGCTCCTTTCATCAAAGCCACAGATGCTAATGCACCACCTTGTGTAGCTCTTGCCCAAGGCACACCAATTGTAATATAATTTACTGCACCAGGTTGTAATTTGAATGGTCCTGAACTTTCTAAAAAGCGCCTATCATCAGGAACATTACCAGAAGTTTTTTCATCCCAAGGTGCTTGCGGAACCATATTTGTTCCAAAACCTTGAGGATCGGATGTTCCAGGAAACATATAATAACATGGTACTGTTCCTTTTGTTCCATCTTGTCCATAAGTTACTTTTGTTCCATTTCTCCAAGTAGCTGTTAAATATTGATAAAAATCATCTCCAGGTGCTGGATTACCATTTACAGTATTATTATTATTATTAAAATACATAAACCGAGTAATGCCCAATCTTTCGTTATCTACAATGCCATCGCCATAATTTAAAAAACCTGCAGGAACGCTTGAAGGGAGGTTATCTTTTCCATCAGGGTCAGCAAATGGTCCTTCAAAAAAGTCAACACCAACTGCTGGTGGATTTGCGCCATAAGAGGTTGCTTCACCTCCGCCATCCATATCATCACCATTGTATAAAATTCCTAGTCCTAAACCTACATCGCATCCAACATAATCATCATAAGCATATCCCAAGTCGGCATCATCCCATACTCCAAAAAAAGTACTATCTAAACGAAATGATGATTTGTTAATAATTTTATACTTATAAAAAGTTGCATTATTTAGTTCATCTGTGGTTTGAAAAGCAAAAGCTTGTGCTTGAATTTCTAAACCAATGGCTGCTTGTCCAGTTTCGGTATGTATATTTCCTTTATCATTAAAAACCCAAAAAATATTTTGATCGCCAAATAATTTAGCAGAACAACCTCTTGTACCTGTAACATCAAAATCAGGAATTTCACCATCTTCTGGTTCATAAAAATTATCTAAATTTATATCCCAATATGGTGCTAAAGGTTGCCCTTCTGGTCCAATTGCTGGCCAAGTGTTTATTACATCCATTGCTGAAGAAGACACAGGATTTGCACCCGGCTTCCCGCTAATTACCCAATTATAATAATCGGAAACATCTTGTCTGTTTATTTTCCAAAATTTATCCCAAGCCAAACAAGTTGCAGCATCGGTAGTTGCAGCTGATGTTAAAGGTCCGGGCCAATAATCATTTCCACTTTGACGGTATGTTTGAGCAGCAGTTTTTAATTGTCCAGTTGCATCATACCCTCCAACCCAAACAGAACTTGCAAACTGTGAACTTGGTCCATACACAGAATTAGGGTCTGAAGGTTTTGGAACAAAATACCTTGCATTTTCAGAACCAAAAATATCCCACCACATATCACCACCATTCAAAATTTTGGCTTTCACATTATTAATATCCAAATCCACTTGCGCTGATGCATTTACACATTGTGCTTCAACCGATCGGGTTGGGTTAAGATTTGTGTGTTTTACACTACCACCCACATTTTCCTTTGCATTCACATTTAATGAGAAAGCAACAACGAATGTGGAAACGATTAATTTAATTGCATTGTTTTTCATTTTTTTATTTTTTATCGTTACAGGGGATGTAAAGCTAAATTCAATATACTTATTTTTCATGCTTACTTATTTATTTAAAACTCAAGTAATAAACCTAAACGAATAACTCGCGGTGATGTATAATTACTTGGGTTATTTATTTTTATTTGATATAAATCGGTAAAGGATGTTGCGCTGTTTCTTCCCGATAAGGCTATTTGTCCATTATTAGAAGCCAAGTAACCATCATCATCTGGGTTTCCTGTAGCTCTATAAACTCCTATTATATTTTTTGTGTTTAGTACATTTAATACTTGAAGATATACATTTAGGTTAGCTGATTTCTTTTCTTGTCCTTCTTTTTTGCCACCCCATTCAAGTCTTATGTCCTTGTCAATTCGTAAATCAATTCTAAAACTCCAAGGAAGGTTTGAACCATTTACATCACCAGTTAATAATGATCTTTCAGCCGAACCAAATGAACCCTCTTGGGTAACATTACGTTGTCTGCTGTATGGAGTTCCAGAACCTGCTCTTGCAACTATATTAGCACCAACATTTTCTAATAATTTAATTGTTTTTTCATTATCTTTTCCTTTATGACGAGTCCAAGTTGGTCCTTTGTAATCTTTATCGCCACCAAAACGATAATCAACATTTAATACAATTGTATGGCGTTGATCGTAGTTCAATGAGTGAGTTGTTCTTAAATTTGGCTCTCCAGCGGCTGCCAAATTTACTCCATCCGAAGTGCTTGAACCTGTTCCATCAGCAAATTGCAATGTGTAACTTGCTGTTAATGCAACTCCTGATGTTCTTCTTAAATCATACGATAATGATAAACCTTTTACTGTTCCAAAATCTATATTGTCAAACGTATTATAAGTAGTAGGATAAGCTTGGTAAACTTGAACTGCTTGAACCATGTTTCTCAATTCGTTGTAGAAAGCAGAAAGTTTGATTACTGAATTTTTTCTTTCGTTTAACACTTGTTCAAAACCAAGTTCGTATTGTGTGGTTCTTTCTGGTTTTAAGTTCGGATTATTAATAAAGCCTCCTGATAGATTTTCCATATTAAGGTATTGAACAGGGTCTAATCGATTAAAATCTGGTGGTCTTTGAGTTAACACATCATAGTGAGCAAAGAAATTTGCAACATCCGAAATTGGAAATGCAAAGGCTATACGAGGCATTACATTAATTTGAGGTGTGTAATCTTCAAAAACTTTTGAAGTTATGGTTTTAGTTTTTCTTCCAGCAGGATCTAATAAATAAGGATTTATAGCACTGTTAACAGTTCCCAGCGTTAATGCAGAAGGATCGCTAATAACAACTCCTTGTTTATTGTACCAAGTATCACCATCTCTGTATCCAACTATTTGATCAACACTTGGGTTGTATGCATCTTTTACATACACCACAAAATCATTTCCAATATTGGAAGGTTTATCAGCAATAGCAAGTTCGCCTGCTGTTTTTGCTTCATAAAGCAAGTATTTATCTTTCAATACTTTTTGATTTGCATCAAAACGATCGATACGTACACCAATATTAAATTTTAAATCTTTAAAATCGAATTTGTCTTGAATATATCCTGCAATATATATTGGTTGGTATGCTCCAATTTGACGAGTGAAATTTCCATTTGCATCTTTTTTAGTAAAGAAATCATCAAGACTTGGATTTCCACTAACTTTTTTGCCTGTGTGGTCATATCCATAAAAACTAACATAAGAACTTCCATTATTTAATAAATCATCGGCACTAAACATGCTTAAACTAAATGTGGAAGGATCATAAGAATCAATATCAATCCAATCTGTTCCGTTCACATTATATCCCAATTTTTCTCTTATACTTCTGTCGAACTGATTTTGAGTTCCATCATTTTTTACATTAAAATCATAGTAAATATCTGAACCTGAAAGTTGTTGATTTACAATTGCTGTATCCTTATTTAGATTTTGAAGATGATAGTTTGCTAATTGACGCATTAAAGTCCATAAACCAATTGGATTTAATGAATATGATCTACTTGTTCTTTGTTCATATTCAAAACCTAATTGAATAGCATGTTTCTTAATATCTGCCGAAAAATTTGCAAAAACTCTAAACTGGCTCTCGTCAGAATAGCTATAACCATTATACTGACGTCCAGTGTTATACCAAAGTGAATATACGTTTGTTGGTCTATCGCCATTCAACATACCTAAACCAGCTTGAACATCGTTATCGTTTTGAACAAAACTATTGTTATTATAAAACAAGTTGGTATAAGCTGCTCCATTAGGATTAACATCGCTTGGTGTGTAGTCTAATTTTGTATTTCTATAACCACTCATCATATAACCATCCAAAGTATCCTTGTAATAATTACCATTGGAATCCTGTAACCAAAACTCTTGATCATTTTTATATTCATAATTTTTTGTTCTTGTTTGAACAAATTTTCCAATGTATCCGTAATTAAATACATTATCTTTATGAGAATCGTCTTGGGTTTTTGAATGTGTTTTTGCATAACTTGCTTGCAAAGTGAAATAAGCATTTTTTATGTTTGATGATGATTTCTCTTCTTCTTTAGCCGAATTGGAGTTGAATTTTTGAGTCAATTTTGCATACGCTCTCCAAGTACTCGAAATTTGTTCGGGGTTATTACTTGGGTTAAACAAAGCATATTCGTAAACAAAACCGTGATTTTTGTTGTAGTCAAGTGAACCGCCAATTGTAAGATCCATGTTAGTAGTTGGATGATATTGAATTTTACCATTTAATCGTATGGAATTAGAAGTAACATTTGATCTTGAATTTGTTTTTATCAAATCGTCTTTGGTAATAAATTCTGCATTAGGAATTAAACCTCCTGCTCCAGTAGGGTTCACTCTCAAAG
>JAYTXX010000154.1:0-12836 GCA_043742725.1 Bacteroidota bacterium | reverse complement strand
TAACACCACTTTTTTATATAATTTCTCCCCTCTTTTTCAATGCAGTTTTGCAAAATACAAATACAAAGTGTACTTTTAGTTTCCATTAATTAACAATGAAAGAAACACTATTAGAAGTAAAAAATTTAGTTACAGAATTTCGTAACGAAGATGGAATAACAAAAGCTGTTGATGATATTTCATTTACCTTATCGCGAGGCGAAACCATTGGTATTGTTGGCGAATCGGGTTCTGGAAAATCAGTAACATCATTATCTGTGATGCGATTAATTACAAGCCCAACAGGAAAAATAACAAGCGGGGAAATTATTTTTCATTCAAAAAAAAATGGAATAATTGATATTACAAAAATTTCGGAAAAAGAAATGCGTTCCTTGCGTGGCAATGAAATAGCAATGATTTTTCAAGAACCAATGACATCCTTAAACCCTGTTTATACCTGTGGAAATCAAGTGGTGGAAGCCATTATGATTCATCAAAAATGCACAAAAAAAGAAGCCAAAGAAAAAGCAATAGATTTATTTAAACAAGTTCAATTGCCTCGACCAGAAGCAATTTTCAATACCTATCCACATCAAATTTCGGGAGGACAAAAGCAACGTGTGATGATTGCAATGGCAATGAGTTGCAACCCAAGTATTTTAATTGCCGATGAGCCAACTACCGCATTGGACGTAACAGTTCAGGCAACAATATTGGAATTGATGTTGAAAATTCAGCGCGAACATAACATGGGAATTATGTTTATTACACACGATTTAGGCGTTATCGCAGAGCTTGCTGATAAAATTGTGGTAATGTATAAAGGTAAAATTGTGGAACAAGGAAATGTGTTGGATATTTTTGCAAACCCTCAACATCCATACACAAAAGGCTTGCTGGCTTGTCGTCCACCGTTGAGCAAACGATTACGTTGGTTGCCAACCATTGCCGATTTTATGAAAACAGATGAGCAAGGCGAAATGACAGAAATTTCAAAATCTGTTTCTGAAGTGATGGAAAAACTTGTAATCACTAATGAAGAAAGAAAAGCAACACACAAAAATTTGTATGAAAAAAATCCTATTCTTGAACTAAAACATCTTAAAACATACTTTCCAACCAAAACAGGAATTTTTGGTAAAGTGCTTGATTTTGTAAAAGCTGTTGACGATATTAGTTTTAATGTTTATCCTGGCGAAACACTAGGATTGGTGGGCGAATCGGGTTGTGGCAAAACAACACTTGGCAGAACAATTCTTCGATTGGTAGAACCTACATCTGGTGAAATAATTTTTAATGGCAGAAACATTACTCATCTTTCAAACAAAGAAATGCGAATGTTGAGAAAAGACATTCAGATTATTTTTCAAGATCCTTATTCATCACTTAATCCTAGAATTACTATTGGACAAGCAATTATGGAACCAATGCAAGTTCATGATATTTTGGAAAACAATAAAGAAAGAAGAGCGCGTGTTATAGAATTATTGAAACGTGTAAACATGAGAGAATCTGATTTTAATCGTTATCCACACGAATTTTCGGGAGGACAGCGTCAGCGAATTTCTATTGCAAGGGCAATTGCATTGCACCCAAAATTTATTATTTGCGATGAATCGGTTTCTGCACTTGATGTTTCTGTTCAAGCACAGGTTTTAAATTTGTTAAATGAATTGAAAAGAGAATTTGATTTTACTTATATTTTTATTTCACACGATTTGTCGGTTGTAAAGTTTATGAGCGACAGAATGATTGTTATGAATAATGGAAAGATAGAAGAAATGGGCGATGCAGACGATATTTATCTTAACCCAAGAACAGATTATACAAAAAAATTAATCAATTCTATTCCTAAAGGACAGCTGATGGACATTACGACTTCTATTGAAAAGAAAAAACAATTGCTTGCTCAATAAAAAATCATCAATAAAAGTTCTGTTATAAATCCTAATAAAATTCCTGTGTAAATTTGTGATGGAGAATGTGTGTTTAGTTTTAAACGAGCATAACCAATAATGCCAACTAGTAAAATAGTAAACATAAAAAAAATGTTCATATCCAATTGCAAACGATAAATAATTCCAAGTACAATACCCAATAATCCTCCGCTACCAACCGCATGAATGCTTATTTTCCACCAAAAATTAATAATGAATGTGAACAAAATAGAAATACCAGCACCTAAAATAATAATGATAAACACATTTGGAAATCCTGCTGAATAAAACAAATAGTAAACTGCAACAAAATAAACAAGCGTACTTAAAAAAGGTACAATGCGTTCTTTCGTTGTTTCCATTTGTAAACTTTTTATGCGTCCAATTTTTAATAAAATAAGTGCATTGATGACAGGAAGAAGAAAAGTAAAAACAAATGTTATTAAAAGTATGGTATATTTTAAATTAGGTGGAGTGAATGTGGAAATATAATTTTTTGTAAAAAATAATAATGCAAAACAATAGGTTGGCATCAACAAAGGATGAAAAATATAGGAGATAAATTTTGCTATTTTTTCTTCGATGGTATTTTTTATTATTGAATTTGTTTCGTCTTGCATTTATAATTCTTTGCGTAATCGAGCAACTGGAATGTCAAGTTGTTCGCGGTATTTAGCAATAGTTCTACGAGCAATGTTGTACCCTTTTTCTCTTAATACTTTTGCCAATTTATCATCAGTCATTGGTTTCTTTTTGTTTTCTGCGGCAACACAATCTTCCAATATTTTTTTTACTTCACGTGTCGAAACTTCTTCTCCGCTATCGGTAGAAAGTGATTCACTAAAAAATGATTTTAATAAAAATGTTCCGAATGGAGTTTGTACGTATTTACTATTTGCAACACGAGAAATGGTTGAAATATCTAATCCTACTTTTTCGGCAATATCTTTTAAAATCATAGGTTTTAGAAGAGTTTCATCGCCTGTCAAAAAATAATCACGTTGATATTCCATAATAGCATTCATACTAAAAAGTAATGTTTGATTCCGTTGCTGAATAGCATCAATGAACCATTTGGCACCATCTAATTTTTGTTTGATAAACATAGATGCTTCTTTGCTACTCTTGTTTTTTGTTTTTGAATATTCTTCAAACATTTGATTATACTCTTTGCTAACTTTCAAATCGGGAGCATTTCGCGAATTTAATCCTAACAATAATTCACCTTCATCTATTGCAATTGTAAAATCTGGAATTACTTGCTGAAAACTTTTTTGCCCATCTGCCATTGAGTTTCCTGGACGTGGATTTAATTTTAAAATTTCCTGAATAACTTCTTTTAATGTTTCATCATCTATTTCTAATTTTTTAGAAATCTTATCATAATGTTTTTTAGAAAATTCATCCATTTGTTTTTCTACCACTTCTATTGCAAGTTCCACAATTTGGGTTTGCACATCTTTTCTTTTCAATTGAATAAGCAAACATTCTTGTAAATCTCTTGCGCCAACGCCTGCTGGGTCAAACTCCTGAATTACTCGAAGCAGTTTTTTAAATTCTTCTTCTGTAGTATTTATATTTTGTGAAAATGCAATATCATCAACAATAGATGCTAAATCTCTGCGTAAATAACCATCATCATCTAAATTTCCAATCAAGTAATCTGCAATTTGATATTCTCTATCATCCAATTCTTTCATGCCAAGTTGGCTTGCGAGCATATCTTGAAAAGTTACACCAACTGAAAATGGAATTTCTTTACGTTCTTCATCTGGGCTTATATTATTAGCTTTTAGCTTGTATGATGCTCCTTCATCATCATCCATATAATCGCTCAATGTGAAATCTTCGCGCTGATTTTCATCATCATTTTGTGTATCATCAAACTCTTCGTTTTCAAATTCATCTTTGGGTTCATCATCCGTATCGCTTCCTTCTTCAAGTGCGGGATTAATTTCCATTTCTTCTTTGATGCGTTGCTCCAAAGCAACAGTTGGAAGTTGCAACAATTTCATTAATTGAATTTGTTGCGGAGATAATTTTTGTAATAATTTTTGAGTTTGTACTTGCCTTAACATAATAGCTTTTTCACTTGTTTCTTCTGTTACAAAAGTAACAAATATTTAGCCAAAGATTTTAAGAGATTGTGATGAAAAAAATCAATAATCGCTGTACAAGTTGCACAAATCGGTGCGAATACCAATAAAGAAGAAAGGATATTGTTTTGTTATGTATTGATTTTTTTCAACACGATAAGCAAAACCAAGTTCTATTTTCAAATTGCTTTGCGAATCTAAAACGTATGCTCCACGCAATGATGCAGTTATTAGTGTGGTTTGAAAGCCCTGTCCAGTAAAATTTCCATAATCATTTGGACGTTGTGTGTAGGAAGTGAAAATATTTTTTCCATAATCAGTTCCTGCACTATCGGCTCCATACAAAGCATAAATAAATTTTGCTTCTACAAAAATGCGTTTGTGTCTATAATTTAAAAAGTTTGATGATTCCCAAAAATTAGCGCCAAGCGGATGCGCCAATGGTTGATTTAACTGACTATAATTTTGTTGAACACTTCCGTGCGAATAAGTGTATGGTCGCACATAATTAAATTCTGTTTGAAAATTAAGTTTGTTGATTTTAAATAAATCGAAACTCTTTAAACCCAATTGAAATGCTTGTTTGTTTGCCCACCAACCACGACTGGAAAGCACTTCGTTTAAAACAAATTCATCTAAAAGTAATTGACCATAAAATTGTTGTTTCTTGAATAATTTTATTTTAAAACTGAATCCTAAAAATGCATTATCACTCGAACCTAAAGAATATTCTGTTGGACGGAAAAACATTATTGGGTTTAAATAATTTATATCATAACCTCTGTAACGACTACTGTCAGAGCCTTGCCAAACAATTGATTCGAAGAAACCAATGTTGATTCGTTTTGTTGCATTCCAACCTAAATAATGAAATGTTGCATATTTTGATTTCCAATCTTTTTTTAATCCTGATGGATTAGTAGCATCTGTCATTATTGTATAAAGATTTACGTATGTTAAGTGCCAAATGTTTGTTGTGATTTTCATAAAAGGCATTGGTGCCGCAACATCTGATAAAAACAATGAACGATAACCATCGCCCCAAAAATGTTTATCCTGACCAATTTGCACATTAAAATTTTTATTTGGAGAATAGGATAAATAACCAGAATAATATTGATAGGCATACATTTTATTTGCAGGATTATTGTTTGCGCTGTAAGCATAACCAATTCCGGGAATTACATGTGTTTCATTTATCGCAGAGTCGGTATAGCTTGTGTAAACAGCCTTTCCTGCCAGTGCTTGCAAATTGATTGAAAATTTATTTCCAATTTCACATTTAAAACTTCCACCAATTGCCAAATCATTTGTGGTTCGAGAAGTTGAATTTGCTTGATAACCAATTTCTGCAACAAGCAGTGGCGAAATTTCTATTCGTGATTGAGGCTTTTTGGGAGATTCGTTTTCTTTTTTACTTTTAAATAATTCGGGAAATAAAACCGTTGAATCTTTTATGTTGTTTATATCGCAATACCGATAAGGCTTTACGAAAGTTTGAAAATTTTGTTCGGAGCTATTGTAATAATTATCAATTCCCCAGTTATAATCACGATTGAGCGTTTGATTTGATTGTTGCGCATTTGTTTTTATGCTTGCCAAAAGAAGCAGTATCAACAATGAAAAAAGTTTTTTTTTATTGAACTTACGATTAATCATTTTTTGCAATTCGATTTTTTCGTTTAGTAATAAAAAATGGTATTTGTACTAAAAACAAAGCGGTTCCTGCAACTATTAATAATACATAATTTGGATTTATATATGTTAGCGAAAGCGTGAGAGCAATGATAAAAATATTTACAGCATACAAAATAATTACTGTTGTTTTTTGGCTACAACCAATATCTAACAAACGATGATGTATGTGATTTCTGTCTGCTGAAAATGGTGAAACGCCACGCACCGCACGGTAAATAAAAATTCGTAACGTATCAACCAGTGGATAAACCAATACCGCCATTGCAAATATTGGTTTTGAAATATTTAAAATAAATTCATTTTGAATTGCACTTACATCATAATTGATGAGTTTAATTGCAAGAATTGATATTATTAAACCAATGGTTAAGGAACCAGAATCGCCCATAAAAATTTTTGCAGGAAAAAAATTGAACATTAAAAATGCTAACAACGAACCTGCTAATGAAATTGCCAAACAAGACATTACATAATCGCCTGCAAATGCAAACCATGCTGCAAAAGCAGAAGATGTAATAAATCCAATTCCTCCTGCTAAACCATCAACACCATCAATTAAATTAAATGCATTTACAATTACAATGTATGTGAACAATGATAAAAATACACTTGCCCAATAAGGAATTACTTCAACGCCAAAAATGCCATGCAAACTGGAAATGCGAATATCTGCCATTAGCACCAGCACCATTCCAACCAATACATGTGCAACTAATTTTTTTACTGGAGCGGTTCCAATAATATCGTCTTTTACACCAACAAAAAACATTACTAATAATGTAGATACAATATATTTATAATCATTCACAGCATTTAGTAATTGAATGTTGTCGTGAATAAAATCGCGAGGAAACCAAAGTGAAAACGAAAACAATGTTCCAGCAAAAATAATAATACCACCAATGGTTGGTATCATACGAGTATGCACTTTTCTGGTGTCGCCAGGTGCGTCAAACAACCGCTTTAGTATAGCTACTTTTATCAACGATGGAGTTGATAAAAGAACTACAAAAAAAGAAGTTACAAAAACGAGTATTAAAAATCCCATTTGAAAATTTATAAATTAAAAATCATAATAAAAATTGGCAAGCGATGTTCGTATTCCAAAATATACAAATTGTGTATTGCTTGTTGTTTTTTCTGTTTTCACAATTCTATTTGAAATTCCTATTACAATATTAAAATTAGTTGAAGGATTTACCAAATAACCAATATGAATATCTTGATACATAATGGTAGTTTTTATTCCTTGCGCTGTTTGAATGTTTCCAAATTTTTGTGAAGAAGCAAACGAATTATCTGATTTAAAAATATCTCCACCATAGTTAAAGCTTAAGCTGTCAGCGCCTTTTACCGCATAATTTCCTTTTAGTTCAATAAAAAAATCTTTGATTCTATAATTCAAAAAGCCAACTGCTTCATAAAAATTTGCTCCCAATGGATGTGCCAATGCCTGATTATAATGCGTATAACTTTGTTGTGTATTTGTGGCTGAATAAGCATACGGACGAACGCTATTGTATTCCAATTGTAAATGTAAATTTTTAATAGTGAACAAATCAAAATATTTGATTCCAATTTGATAACCATTTTTATTTCTAATTCCAGAACCAATATCATCTAACATAAATTGTCCATAGAGCGAAAGCGAATTGACGATTTTCAATTTGAATGTTGTACCGAGCAATACATTATTTTTGTTATGTAAACCATAAACTCCAGCATTCACGCCAATTATCGGGTCGAAGGTGTTGAACTCAACATGCTGACGATTATTGGAATCTGCCGCTTCCCAAATCATAGATTGAAAGAAACCAATTTGTAAACGCTTAAATAAATTCACGCTCAACATTTGAAAACTTCCAACTTTTTTTTGAAACAAACGTTCTGTATGTGCAGGCGTTTGTACTCCACCATCAGTAAGGTTCATAAAGGATGTGTACAAATTGGTGTATTGAATATTTTTATAAGTAGTTGTTATTCTCGCATAAGGATAATTAAATGCATTGTCCGAAAGAAGCAAAGAACGATAACCATCTCCTACAAAATGTTTTCCGTTTCCTAATTGAATATTAAAAATTTTATTTGGCGAATAAGAAACATATCCCGAAGCCATAGAAAAATCATAACCTGTTTTTTGATATACTTTTGAGCGACCTTGTCCTGGAATTATATTGTAGCCATAATTTGCTTTCTGTGGAAAAAGATTGTTTGCGGATTTTGTGTAATCATCAATATATTCAGCGTATGTAGCTTGGTTTTCATAGAATGACGATTCAAAAGAAATTTTTTTACCTATATCTCCACGCAATAAAAAACCTCTTGTGTTTTTGTATAGTTTTTCTCCTGTTTTATCTGCAAAATCTTTTCCTATTTCAAAATTAAAAAGTGGGTCGAGTGTTAAATAAAATTTATCTGCGGTGTCGTTTACAATAAATAAATTTTCTTGTTTTATTTTTCTTTTCCAAATGGAAGTTGCTTTTCGTTCGGGATTGTTTTTATCAATTTGTTTTGGCTTTACAATGTATGGCTTGAAACACGAAATATCATTGGGACTTAACGAATCAATTTTTAGTTTATTTTTTTCTTTATCAAAATTCAAATTCCATTCGCGATTCAATTGCATATTTTGTTGTGCAATAATTAGTGTTGGAAAAAAAAATAATATGTAAAATAATTTTTTCAAATTTTTGTTTTCTCGTGAATGCGCAAAAAATGTGGAGTTTTAATTATTTGCGTTTAATTTAATTTATCTTTCACTTCGTTGTAAACACTTGCTATTCCTTCTTCTAAATTAATTTTGTGTTTCCATCCGAAAGCGTGTAATTTGCCTACATCCATTAATTTTCTTGGTGTTCCATCGGGTTTGGTAGTATCAAAGTTTAATTCTCCAGTGTAGCCAACAATCTTTTTTACAAGTAATGCCAAATCCTTTATGGTGATGTCCTCTCCAACTCCAATGTTTACTAATCCAGCTTCGTTATAATTTTGCATTAGGTAATAACAAGCATCTGCCAAATCGTTTGCATGTAAAAATTCACGCATCGGAGCGCCTGTTCCCCATACTTCAACGGTTGGATTGTTTTCTTTTTTGGCAGTATGAATTTTTCGAATTAGTGCAGGTAAAACATGAGAGTTTTTCAAATCATAATTATCGTTTGTTCCATACAAATTTGTTGGCATTACAGAAATAAAATTACATCCATATTGTGCACGATAAGCATCACACATTTTTATTCCTGCAATTTTTGCAATAGCATAAGGTTCATTGGTTTCTTCCAACAATCCAGTAAGTAGATAATCTTCCTTTAGCGGTTGTGGAGCCAGTTTTGGATAGATACACGATGAGCCAAGAAACATTAATTTTTTTACTCCATTCACATAACTAGAATGAATAATGTTGCTTTGAATCATTATGTTTTCGTAAATAAAATCAGCACGATAGGAATTGTTTGCAACAATTCCGCCTACTCTAGCGGCAGCCAAAAAAACATATTCGGGTTTTTCTTTTGCAAAAAAATCAGCAACTGCTTGCTGATTTCTTAAATCTAGTTCTTTAGATGTTCGAGTTACAAAGTTGGTAAATCCTTCTTGTTGTAGTTTGCGTTGTATCGCTGAACCTACCATTCCACGATGCCCAGCAATATATATTTTAGAATCTTTATTCATTTTTATTCATGAAAATTCATTACATCATGTCCGCCATCTAATAAATATTTATCTCTTTCAAACAATCTAACATCGCTTGCCATCATCTCTTTTACCAATTGTTCTAAAGTATATTTTGGCTCCCATCCTAAATTTTTCTTTGCTTTTGATGCATCACCAATTAATAAATCAACTTCTGTTGGGCGGAAATATTTGGGATCAACTTCTACTAAAGTTTTTCCATTTGCAGTATTAATTCCTTTTTCATCAACTCCTTTTCCTTCCCATTTTAATGTAATACCAACTTCAGCAAAAGCCAATTCTACAAATTTACGAACAGTAATTTTTACTCCTGTTGCCAACACATAATCATCAGCTTCTTTTTGTTGTAGCATTCTCCACATTCCTTCCACATAATCTTTTGCATGTCCCCAATCTCTTTCAGAATCAAGATTTCCAAGAAATAATTTTTCTTGAAGTCCTAAATGTATTTTTGCTGCTGCACGAGTAATTTTTCGTGTAACAAAAGTTTCGCCACGCAAAGGACTTTCGTGATTAAATAAAATTCCATTGCAAGCATACATTCCGTAAGCTTCACGATAATTTTTTGTAATCCAAAAGCCATAAACCTTTGCAACACCATAAGGTGAACGTGGATAAAATGGTGTGGTTTCTTTTTGCGGAATTTCCTGAACATAGCCATACATCTCAGATGTAGAGGCTTGATAAAAACGTGTTTTCTTTTCAAGTTTTAAAATACGAATTGCTTCTAAAATTCTTAATGTTCCTATTGCATCTGCATTCGCAGTATATTCTGGTGAATCGAACGATACTTTTACATGCGATTGTGCTGCGAGATTATAAATTTCATCTGGTTGTGTTTCTTGTATAATTCGTATAAGATTTGTAGAGTCTGTTAAATCACCATAATGCAAAAAGAAATTTACTTTTTTCTCATGTTGGTCTTTGTATAAATGGTCAATCCGTCCTGTATTGAACATTGAACTTCTGCGCTTTAGTCCATGAACGATGTATCCTTTGCTTAATAGTAACTCTGCTAAATAAGCCCCATCTTGTCCTGTAATTCCTGTAATTAATGCTACTTTACTCATTTTTATTTTTATTTTTTATAGTATGCAATTATACGAATTTATGCCCACATATTTTTTAAAAAAGGCACAAATTTATTTTACTATAAACCAATTATTCAAAAGGTTTTCTTTGTTGTAAAGTAAAGATTTGTTTGTTGTGTAGTCTATCACTTCTTTGTTTGCAATCTCGCAAATGGCTTGTCCAGCCGCAGTATCCCATTCCATTGTTGGTGCAAAACGAGGATACACATTAGCAATTCCTTCTGCTACCAAACATAATTTTATAGAACTTCCTGAAGAAATAAAATCAACATCTTTGTGTGTTGTTTTTAATCCATCAATAAATTGTTGTGTTTCTTCTGAAAGATGAGAACGGCTTGCCACAACAGTATATTTTTTACTTGTATTTTCAATCGGTAATTTTTCTGATTTTGAAATAAAATCGGTTGCGCTTTTAAAATCTTCAATATTAAATTTTGATAAATTTATTTTATAACTCCCAATTGTTTCAGCCGCGAAATACAATGTTTTTGTAACAGGAACATAAATAACTCCAAGTATTGATTTTTGCTGATGAATTAATGCAATATTCACTGTAAATTCTCCATTACGTTTTATAAATTCTTTTGTTCCATCTAATGGATCAACCATCCAAAAGTATTGCCAATTGGAGCGTTCGGAGTAATCAATGTTTTTTCCTTCTTCACTCAAAACAGGATAATTTGTTTTTTTTAATAGCTCACAAATAATAGTGTTTGCATTTTTATCGGCAAGTGTTAATGGCGATTTATCTTCTTTTTGTTCAACTGCAAAATCGGAATTATATACTTTTAAAATTTCTTCTCCGGCTTTTAAAGATGCTTCTATTGCGGTTTCTAATAATTTTATCATACTAATACAATTTATAAACGTAACCCAAAATACTTACACAAACAATCATAAATAAAAGCGTTAAACCCCAACCAACTTTTAAATAATCTTTGAATTTATAACCACCAGGTCCGTACACCATCAAGTTGGTTTGATAGCCGTAAGGTGTCATAAATTCAGCACATCCAGCAAATGCAACTGCTAAAATAAATGGTTTATGGTCTGATAATCCAAGTTGTGTTGCAGTTGCAATTGCAATGGGAAAAGTAATTGCAATTGCGGCTTTGTTTGTAACAAGCATTGCCAATACATTTGTGATAAAATAAATTGCAAGCAAAATTAAAACGGTGCTTCCAAAAGGACTCAACAAATCAATAATGGATTTTGCAAAAATTGTTGCTGCTCCAGAATTCGAAATGCCTTTTCCAATGCTTAAAGAAAGGGCAAGTATAATGAACAATTCTATATCTAATGTTTTTCTAACTTCAGTGAGTTTGACAGCTTTTAATAATGAAATAATTAACATTACCAGAAGCAATCCTTTGTATAGCGATAAAATATTTAAAGCCGCCAAAACAAAAGCTATAATTGCTCCAACCACAATTGTGTAGGCTTTAAAGGGTTTTAGTTTTTTTAATTTTTTTACTTTCGAAATTGTGTATAAATCTTCTGTTTCTTCAACGTGTGAAAGAAAATCTTTTCCAATAAGTAATAGCAAAACATCTCCAGATTTGAATTCAATTTCTCCAATTTTTTTTGCAAGTCGTTCTCCATTTCTGTTGATTGCAACAATTGCTGCATCATATTTTTCGCGAAAATTACTTTCCTTAACAATTTTTCCGATGAGCGAAGAATTAGATGTAACAACCACTTCCACAATTTCAGAAGTTTCGTTTTTTGAAAGAACAGAGTTTTTCGAAACGCTTAATTGGTCGGGTGCTTTTAATAAATCTAAAATAGTTTCTGTATCGCCAGCAAAAATTAAAACATCTTTTTCTTGAATTATTTCTTCGGGGGCAACTGGTGTAATTTGTTCTCCATTTCTAATAATTTCAACTAAAAACAAACCTCTTAAATTTCTTAATCCAGCATTTTCTACTGATTTTCCTATATATGCAGAGGTTCCTTCAACTTTTGTTTCTACCATATATTCGCGAGGTTTTTCACGAAAATTTGATAGTGCATCTTTTCTTTCTGGCAATAATTTGGAGCCAATAAATAATAAATAAATTATTCCAATAATAGTAACAGGAATTCCAACGGCAGTAAAATCAAACATTCCCAAAGGAGCATATCCGCTCTCAACAGCAAAACCATTAACAACTAAATTGGTTGAAGTTCCCACAAGTGTAATTGTTCCGCCAAGAATTGTTGCATAGGATAATGGAATTAAAACTTTTGAAGGAGAAATGTTTTTTTTCTTTGCCCATTGATACACATAAGGCATCATAATAGCTACAAGAGGAGTGTTGTTTACAAAAGCAGAAACGCCTGAAACAGAAACCATCATTCTG
>JAYTXX010000153.1:0-7376 GCA_043742725.1 Bacteroidota bacterium | reverse complement strand
CTTTTTCTTTTTGCTTGTATCCTTTAAAAATAAAAAAGGCAAGTGAAACAAGTAATAAAACCAATACACTTACTGAATAAATAATAATGCGCTGACGATTGGCATTCAACTCTTGTATATCAACAGTTTGTTTTAAAATTTGATTTTCTTTTTCTTTTTTCTCTGTGTCATATTTGGTTTGCATCTCCGTAATTTGTTGGCTACTTTCTTCATTCAACAAACTATCTTTTGCATTTGTAAAGAATAAATGATTTTGATATGCTTTTTCAAAATCTTTTGCCGCAGCATAGGTGTTTGCTAATTCTTCATAGCAGAGTTTTATTTTTTCTTTTGATTTTATTTCTATTGAAATTTTCAAAGCATCGTTTAAATATTTTATTGCTTTACCAAAATCTTTTTGTTTACGATATATTTCTCCAATGTTTTTTAAAATCAATGCTTTTTCTACAACATTATGAAGTTCATCATCTATTTTTAATGCACTTAAATATTCGTTCAATGCTAATGAATAATTTTCTCCATTTACATATACCGAACCGATGTTCAGATGAGCACCTG
Organism: Bacteroidota bacterium; assembly: GCA_043742725.1. Taxonomy (GTDB): domain Bacteria; phylum Bacteroidota; class Bacteroidia; order 2-12-FULL-35-15; family 2-12-FULL-35-15; genus 2-12-FULL-35-15. Next base: position 6,818 of record JAYTXX010000153.1, on the reverse strand, counting down.
CAATTTGCTCTTTGTCGCCAATTTCTATACCCAGTTTAAGCGTTTTGTAAAAACATTCTAATGCTTTATCTGTTTTTTTTTGTTCGCTATACACGTTTCCAATATTACCTAAACAAGAAATGATTGCATTTTTCTCTCCAAGTTTTTCGTAGCACGATATGGCTTCATTCCAATAGTACAAAGCTTTATCTAAATTTTTTTGATAATAATAAATAGCTCCAATATTGAACATGCAATCTCCAACACCTTCACTTTTTAATTCTTCATTTATTTTCAATGCTTGCAAATAATATTCTAATGCTTTATTATATTTTCCCCAAGCTAAAAAAACATTACCAATTCCAAGAATTGCTTTCGATTCACCTTCTTCGTCTCCTATTTCTTTTCTTAAGCCAAGCGATTTATTGTAATTAGTAAAACTGGTTTCATAATCTCCTCTTTTATAGTAAAAATTGGCAATGTTTGTATAGGAAAAAGCACTTCCGCTTTTATAATTTATTTTTTCAGAAAGTTTTAATCCTTCAAGTGCATACTCCAATGATTTGGAAGGATTGTTGGATTTTAATTCATAACTCAATTGATTTATCAAATCAACTTTTGCAGTATCGGATAAGGAAGACTTCAATTCTTTTTCTAACTTTTCTATTTTAGTGTTTTGTGAAAAAGAAAAATGGCTGGTGCAAAGCAATAAAAAAAATAGTAGCTTAATTTTTATTCTGAAGTTCATCTTTCAAAAATATAAATATTTTTTTGTTATTGTTCACAATTAATTACATTTGTTCATACATCAAATAATTATTAACTAAAACCAAATTCTATGGCAACAGGAACAATAGTGGTTAAAGACCCTAACGGAAAACGAGGCACATTTAGAGTGATTTCAATTGACTCTAATGATGAATGTCCTTCTGAAATGGATTGTATCAACAAAGAAATTACTTACGTTGATCCAAAAGGAAACAGTGGAGTGGAACAAGGAAAAAATGCAATTGGAAGAATTGTAGATGCTGGAGGATCTGGTGTTTTTATTGTAATTGAACTTCAGCCAAGAGCATAAAGAAGTTAATGTTTTAAAAAGAAAAGACTAAAGTATTTTTACTTTAGTCTTTTCTTTTTTGTTTTTTTATTTATTCAAAAACTGATTGATATTTTTTTCTACTCGCTCCAAAACATTGGAAGCATCGGCTTTTACAAACTTTTCGCCAACAATGTTTTCGTAAAGTTCAATGTATCGTTCCGAAATGGAGTGAATAATTTCTGGTGTCATTTCAGGAATTTTTTGTCCATCTTTTCCTTGAAAACCATTTTCCATCAACCATTCACGCACAAATTCTTTTGATAATTGTTTTTGTGCTTCGCCTTTTTGCTGACGTTCAGCATAACCTTCTTTATAAAAATAACGTGATGAATCGGGTGTATGAATTTCATCTATCAAATAAATTTTTCCATCTTTTTTTCCAAATTCATATTTTGTATCTACCAGTATAAGCCCCATTTTTGCTGCTATTTCTGTTCCTCTTTGAAAAACTGCACGTGTGTATTTTTCCAATGCTTCGTAATCTTCTTTCGAAACAAGTCCTTGTTTTATAATTTCTTCTTTTGAAATATCTTCATCGTGTCCAACAGAAGCTTTTGTGGTTGGAGTAATTAATGGTTCAGGAAATTTATCATTCTCCTTTAGTCCATCGGGCATTGCAACACCACAAACGGTGCGCTTTCCAGCTTTGTATTCGCGCCAAGCATGCCCACTTAAGTATCCACGAATTACCATTTCTACTTTAAATGGTTCACAAAAAAGTCCAACAGTTACCATTGCATCGGGCACTGCAATTACCCAATTAGGAACAATGTCTTCAGTAGCTTTTAAAAATTTTGCAGCAATTTGATTTAACACTTGTCCTTTGTAAGGAATTCCTTTTGGAAGTACCACATCAAATGCCGAAATTCTATCACTTACAATCATTACTAATTGTTCATCGTTGATGTTATATACATCACGAACTTTGCCTTTGTAGAAGCTCTTTTGTTTCGAAAAATTAAATTTTGTTTCTGTAATTGCGTTCATTTTTTTTATTGATTAACGCCCCTCTCCTTCATCCTCTCCCCAAAAGGGAGAGGGCAATAGGTGAGAAACTGGATTTATATATAATAGTAATTAGTTTATTTTGTTAGTTAATATTTCACCTCTCATTTCCTCCCCTTCGGGGAGGTTAGGAGGGGCTGTTGTATTGTTCAATTATTTTTTTCACAATTTTATGTCGTATCACATCTGTTCCATCCAATTGAATAACATCAATTCCATCCACATTGTTTAAAATTTTTATAGCTTGTGGCAAGCCCGATGGTTGATGTTTTGGCAAATCAATTTGCGTAATATCGCCTGTGATAATAAATTTTGCTGATGCACCCATTCGTGTCAAAAACATTTTCAGTTGCGATTCAGTTGCATTTTGTGCTTCATCTAAAATTACAAAAGCATTGTCTAATGTACGCCCACGCATAAAAGCAAGTGGCGCTATTTGTATCACTTTGTTTTCAATATAATATTGCAGTTTTTCTGCTGGAATCATATCGTATAAAGCATCGTAAAGTGGTTGCAAATAAGGGTCGAGTTTATCTTTTAAATCACCAGGCAAAAAACCGAGATTTTCACCAGCTTCAACTGCCGGACGAGTAAGAATAATTTTTTTTACTTCTCTGTTTTTTAATGCTCTTACAGCCAATGCTACTGCTGTGTAGGTCTTTCCTGTTCCTGCTGGACCAACAGCAAAAATCATATCATTTTTAGAAATGCTATCAACAATTTTTCGTTGATTTTCGGTTCGTGCTTTTACAATTACTCCGCCATTTCCAAACACCAATACATCATCTCCGCTTGTATTTTCAGCCTTTCCATTGGAAGATTTTGTTCCTCCTAAAATTTGTTCAACTGCATTTTCAGTTAAATTTCCGAAGCGATGAAAGTAATCAATCAACACATTTATTACCATTTGCAACTGGTTCAACTCTTCTTCTTCACCAGCAATTTTAAGCATTTCGCCACGAGCAACAATTTTTATTTTCGGAAAACGCTTTCGTATTAATTCCAGTTTACTATCGTTGATGCCATATAAATCAATGGGTGCAATGTCTTCGAGTATAATTTTTTTTTCGTTCAATTGTATATTTTTCAAATAAATTTGTGAATTATTTTTGAGATTTCTCCCTACGGTTGAAATGACAAATTAAAATTTTATTTTCTTTTTAATTTTAAAGCACGAAAATAACATATTTTTGCCTATTCTTTTAGCACAAGAAATACACATAAAATTAGAAATTACTAACAAATGGCAATCATTACACTCTCTACCGATTTTGGAACGAAAGATCACTATGTGAGTGCCATTAAAGGTGCTATTTTAAGCCAATTGCCAACGGCTACTATTGTTGACATCTCTCATAAAATAGAAAAATACAATTTGCAAGATGCTTCGTTTATTATCAAAGAAGCGTATCCGAATTTTCCTGCAAACACGATTCATATTATTGGTATCAATACTGATTTATCAAACTCTGGTGGATTTGTAATTGTAGAACACAACAATCATTATTTTATTGGAACAGATAATGGAATTTTTTCATTATTGTTTGAAGAAATGCCTCAAAAAATTTGGCAAATAACGGTTGATAAAAATATGAATTTGAGTTTTCCGATGAGAGATATTTTTGTAAAAACGGCTTGTGCACTTGCTTCTGGAATTGATATAAATACATTTGCAACACCAAAAACAGAATTGCTTCAACGTATTCCGTTTCGTGCAACTTCAATGGGTGATAATATTCGTGGCTCGTTTGTTTACATTGATTCGTACGGAAATGTTACAACGAATATTGATAGAAAATTGTTTGAACAAGTTGGAAAAAACAGACAATTAATAATTGAACTTGCACGCAATAACGAAATTGACAAAATAAGTAAAGAATATACCGATGTTCCCGAAGGCGAAGTGCTGGCTCTTTTCAACGCATCGGGATTATTAGAAATTGCTATGCGAAATGGAAAAGCTAGCAGTATGCTCAATTTAAAGCTCAACGATTCTATAACCATTCGTTTTTTATGATTATCCGAATTGTGAAAATGACTTTTGATGCTGAAAAAGTAAATGACTTTTTAGAAATTTTTAATTCATCAAAACAGCGCATTAGAAATATGCAAGGCTGTTCGCATTTGGAATTGCTGAACGATGTAAAAACTCCTAACATTTTTTTCACTTACAGTTATTGGAATTCCGAAAATGATTTAAACAATTATCGTGATTCGGAATTGTTTGCAAGTGTTTGGAGCAAAACAAAAATTTTATTTTCTGCCAAAGCAGAAGCTTGGAGTGTGGAGCAAAAAGTGGTGTTGTGAAATTTTTTATTAATAATAAAACATAGGAAATTATTCTTGATGTTTTGCTATAACAAAAATCGCCTTGTTCAATTTTGAACAAGGCGATTTTTAGTTTTTAGTATCAAATTTTAATTCTTAATAATATTCATTTCGCTAATTAAATTGCTTGCTCCACCAAATTTATCAATCATAAACAATACATAACGAATATCAACACTAATAGTGCGTTTGTATTTGCTATCAAAATAAATATCGCCACTCATAGCTTCCCAGTTGCCATCAAATGCAATTCCTACCAATTCGCCATTGCCATTAATAACAGGGCTTCCCGAGTTTCCTCCAGTAATATCATTGTTGCTAATGAATGCTACATTTATATCATTGTCTTTGTTAGCATATTGTCCAAAGTCTTTGTTTTTGTACAATTCCTTTAGTTTTGCAGGAATAGTAAATTCAAATTCTTTTGGATTTTCTTTTTCCAGAACTCCCGAAAGTGTGGTGAAATATTTATAATCTACTGCATCTTTTGGAGAATATGATTTCACATTTCCATACGTTAAACGCAAAGTACTATTCGCATCGGGATAGAATTTTTTACTTGGTTCCATTTCCATCAATGCTTTCACATATTTAGTTCCTTGTGCATTGTTTATCAAATTAAATGCATCAATATGTGGTTTAATATTTTTAATATAGTTGTCATAAAAAGCAATAACATAAGCATAAGCAGGGTCTTTTTGCAATTTCTTTAAATCAGGTTTTGCTAAAAACTTTTCTACATCAACTTGTTTAATCATAAAACTTGTTTTGAAAACATTAGTAGCAATTTTTTGAAAAGTTTCTTTATCTGTTTTTTCTTTGTTCTTTTTCACAAGTTCTGTTAAATAAGCTGGGTGCTGGTCTTTCGGAATATTTTTGTAAAACATTTCGGTTAGCGATGCTAATATTTTTTCATCAGAAATACGATTGAATGATTTGTAAAAACTGCTTATTCCTTCTTTCAAATCAGCAACAGCTTTTCTAATTTCGGCAGTATCTTGTTTTTCTGCTTTCAATGCTGTTTCCAAATCTTTATAGCTTGAGGCATAGGCTGCTATTGAAGTTCCAAAAATACATTCATTCAAATAAGTGCGGTGCAAAACATATTTGTTGTAATCAACATACGCATTTTCAACAGTAGGTAAAATAGAAGCGTATTCAGGTTTATCTTTTGCCCAAGTTGTAAATTTTTGTTCTGCTTGTTGTTTTTCTTCAAAAACTTTTAATCGTTTCAATTGCTCTGTTTGTCCAATGTAATATTTCCAGTAGTTAGCAATGCTTGCATATTTTGCTGAAAGTAATAAACGAACGCTATCGCTTTTATCCATTTCTTCTTTCCAAGCTTTTAGGCGAATGTCGCGCAAATCAACAGTTGCAGGGTTTGTTTTATCTACTGCAGTTTGAATTCCAAATGAAGTTTCGTAACGATTGGTTCTTCCAGGAAAACCGTAAACCATAGTAAAATCGCCATCATTCAAACCTTTGATAGAAATAGGTAAAAACTTTTTTGGTTTGTAAGGTACATTGTCTGGAGAATATTTTGCTGGTTTATTTTCCTTGTTTGCATAAATACGAAACACCGAAAAATCGCCAGTGTGGCGAGGCCACATCCAGTTGTCGGTATCGCCACCAAATTTTCCAATTGATTGTGGAGGAGTTGCAACTAAACGGATATCCGTAAATTTTTCAAAAATAAATAAGTAAAAAGCATTGTCTTTGAAAAATGAGCGAACAGTTGCTTCGTAGGTTGTTCCTTTGGTAGCTTCTTTTTGAATGCTTTTAAAAATTTCCATTTTCTTCGCATCCAAATCTTTTGCTTCTATGCCTTTCAACGCTGCATTTACTTTGTCCGAAACATCTTCCATACGAACTAAAATAGAAGCAAACATATTATCATTTACTTTTTCATCAGCCAATGATTTTGCCCAAAAGCCATTATCAAGAATATTATCACTTGCTGTACTATGCGTTGCAATTGCATTGTAGCCACAGTGATGATTAGTAAGCAATAATCCTTTATCCGAAATAATTTCGGAAGTACAGCCACCATTGAACCAAACAATAGCATCTTTTAAACTTGAATTATTAATGTCGTACAATTGTTCCGCAGTGAGTTTCAATCCCAAGCGTTGCATATCTGCATAATTGTTTTTTAATAACATAGGTAACCACATTCCTTCGTCAGCAACCGAAGTGCTAACAATAATTACCGAAGCAATAAGTGTAAATATTTTTTTCATGTTTTTTATTTTTAGTGGCACAAATTTAACATTACAAATGATAAATTCATTTTTAATTATAGGAATATTTTCGATTGCGTGATGAGTGGTAAATATAGCAGGATGAAATAAAAAAATAGAATTATCTTTAGGAAGTAAAATCAAATATATAAGTAAATGAACTTTTC
>JAYTXX010000152.1:0-8201 GCA_043742725.1 Bacteroidota bacterium | reverse complement strand
ATTGAAAATCGTTTTCATAATTTTTGTTTTGATAAACAAATATAACAAAAACAAAACATACAGTTTGTTATCAATTATTGTTATTTTTATAAAAAATTTTTAGCCAATTCATGAATGTATTTTATCACTTCGGTAGGTATTTTATCCTTATAAAAAGGGCGTTTGCTAAACCCGAAAAATTTTCTGTTTATGTTGAGCGCATTTTTGAGGAAATATATATTTTAGGTGTTGGCTCTTTAGGAATTGTTGCCATCATTTCTGTTTTTATTGGTGCTGTTATCACTATTCAATCAGCATTTAATTTCGAGAATCCTTTAGTTCCACTATATGCAGTAGGTTTAACAGTTAGAGATTCTATGATTTTAGAATTTTCGCCTGCAATCATTAGTTTAATTTTGGCAGGAAAAGTTGGTTCAAGCATTGCATCAGAAATAGGAACAATGCGTGTTACCGACCAAATTGATGCATTGGAAATTATGGGAATAAATTCTTCGGGCTATTTAATTTTTCCAAAAATTATGGCTTCACTTTTCTTCAATCCTATTTTGGTTGTATTTTCAATATTTTTGGGTGTTGTAGGAGGTTATGTTTTTGGAACATTATCGGGTGTGGTTACCAGTTATGAATTTATTTATGGTATTACTTACGATTTTAAACCTTACAATGTGGTGTATGCGCTTATAAAATCGGTTGTGTTTGCATTTATTATTGCTTCTGTTCCTGCATATCATGGCTACTACACAAAAGGTGGAGCTTTGGAAGTAGGTCGCTCAAGCACTAAAGGAGTTGTTTATAGTAGTATTTTAATTTTAACATTCGATTTAATTTTAACACAACTTTTATTGTCGTGATTCAAATTAATAACATATCAAAATCGTTTTCGGGACGAAACATTATAGACGATATTTCATTTACGTTTGAAACCGGCAAAACTAATATGATTATTGGCGAAAGCGGTTCGGGCAAAACTACATTGTTAAGATGTATGGTTGGTTTAAATGAAGTGGACAAGGGCGAAGTACTTTTTGACAATCGTAATTTTTTGGAAATGAATTTTAAAAACAAAAAAGAAATACGAAAAGAAATTGGTATGTTGTTTCAAGCAGGTGCATTGTTCGATTCTAAAACGGTAGAAGAAAATGTTGTATTTCCTTTGTCGATGTTTACAAATATGAGTATGGATGAAAAAAGGGATAGAGCTAATTTTTGTTTGCAACGTGTAAATCTTGAAAATGCAAATAAATTATATCCTTCGGAATTGAGCGGTGGAATGAAAAAACGTGTTGCTATTGCAAGAGCTATTGCTGTGCAACCAAAATATTTATTTTGTGATGAACCTAATTCTGGACTTGACCCGCTAACCTCTATTTTAATTGATAATTTGATTAAAGAAATTACTGATGAATATAAAATTACAACGGTTGTAATTACTCACGATATGAATTCTGTGATTGAAATTGCCGACCACATTATGTTTATTTACAAAGGAAACAATTGGTGGCAAGGCAACAAACACGAAATTTTGAAAACTGATAATAAAGAAGTTTGCGATTTTGTGTATGCTACAAAATTTATGAGAGAATTAAAATCGAAGTTTTAGTTTTTTATCATAAGTTCTTCTTTACTAAAATCGTAATTCAAATAATCAGTAATTGTATTGTAAAGTGTATCGCGCTCAATTGGATGACGTGCTACTTGCTTAATCATTTCAACCAATTGCTGTGTTGTTAGTTTTGGCGATTGTTCTTCCGAACCAGCCATTGTATATATTTTTGTAGAATCGTCAATTGTTCCATCAATATCATCAACTCCAAAAGCCAAAGAAAGTTGTGAAGTGGTTCGTCCAATCATGGGCCAATAAGCTTTTAGATGAGTAAAATTATCCATATAAATACGAGAAATTGCATAGTTGCGTAAATCTTCTATCACGCTACTTTCTTTGATATGACTCATTTGATTATCCTTATTTCTAAACTTCAAAGGAATAAATGTGTTGAAACCTTTTGTTTTGTCTTGCAAATTTCTCAAACGATTCATGTGGTCAATGCGATGTTCAAATTTTTCAACATGACCATACAACATGGTAGCATTAGAAGGCATTCCCAAGCTATGTGCTGTTTCATGAATTTCTAACCATTCTTGAGAAGTACATTTGTCTTCACAAATTTGTTTACGAATTGTTTCATCAAAAATTTCGGCACCACCACCAGGTAACGAATTTTGTCCGTGTTCTTTTAGTATTGTTAAACCTTCTTTATAACTTACTTTTGCTTTTCTGCACATGTATTCTAATTCCACAGCAGTAAAGGCTTTTACGTGAATATCTGGACGAATATTTTTTATCTTTTTTATCAAGTTTGCAAAATACATCAATCCCATTTTTGGATGAACACCGCCAACAATATGCACTTCGGTAATAGGTTTGTTTTCGTAGCTTTTCATAATATCCAAAATTTCTTGCTCCGATAATTCCCAACCTTCTTCTTTGTTTTTTAGCAAACGTGAATAGGAACAAAATTTACAATCGAACACGCAAATATTAGTCGGCTCAATGTGAATATTGCGATTGAAATAAACATAATTTCCATTTTTTTGTTCACGAATATAATTGGCTAATGAGCCAACAAAAGCCAATTCAGCCTTTTCGTAGAGCATTACACCTTCATCAAAAGTTATACGTTGGTTGTTATAAACTTTTTCGGCAATGCTTTTTAAATCTTTTGAAATATTGGCATCTAATAAAACAGAAGGAATATGTTGTGTTTGCATAAAAAAAATTTGGAACACAAAGTTACACTTTGTTGAAAGTATATACAAATGAGCAATATCATTTGTTTTGAAACTTTTATATTTGTGCTAATGAGCAACAAAAAACATATTCTTTTGGTTGAAGATGAAGAACATCTTTTAAAAATTATTCAACTCAATTTGGAATTGGAAAATTATGAAGTAACTACTGCTATTACAGGAATTGAAGCTATAAAAACATTTCGTAAAAATAATTTTGATTTGATTTTGTTAGATGTTATGTTGCCCGAAATGAATGGTTTTGATGTATGCGAAGAAATAAGAAAAGAAGATATGCAAACTCCAATTTTATTTTTAACAGCAAAAGGGAGTAGCGAAAATAAAATACAAGGTTTAAAACTTGGTGCTGATGATTATTTGACAAAACCATTTAATTTGGAAGAATTATTATTGCGTGTACAAATACTTTTGCGAAGAGGAAAAAACAGTCAACAACCTAAAAACATTGAGCATTACAAATTTGCTGCTAATGAAATAAATTTTGTTACCTACGAAATTAAAGGAGTGAACGGACAAAAATCTGAAATTACAAAACGAGAAATTGCATTGTTGAAATTGCTAATTGAACGAAAAGGAGAAGTAATTTCACGAGAAGAGATTTTGGATAATGTTTGGGGAACAGATGTATATCCATCATCACGTACTATTGATAATTATATTTTAGCTTTCCGAAAATATTTTGAAATTAATCAACGAGAACCAAAACACTTTCACTCTATTCGAGGTGTTGGATATAAATTCACAGAGTGAATTATAAATTATGAATGATGAGTTATAACCGCTAATTGATAACTCATCATTTTTTTAGTCTTTAATTGTTCGCACTTCTGTTCTTCTATTTTTTGCTTTTCCTACATCTGTTGAATTATCGGCTACTGGTTGTGTATCACCGTAACCTGTTGCTACTACTCTTTCCGAAGCAATTCCTTTTTTTACTAAATAATTTTTCACACTATTCGACCTATCTTCCGAAAGTTTTTGATTAGAATCTTTGTTTCCAACATTATCAGTATGTCCTGCAATTTCAATAACCAAAGACTTTTTGAGCAACATGTATTCTGCAAGTTTATCTAACTCTTTTGAGGATTCAAGTTTTAATGTTGATTTACCAGTATCAAAAAATACATTTTCGAGTGTATAAACTTTTGGCGGTGTAATAGTTAGTTTATAATCAAAATTTATTTCTCCCTCCATTGATGGAATATCTAATACATTGTAATCTTTGTTTTCTGTAAATGCTTTGTATTCTACTTTATACTTATCTCCTTCGGGAACTAAAAGTTGAAATTTACCATCAGCATGTGTAACACCAGAATATTTTTTTTTGTCTTTTGTAGCAACAAAAGTTACTGTTTCTCCTTCTAAAACTTTGCCTTTATCATTCACAACCAATACCGAAAGTAATGCTTGAGTTTCTGTTGCAGTAAGTGTTTGAGAATATGCTAAACAGGATTTTACTACAAATAATAATACAATTATCTTTTTCATGCTGTGTAATTTTTTTAGTTAAACAATTATTACTCTTACTAAAATTAATAAAATAAAATCAAAAATCATCTTCCTCTTGTTTTTTAGGCTTTTTCAATTCCCTTTTTTCTTCTTTTTTATCAGCTTCCTCCCAATTTATTTTAAATTTTGCTTCGTCTTGTTTTTTCAATTTGTTCGTATTTGTGAGTGCCGTATCTTTTTTGAACAAACCAAATTCTTCTTTCAGAATAGTTTTTAATGTTTGTTTTTCAACTTTCAAATCTTGTTTAATATTTTGTATTGCACTTTTTGAATCGTACTTTATTGTAGGATTATCAACTGTTCCAGTCATCGACAGAAAAATATTTGTTCTTCCCAAACCATCATCAGCCACTTCGCCAAATTCATCATTTTCCTTTTTTGCATTCTTGGCTTTTTTAGAAAGTAATTCATTCAACGATAATTTAATTTTATAATTTATTTCATTATTAAACGTATGAGTGCCTGCAATAGAAATATTCAAAGCACTTGATTTTACTTCCATTTTAGGAATAGTGATGATTCTGTTTTTAATTTCAATTTGATTTTTTAGTGTTGCAAAATGTATGTTTTCCAATTCTTTCAAATCTATAAATCGAGATAAACTTTTCATTGCAGCAACATTGTTCAATTCGCCATTTTCAATACTCATATCAATTCCTGCATATAATTTATCTAAATCAATATCAAGCTCTGGGCTAAATACAGAAGCGAATTGAATTTTTGCAGTGGTTATTCCTTTTATATTTTTTTCGGTAATTGCTGTTTGTCCAAAATTTTCAAAAGAATAAAACATTTTTGTGATGTTTATTCTGCTTATGTCCGAAAAACAAGTGATTAATAATTGTGTAGAATCAGTTCCGTCAATCAAGCCACTGGTAGTTATTTTACCATTCATAGTAGAAAGTGAAACGGAATCGAAAATCATTTTTTTATCTTTTAGTTTTAATAAACCTACAACATTTGTTGCTTCAAATTTTCGAAATTGAATGTGTTTTATTTCACTACTTAAATTAAAATTAATATGCTCCGAAAATTTTAATTTGTATTTACTTTTATCTTCGCTTTCAGTTGATTTATTTGCTAATATTTCATCTAAATTCAAATTTTCGGAATGAAGCATTGCATCAACCGTTATATCTTGATGTTCCTTCGATACAAAGCCAATCACATTTATAAAAAAACCTTTTAATTCAAAATCGCTATTCGAAATATTTCCTTTTAAATTATTGATAGCAATATCATTATTATCAAATTTAAAATCGCCATTGATGGTTTTAAATTCAAGTGGATTATTTTTTATTTTCAAATTCATTTCATTCACAGATAAGTTACCATCAATTAAAATATTTTGATATTTTTTTGAATCCAAATTGTTGGCTTTTCCACTAAATGTTGCATTTACTTTCAATTGTCCATTAATAGTTTCTATCGTATCTATTTTTATAAATTTCTGAAGTTCTTCGGTATTTATGTCTGCTTCAATTTGCCCATCAAACAATGGATTATCGAGTTGTTGCAAATTTATTTTTCCTTTAATTTTTCCATTGTTTATCATTGCCGAAAAATTGGAAATAGATAAAACTGATGGTTGATTTTCAGATTTATTACCATTGAAATAATGTCCCATAAGTGAAACATTTTTTAAAGTAATATTATTTTTTGTTTGTGTAATATCAACATTTTTCATTCCAAAATCAGCAGTAATTTGAGGCATTTTTTCTTTTACAAACGAACCTTGCACAGTTGCATCAAAATAAAAATCGCCTTCACTTTCGTAATCATTAATTCTATTTTTAAATTTGTTTGGAATTAATGATAGAACAGATTGTATATCCATTTGTTTGCCGTGTAAACCAATATTCATAATAGGTTCATCATTAGCAACCAAAATATTTCCAGCAATTTCAACTAATAAATTTTCAAGCTTTATTTTGGCACCAGTAAACTTATACGATTTCATTTCATTATCTACATTCAAAAGCATTTCGGTATGAACACGCTTTTTTCTCAAATAATTTACATCTTCAATCTTTATTCTGTCAACAAATAAATCGGCAAGACAATTCAATTCATATTTTTTATCTGAAAAATCACCTGTAAATTTTCCATCATTTACCGAAAAAACAAGATGTTGTTTGGTTTGAAAATTATTAAATGTTACATCTATATTTTTCAAAATTATTTTTTCAAGTGCAAAATTAAATTTACTGGAAGTACTATCGTTTGTGGGTTTCCAAAAATGGTAATTATCATTTCCTGTTTTATCAATCCACACGTTTAGTTTAGCATCACTCAACAAAATATTTTTTATATGATAGTTTTTGTTAAACACATCAACAATATTAAATTGAAAAGAAATTTTGGCGGCTTTAAATAGCGTGTCCTTTTGTTTTGCTGATGTTGCATCTAAGGCTTTTATATTTTTAAAATCAACCGATGCAAACGGAAAATTTTGGATAATAGTAAAATCAATATCTTTTCCATCAACAATTACTTGCGTGTTCAATTGCTTATTAAGTTCGCCTATTATAAATTCTTTTACTTCGTTTTGATAATAATAACCAATAACGAAGCCTGTTCCTAAAAGCAACACAAGAATAATAAAAATGGAAATTATTATTCGTTTGAAAAAACGAATAATAGAAAATGATTTTTTAGGTTCTAAATCGGAATTATTTATGGGAGTTTCAAGTTCCATTGCAAATCTATACTTATTACAAATTTTGTGAAAATTCACAAACGATTATGTAATAATAACAGATGTTATTAATAACGAAAAGTGGATAAGTTTAGTATTAATACTTTATTCTGGACTAATCATTTGTAACATTCCAACTTCTGCATCAGTTAAAAAACGCCATCTTCCGCGAGGCATATCTTTTTTTGTTAAAGGACCAAACATAACTCTATCCAACTTACGAACATTGTAGCCTAAATGCTCAAATATTCTTCGCACAATTCTATTCCTTCCCGAATGTATTTCCACACCAACAACGCTTTTATCTTTTCCATCGCCTACATACGAAATTTCATCAACTTTTATTAGACCATCTTCCAATTCTAAACCTTGAGTTATTAAATCAAAATCACTACGTTTTAGTGGTTTATCCAATTCAACATGATATATTTTACGAACTCCATAACGTGGATGCGTTAATTTTTTTGTAAGCTCTCCATCATTTGTAAACATTAGCAATCCTGTCGTTGCTCTATCCAATCTTCCTACAGGATAAATGCGTTCCTTGCATGCACCTTGAATTAATTCTAAAACTGTTTTTCGTTGTTGAGGATCATCAAAAGTGGTTATATAATCTTTAGGTTTGTTTAAAATTAAATAAACCAAACGCTCTTTTTTCAATGTCTGTCCGCCATATTTAATTACATCCGTTGGTTTTATTTTAAAACCCATTTCGGTAATTACTTTTCCATTTACTTGAACAACACCCGATGCAATTAAATCATCGGCTTCTCTTCGCGAACAAATTCCAGCGTTGGAAATATATTTATTCAAACGAGTAGTTCCATCATCTATCTTCTCTGGCTTATTTGACAATGGTTTTGATGTATATGTTTTCTTTTCGTAAGGACGTTTTTTGAATGGCGGTCTTCCACTATCATCACGTTTTGAGAAATGCTCTTTCCCTTCCACACCACGTTTTTTATAATCACTATAACTTAATTTTTTTTTCGATTTTTCTGAAGAATCATCATCATACGAAAATGCTTTTTTATCACTTTCTCTTATAAATGTTGGCTTTGATTCATGAAAATCATCATCATAATTTTTTCTTGAAACAGGTTTTTTATCTGTGCTTTCATCCTCATCACGTTTTTTACGAAATGTTGGTTTATCTCCAAAAGGTTTACGTTTGTTATCTTTAAAT
>JAYTXX010000151.1:0-14682 GCA_043742725.1 Bacteroidota bacterium | reverse complement strand
AGGTTAATTTGACGGATGTGTTTAATAAAAAACATAATTATACGGGAACAGTAACTATTGTGAAATAAAATTTTTATAAAATTTTCTCCTGATTAATTTTTTATTTGATGATTACAACATTACCAATGTAATGATGATTTTTCCCATAAATATCTTTCAGAAATACTTTCCACACATATACATCTTCTTGTGAAACGCTACTTCCATTGTTTGCTTTTCCGTCCCAGCCAAGCATTGCATCGTTTGTGTGAAAACACATATTTCCCCATCTATCGTAAACCCATAAGTCATACGAAGAAAAATCCCAACCAGTTCCTATGGGAATAAAAATATCATTATTACCATTCCTGTTTGGAGTAAATGCGTTGGGAGCGTAAAATGTAAATAATCCATCAATACGAATTTCATGTCTAACACTGTCCATGCAACCATCGCTATTTGTAGCAATTAATAGGGTTGAAAAAGTTCCTTCTTCAAGGTATGTGTGCGAAGGATTTGGTTCAGAAGAAGAAAAAGAATCGCCAAAATTCCATTGATAAATAGTTGCATTTGTACTTTGATTAATAAAATCAATTGTTGGATTATCCAAACTTCCTTGCAATGGGTCATTTGTAAAAGCAGCATTTGGCATAGCATATACATCAATATAATTATTGCGAGTAAGTGTATCCTTACATCCCTTATCAGATGTTGCAATTAAACTCACGGTATAAACTCCATCACTTGTATAACAATGATTTGGATTATGAGTTGCTGCAGTTTGTCCGTCACCAAAATTCCATTGAAAATTAGTAATGCTTCCTTGCGAAATGGTTAAAGTATCAGTAAAATTAGTACACACAGGTTCGCAACCATTTAATACATCAGCACCAAAATGTATAGTTGGATTTGGTGCAATGCTAACATTCACTTCGTCTGTTGCGCTTGCACAGCCATCTGTAAGTGTAACAGTATAAGACATTGCAGTATTAGGAGAAACAGTAATACTATTCCCCGAATTATTATTTGGGCTCCACACATAATTATAATTTCCACTTCCTCCAATGGCTGTTGCAACTAATGTTGTAGAATTTCCATTGCATATTTCTACATCGTTACTTGCAACAACAGACAATGAAAAATTTGGTTGTGCAACATTTGCAGTAGCAGAAGTAGTACAACCTTTCGCATCTGTAACATTAACGGTGTAAGTTCCAGCAGTTAAATTTGATGCAGTAGTAGTTGTTCCACCACTTGGTGTCCAACTATATGTATATCCTGCTGTTCCGCCATTAGCGGTAACTGTAGCACTTCCATTGTTTCCACCAAAACACAAAACAGGAGTTGTAGTTGTAGTTGCGCTCAATGCCGAAGCTGGTTGTGTAACAGTTGCAGTGGCAGAAGTAGTGCAACCTTTTGTATCTGTAACATTCACTGTGTAAGTTCCAGCAGTTAAATTTGATGCAGTAGTAGTTGTTCCGCCACTTGGTGTCCAATTATATGTATATCCTGCTGTTCCGCCAGTGGTGGTAACCGTAGCACTTCCATTGTTTCCACCAAAACAATTTACAGCAGTTGCGCTTGTTGTTACACTTAATGGAGAAATTGGTTGAGTAACATTTACTGATGCAGAAGCAGTACAACCTTTTGCATCTGTAACATTCACCGTATAGGTTCCAGCAATTAAATTTGATGCGGTGATATTTGTTCCACCACTTGCTGTCCAATTGTATGTATATCCTGCTGTTCCGCTATTAGCGGTAACTGTAGCACTTCCGTTGTTTCCACCAAAACACAAAACAGGAGATGTAGTTGTTGTTGCGCTCAATGCCGAAGCTGGTTGTGTAACAGTTGCAATAGCAGAAGTAGTGCAACCTTTTGCATCTGTAACATTCACTGTGTAAGTTCCAGCAGTTAAATTTGATGCAGTGATATTTGTTCCACCACTTGGTGTCCAACTATATGTATATCCCGAAGTTCCGCCACTTGCTGAAACCGTTGCACTTCCATTGTTTCCACCAAAACAACTTACAGGAGTTGCAGTTGTTGTTGCACTCAATGCGGAAGCTGGTTGAGTAACCGTTGCGCTTGCACTTGCCGTACATCCTTTTGAATCAGTGGTTATAACAGTGTAAGTTCCAGCAGTTAAATTTGA
This sequence comes from Bacteroidota bacterium, assembly GCA_043742725.1. Classification (GTDB taxonomy): domain Bacteria; phylum Bacteroidota; class Bacteroidia; order 2-12-FULL-35-15; family 2-12-FULL-35-15; genus 2-12-FULL-35-15. The sequence continues at coordinate 12,548 of JAYTXX010000151.1, read as the reverse complement.
AGCAGTAGTATTTGTTCCGCCACTTGGTGTCCAACTATATGTATATCCCGAAGTGCCGCCATTAGCGGTAACTGTGGCACTTCCATTGTTTCCACCAAAGCAACTTACTTTAGTTGTTATAGTAGATGCTGTTAGTAATGGTGGTTGAGTAATTAGTGTGGAAGCAGATGCGGAACATCCATTTGCATCAGTAACAATGGTTGTATATGTTCCAGCAGTTAATGCAGAAACGGTGTTTGTTGTGCCAACAGATGGCGACCAAGTGTAAGTAAAATTAGCAGTTCCATTGATTGTAGAAACAGTAATGCTTCCATTATTTCCGCCATTGCAATTTACATTTGTTTGTGATGAAATACTTGCACTAACAATTGAAACTGTTTTTGTTAGTGTTCCTGGCGGATTACAAGGTCCACCACTTGTTGTTAATGTTACCGTATAATTTCCAGCACTTGTAAAAGTATGGGTTGGGTTTGCGCTTGTGGAGGTGTTTGCTGCTCCCGAACTCGTATCGCCAAAATTCCATGAAAAAGTTGTTGGAGTAGGGCAGGCAGGATTAATACTTGTAAATGTTGCTTTGTTGGTTCCCGAGCAAGCATAAGTAAAATCAGGTGCATTGGCAATTCCATTTTCAATTGTAAAATCATCAATTGCCATTCCATCGTAACTGTTACAAGTTGTTCCTGCGGCAAATGTAAATCTAAATTTCACGCTTGGTTGTCCAGCTAATCCATTCAAACAATGTTGAGCAACTACCCATCCTCCGCTTCCAGAGCCTCCTTGACAGGTTGTGCCTCCGCTTGTATAGTTGGGTTGTATGTTTCCAGACCAACCATTGTTTGTACTTATCCATGCTGGATTATTCAAATATACAATTGCAGCATAATTAAACCAGTTCGCAGTCATACAATCTACCACATCACCAAATGCTCCAACATTTATCCATGTTGTTCCTCCATTTATTGAATATTGAAAATTTCCACCATCATACTTTTTTTCCATTTCCCAAAATATTTTAAACTTCACATGCGGATAGGTAAGTGTAGTAAAGTCATAACAAGGGCTAACAATATACGATTGCTCTGAATTTTTGTAGCTTGTACCAGATAGACCTCCAGTTATCCAACATTTGCTTCCGCCTCCAGCTCCTGTAATTACAGACTTTGTAGGAGCTCCCCAAGTCCAGTCGTTGTTACTTCCTCCAGATGTCCACACTGCAGCAGCTTCAAAATCTTGCGTGTTGGGAAATGTATTTACGCACTGTGAAAATAAATGATTGGAAGAAACGATTGATAGGATAATAAACAAGATTGAGTAAATCTTTTTCAAGAAAAATTTATTTCTAAAATGTTTATTTGTGTTGTGTTTCATCTTCAAAAAATATTTGAAGCGGTTAAGAAATTTTATTCAGAAAAGAATAAATTCTTTAGGGTGTTCACTTCGCGCAATTAATTATTTTACGCATAACAAAGTTAGTGTCAATCTGAAAAAAATATTGTTTTGTCAATATTATTTTATTGTAAAATAATCAACACACTAAATTACTAATTATTTAAAAGTGTTCATAGAATAAACTTTGCAATTCTTTCTCCGTGTTCAAAACCTTCTTCTTTGAATTTTAAGCCCACTTTTTCTAACACTTTTATTGAGTTTTTGTTTTCAATAGCAGCACGTCCTACAATATTTTTTAATTTCAATATGTTTGTTCCGTATTCCATTACTGCTTTTGCCGATTCGGTTGCATAACCATTGTTCCAATGTTTTTTGAAAAAACGATAACCTAAATCGTATTCATCATTTTCTTGAATATATTTTATTCCGCACCAACCAATAAATTCATTTGTAGATTTTAAACAAACAGCCCAACGACCAATTTTATTAACATATTGAGGAAAAATAATTTCAGTTAATATACGTTTAGCTTCATCTAAATCCTCTACTGCACCATCGCCAGTATAGCGAATTACTTCGATATCACTATTCAAGTCAATTAATAATTGTGCATCATCAATTGTAAATTCTCGCAAGAATAATCGTTCGGTTTCTAAAATATTTTTCATTCTTGATTCATTAAATCCCTTATTACTACTGATGCACAAACGCTTCCAAAAGTTGCAGGTAAATAAGAAATGGTTCCGTAAGCCGATTTTTTAAAATTACTTCCATCGGTCATCATCAACGATTCTTTGATTGGTTTTTCGGGCGAAAAAACTGTTTTAATTCCTTTGTAAATTCCAAATTCTTTTAATCGTTTGCGAACATATTGTGCAAACGGACAATTGTATGTTTTGGAAATATCAACTACTTGAAGCATTGTTGGGTCGAGCTTTGCGCCAGCACCCATAGAACTTATAACTTTTAATTTTCGCTCAAAAGCAATTTTTAAAAATGTAATTTTTGGTGTAATACTATCAATTGCATCAATAACATAATCATAATTAAAATTTAAAATTTGTTCGGCACGTTCAGGATTTATAAATTCTTTTATCACTGTCAATTTCAATTCAGGATTAATTGCCAATAATCGTTCTTCCATCACATCGGCTTTTGAAAGCCCGTGAGTGGTTGCCAATGCTGGCAACTGGCGATTGCGATTGCTTGGATCAACCACATCGCCATCAACAATAGTCATTGAACCAATTCCGCTTCTGCAAATAAATTCTGCTGCAAAGGAGCCAACACCACCCATTCCAACAATGAGAACATGTGCATTTTGCAGTTTCATTAATTTTTCTTTGCCAATTAATAATTCTGTTCGGGATAACCATTTTAAATCGCTCATTGTTTTCTAAAATATAGTTTTATAATTATTAAAAATAATTTCTTTCAATTTCTCTAATTCAATATTCATAAGTTGTGCAGCAATATTGTAAATTTCTTGAATAGTAAAATTTGAATTGTCTGTTTCCAAAAATATTTTTTCTTTTGGAATATATGAAATCAAATTGGAAGCATTAGAATCATTTTTTAATAATGCTTTTCCGAATGAAAAATAAAAATCATTTTTGATTAATTGTTCTGCAATTTGTTTGTTGTTATTAAATCCATGAATAATCATTGGAACAGCAATTTTCATTTCTTTTTTTATTCGTATCAAATCATCAAATGCTTTTACACAATGAATTATCAAAGGTTTCTTTACTTGTTCAGCAATTAATATTTGTTGTTTGAAAATTATTTCTTGAGATTTTAAATTCGTCTCAATCATTTTATCCAAGCCACATTCGCCAATTGCTAAAACATTTTTTTCGGAAGAATATTTTTTTAATAACTCCAATTGTTCTTCTGTTTTTTCTTCGTCAATATGCCAAGGATGTATTCCAATGGATAGAGCATTATGATTTTTTATTTCCGAAAAATTCGCACCTAAATTATAAATCGTAAACAATTCCGAATTGGATTGATGCGAATGAATATTGATGTATGAATTTTTATTTTTCATTTTGTAATAAAAAAAGTCCTGAATTTGCAGGACTTTTCAAGTATTAAATTTTTTCAAAAATTAATTATTGTCGCCATCCATCAATCGCCCCAAACCACCTAAAATACTACCTTCTTCTTTTCCATTTTTTGCATACATCATCATTCGTCCGGCAAGGCGACTAATTGGTAACGATTGTATCCACACTTTTCCAGGACCTTTTAGTGTTGCAAAAAATAATCCTTCGCCACCAAAAACTACATTGCGTATTCCTCCAATAAATTGTATGTCGTAATCTACATCGCTTGTAAATGCTACAATACAGCCGGTATCTACTTTTATTAATTCTCCTGGCATTAAATTTTTTTCTATAATCATTCCGCCCGAATGAACAAATGCCATTCCATCGCCTTCCAACTTTTCCATAATAAAACCTTCGCCACCAAACAAGCCTGTGCCAAGCTTTTTCTGAAATTCAATTCCTATTGTAACGCCTTTTGCTGCGCATAAAAAAGCATCTTTCTGACAAATAATTCTACCATTGAATTTACTCAAATCCATTGGAATAATTTTACCAGGATAAGGTGAAGCAAATGTTACACGTTTTTTGAAATTGCCCACATTGGTAAATGCTGTAAGAAAAAGACTTTCGCCAACAAGCAAACGTTTTCCTGCCGAAAATAATTTATCCATAAAACTATTTTGTGCTCCAGAACCATCGCCAAATATGGTATCCATTCGCACACCATCATCCATCATCATAAAATTGCCTGCTTCGGCAACAACAGTTTCATTTGGGTCGAGTTCAATTTCTACTGCTTGTAACTCTTCCCCTAAAATTTTGTAATCTATTTCGTGGTTTGATTTCATAATGTGTTATGTTTTTTTAACGCAGAGTTCACAGAGATTTTTTTTCGCAGAGAATCACAGCGTTTTTATAATTTATTTTCTCTGTGTAACTCTGTTTTTTCTTTGTGTACTCTGTGTTAAAATTTACATTAATTTTTATTTCCTTTTATCTTAAACCCAATCCGTTTCTGCGGTTTCGGTTTTTCTTTTTTATCAAGCAATTCATCAAGGTATTGAAATACCAATTCAATGTTTTTATCGTGGTTATCTAATTTCTTTTTTATTTTTTCTACTTCCAATCGTAGTTCTGTATTATCAGTAAGCATTTGGCGTACTCTTGTAAAAATTCGCATAATTTGAATATTCACTTGTACTGCTTTTTTGCTTTTCAAAACCGATGAAAGCATTGCTACACCTTGCTCTGTAAAAGCCATTGGAGAATAGCGCAAACCCATTTTATCAGAATTGGAGGTCACAAATTGTGACCTCCAATTTTCCAATTCAATTTTAGATAACTCAAACATAAAATCCTCTGGAAATCTGTCAATGTTGCGTTTAATTGATTGTTTCAATACTTTGGTTTCTACATTATATAATAATGCCAAATCTCTATCCAGCAAAACTTTCTGCCCTCTGATAAAATAAATATTATTCATTATTCTTTCATCAGGAATCATTATGCTATTTTCTTTTTTTGCCATTCATTCTATTTTTTATCCTTCATTCTCTAAGGTCGCAAATTGCGTCCTTATGTTTTAAATAAAATTGGAGGTGCCAATTTGTGACCTCCAATTTCGCAAATTCGTTTTTATTCGATATTCGCAACCTACATATTTCTTCTATACTGTCCGCCTACCTCAAACAGCGCGTTTGTAATCTGTCCCAAAGAACAATATTTACAAACCTCCATCAATTCTTCAAAGATGTTTTTATTTTGAATAGCCACAGTTTGTAGTTCACGAAGAAGTTGCTTTGATTTATCCGCATTTCCTTTTTGCAACTCAGCAAGCATTGAAATTTGATATTGTTTTTCTTCTTCTGTTGCTCTAATAACTTCTTTTGGTAATATGGTTGGAGAACCTTTTGAAGACAAGAAAGTATTTACGCCAATAATTGGGTATTCTCCTGTATGTTTTAAGGTTTCATAATACAAACTTTCTTCCTGAATTTTCCCTCGCTGATACATTGTTTCCATTGCGCCTAAAACTCCACCTCTTTCCGTGATGCGTTCAAACTCTAATAAAACTGCCTCTTCTACAAGGTCGGTTAATTCTTCAATAATGAATGAACCCTGCAATGGATTTTCATTTTTTGCTAAACCTAATTCACGATTTATAATTAATTGAATTGCCATTGCTCTGCGAACAGATTCCTCTGTAGGTGTTGTAATTGCTTCATCGTAAGCATTTGTATGAAGAGAATTACAGTTATCATAAATAGCATATAAGGCTTGCAATGTTGTACGAATATCATTGAAATCAATCTCCTGCGCGTGAAGTGAGCGACCGGAAGTTTGAATATGATACTTCAACATTTGACTTCTTTCATTAGCATTGTATTTTAACTTCATCGCTTTAGCCCATATTCTACGAGATACACGACCAATTACAGAATATTCAGGGTCGATACCATTACTAAAAAAGAACGATAAGTTTGGAGCAAACTTGTTAATATCCATTCCTCTGCTTGCGTAATACTCAACATAAGTAAAGCCATTTGATAGAGTCAAAGCAAGCTGTGTGATAGGATTTGCGCCAGCTTCAGCAATATGATAACCCGAAATTGAAACCGAATAAAAATTGCGAATATTTTTTTGAATAAAATAATCCTGCATATCGCCCATCAACCGCAATGCAAATTCTGTTGAAAAAATACAAGTGTTTTGTGCTTGGTCTTCTTTTAAAATATCCGCTTGAACAGTTCCTCTAACAGCAGCTATTGTTTCTGCTTTTATTTTTCCATAAATATCTTTCGGCAAAACTTGGTCGCCTGTAATGCCTAATAACATTAGCCCTAAACCATCATTACCTTCAGGCAAATTACCAGCCCCTCCTAAATCCTCCCCAAAGGGGAGGACTTTAAGTTCCTGCCTAATTTTTTCCACCGTTCCTTCTATGTTTCCAATAACTTCATTGTTTGAAAATCTAATTACACTAAAACCAAATTCATTCAACCATTCGGTTCTAACTTTATCATTTTCTTCGTTTTCGGGCAATTGGTGGATAGCACCATCGACTTCAACAATAAGATTTTTTTCAAGACAAACAAAATCTGCAATATATTTTCCAATAATGTGTTGTCTTCTAAAATGATAATTATCAAGAGTATTTCCTTTCAATTGCTTCCAAAGAATAGATTCTGCTTCAGTTGCATTCTTTTTGTTTTCTTCTACAAATTTTTTAAGTAGTTCATACAAAGCAGGGTCAGCGGTCATATATCCGGGCTTGGCTCCCTTCCCTTTGGGAAGGGCTGGGGATGGGCTTTGGTATTGTGGTCGTTTGGTTCCTTTCTTTTTATAAATCTCTGCGATTTTTTTCTCAACTTCTTTTTCTAAACTATTTTTCTTGATATAAATTTCGCATTGTTGGTCAATAGCAGCATTCATAAAAAATCCTGTAAGCATTGCCGCAGGACCATTAATAGTCATTGATACAGAAGTTTTAGGGTCCGCTAAATTAAAACCGGAATACAATTTTTTAGCATCATCCAAACAACAAATAGAAACTCCTGAATTACCAATTTTCCCATAAATATCAGGGCGAATAGCTGGGTCTTGACCATAAAGTGTAACACTATCAAATGCTGTACTTAAGCGATGAGCAGGCATATTCAAGGATACATAATGAAATCTTCTGTTAGTTCTTTCTGGTCCGCCTTCGCCAGCAAACATTCTTGTTGGGTCTTCACCTTCGCGCTTGAAAGGGAACACACCCGCAGTGTAAGGAAATTCTCCCGGAACATTTTCCTGCAAATTCCATTTTAAAATATCTCCCCAAGCTTCGTACTTTGGAGTGGATACCTTTGGGATTTGGCTATGTGAAAGCGATTCGTAATGAGTTTTAATTTTAATTTCTTTATCGCGAACTTTGAAAATAAAATATTCGTTTTTGTATTGCTGAACTTTATCAGCCCAACTTTCTATTATCTTTTTATTGTGTCCATCAAAACCTAATTCAATTTCTTTATATAAATTTTCAAGTGTAGCAATCAATTCAGCGATGCCAATAATTGATTTTTTTGTTTCCGCTGCTGCTAAAGATGCTTTCATATAGTTGTTTAACTTTAAGCTATCAATTGTTTTGCGAATGCTATAAAGTTGTTGAGCAATCTCTTTTTGCTCATTTACCCACTTGTCGTAATTTCTATTATTCTCTGCAATCTCAGCTAAATAGCGTGTTCTGTGAGGAGGAATAATATAAATTTTCTCACTCATTTCATCTGTTACAGCAAAATTTGATTTTAAATCTGCACCTGTTTTTTCAGCCAATTTATTTACAACTGCCTTGTAAAGCTTATTCATTCCTGGGTCATTAAATTGTGATGCAATAGTTCCATAAACGGGAATTGAATCATCATCAACATCCCACAATTGATGATTGCGTTTGTATTGTTTTTTCACATCACGCAACGCATCTAAAGCACCTCTTTTATCAAATTTGTTTAATGCAATGATATCCGCAAAATCAAGCATATCAATCTTTTCGAGCTGTGTGGCTGCTCCATATTCAGGAGTCATAACATACAAACTCATATCACTATGCTCTGTAATCTCTGTGTCGGATTGACCAATACCCGAAGTTTCAAGAATTATTAAATCGTAATTCGCTGCTTTTACAATATCCACAGCTTCTTTCACATATTTAGAAAGTGCAAGATTGCTCTGACGAGTAGCCAACGAACGCATATAAACTCGTTCATTTTTTATCGCATTCATTCTGATTCTGTCGCCCAGCAATGCTCCTCCTGTCTTGCGTTTTGAAGGATCAACAGAAATTATAGCAATGTTTTTATCTTTAAAATCAATTAAAAATCTACGAACTAATTCATCTACCAAAGATGATTTGCCAGCGCCTCCAGTGCCCGTAATACCAAGCACGGGAACCATTTTTGTTTTTTTGATTGAAGAAATTTCATCACTAAATTTTTCAAATTCCTTCGGAAAATTTTCTGCAGCAGAAATCAATCGTGCAATGGATTTTACATCTTTATTTTTCAACAGCTTTACTTCACCATTCAAGTTTGCACCCGTTGGAAAATCGCATTTCTCTAGCATATCATTTATCATTCCCTGTAATCCCATCGAACGACCATCATCAGGAGCATAGATGCGAGTAATGCCGTATGCTTGAAGTTCAGCAATTTCAGAAGGTAAAATAGTTCCACCACCACCACCAAATATTTTAATATGACTACAACCTTTTTCTTTAAGCAAATCATACATATACTTAAAAAATTCATTATGTCCACCCTGATAAGAAGTTAATGCAATAGCATTAGCATCTTCCTGAATGGCACAATTCACAATCTCTTCAACGCTTCTATCGTGCCCCAAATGAATTACTTCTACTCCGCTTGCCTGAATAATTCTGCGCATAATATTGATGGCAGCATCGTGTCCATCAAATAAAGATGCAGCAGTAACAATTCTAATTTTATTTTTTGATTGATATGGTTTTACTTCTGTCATTTTTTAATCCTTTTCTATGAGCCACAAATTTAACCAAATAAGGCTGTTTTGCCAAATCAAAGGGAAGGATAGGTATTCTTCAGTAAAATCAAGTAATTGCGGAGGTTGGAATTGCATTTTTTTTCAAATTCTTTTTCAAAAATTTCGTATTCCGAATCGTATCTAGAAAATGCCATAAAAAATGCATTACCTTCAGCAAAAGCTTGTAGCGAGTAATTGAAATAATTTTGCTTTTTATGAAGTTGTAATTTGTTTACATTCAACACAATTTCGGTAATTAATTTTCTCTTTTTTTCTTTTTTGAATTTGTCTGTATCAGTTGATTTAAAAGTAGAGTAGAGGCTATCTAAACTATTTTTGCTTTTTAAAATAAATTCATTGTAAATTTTCTCATCACTTTTGTTTTCTATATATTCATTGTATTGTTTTGACTTTTTTCCATACTTAAAAATGAGAAATTTTTCTGCTCCTTTATCACCAATAAAATTTGCTAAATTTTCGTTGAACATAACATTGTTTTTTACATAAATAGTTCCGTGTGTGAGTTCGTGAATGATAAGATTTGCCAAACGTCCTTCGCTATTTTTTAGCATTCCTGACAATACTGGGTCTTTAAACCAACCCAATGTTGACCAGCCAGAAGGACTGTAAACATCAACATCATAGCCATTTGATTTTAAAATTGAAATTTCTTTTTTTGCTTTTCCTTTATCAAAAAAACCTTTGTATGAAACAGTTCCAAGAAAAGGGAATGTCCATTCTTTTGCCTTAAATGAAAATACTTCGCAAGCAGAAATGGTATATAATTTTTGTTGATTTGTTTGGTCGTAAAATGTAGAATAGTTTTTACTTGAACTGATGCCAATACTATCAATGCTATATTTTTTTATTTCTTGAATTAAAATTAATTTTTGTTTTACCGAGTCGCTAGTACTTTTTTCGTTGATAATTTCATCAATAGGTTTTGTATTTGCAACAATTTTAATTTGCCCAATCGCTTGCGAAATACCATAAACAATTAGTTCATGCATTATTAAACAATAAGCAAAAACTAAAATAAAAACAAACTCAATGAATAGTTTTATAATTTTTTTCATTTAGTGTAAAGTTAATCTTCATTTATAAAATATGTACATTTGAATTCAAATAAAAAATTGAAAAATGTTTTTTCTTATCTCTAAACTACTTGCTTTTGTTATAACTCCACTGGTGTGGATTTTTACACTTTTGTTTTTTTCTGTTTTTTCAAAAAACGAAAAACGTAAAAAGAAATGTTTGATTTGGTCATTAGCATTGCTGTTGTTTTTTTCTAATTCTTTTATTTTTGATGAATGTGTTCGTTTATGGGAAATTCCAGCAACGCACTACGAAGATTTAAAAACGTATGATATTGGAATTTTGTTGGGAGGATTTGTGAAGTATGATAAAAAGTATGATAGACTACAGTTCTATCGCTCATCTGATAGGCTTTTACAAACTGTAGAACTTTACAAAAGAGGATACATTAAGAAAATATTTTTTACCGGAGGTTCTGGTAGTGTTTTGGAACCTGATGCAAAAGAAGGAACTTATGTGAAGCGTTATTTGCTTACGTTAGGAATTCCCGAACAGGATTTTTATATTGAAAATGAATCGAATAACACACACGAAAATGCTGTGTTTACAAAACAAATTTTGGATGAAAAAAATATAAAAGGAAATTTTTTATTGATAACATCAGCAACACACATGCGAAGAAGTTTGGCTTGCTTTTCAAAAATTGGAATTGCTACAACTCCATACAGTACGGATAGATATGCTGGTCCACGAAAATTTGATTTTGATTTTTTAATTATTCCAAATGTTTCTCCTCTGAACGATTGGAGTACTTTGATAAAAGAATGGGTTGGATTTATAACTTATAAAATTGCAGGATATGCTTAAAACAAAACTCGGTTTTGAAACCGAGTTTTGTTTTTTAAAGTGTGTCTAACTTTTCAATAAATTTTATCACACCATCACCAAGTTTTTCTTTCACTTCATTCATTATTTTTTTTACTTCTTTTTTTGATTTTGATTTTTTTGCGCTGTTCACTTTTGCAATTAAATCATCAGCCAAATTCACACAATCGTCAATTAGTGCTTCCACTTTTTCTTCGTTTTTGCCTTCATTATTTAATAATGAATTGTAACATTCCTCAATAACATCACCTAATAAACCATTGATGTTTCCTTTAATTTTTCTGCGATTTGCCATAGCTATTTTAGTTTTAAATTATTTTAATCCAGCCAATTGTTCTTCAATTGCTTTTATTTTTGCTTCTGCATCTGCTTGTTTTTTCTTTTCGTTTGCAACCATTTCGGGCTTTGCATTTGCAACAAATTTTTCGTTCGATAATTTTATTTGTACTGATTTTAAAAACCCTTGATTGTATTCTAAATCTTTTGTGAGGCGTTCTCTTTCTCCTTCTATATCAATATTATTTTCCAAGGGGATAAAAAATTCTCCAAATGATTGTTCACTTTCTTTTACAAAACTAATTGCGCCTTCAATTCTTTCTTCAGTATACTCGAATGATTTCAAATTCGCTAATCGAATAATAACATCATTAAAAGTTCTCGTACTCTTTTTATCAACTAGAATAAATAATTTCAGTTTAATTTTTGGTGAAATTTTATATTGTTGTCGAATATTCCTAATTGTAGTAATAACATCTTTACATTCTTCAAATATTTTTACAATTCTCCAATCATATTCTATATTTATTTTAGGCCATTCTGCAACAATAACACAATCCTTCTCTTTTCTTTCTCCAATCAAATGCCAGATTTCTTCTGTGATAAAAGGCATAAACGGATGTAATACTTTTAATATTTTTTCAAAGAAATTTATTGTTGCATCATAAGTTTCTTTATCAATTGGTAATGATTTTCCATCAACAAATTCTGGTTTTATCATTTCTAAATACCAAGCACAGAAATCATCCCACACTAATTTATAAGTAGTCATCAATGCTTCACTCATTCTGTATTTACTGTACAAATCGTTAATGATTTCTAATTGCTCATTAAATTTTGCATCAAACCATTCAATAGAAATTTTGTTGCTTTCGCTTTGTTTTGTATTCGCATCAATTTGCCAACCTTTAATCAAACGAAATGCATTCCAAATTTTATTTGAAAAATTTCTTCCTTGTTCGCAAGTGGCTTCATCAAAAGGCAAATCGTTACCAGCAGGAGAACATAAAAGCATTCCAACACGAACACCATCTGCTCCGTATTTTTCAATCAATTCAATCGGGTCGGGAGAATTGCCCAATGATTTACTCATTTTTCGACCTTGTTTATCACGCACAATTCCCGTTAAATAAACATTTGTAAATGGCTTCTTTCCTTGATATTCGTAACCAGCAATAATCATTCGTGCTACCCAAAAAAACAAAATTTCGGGAGCAGTTACTAAATCATTTGTTGGATAATAATAATTGATGTCTTTTCCATCAGGATTTTTAAATCCATCGAAAACGCTTATGGGCCAAAGCCAAGATGAAAACCAAGTGTCTAACACATCTTCATCCTGTTTAACATCAGAAATTTTTAATTCTACATTTTTAT
>JAYTXX010000150.1:0-14499 GCA_043742725.1 Bacteroidota bacterium | reverse complement strand
TAAAATCAAGTGAAAATAAAGAACAAATACAAGAGCAAATCAGTAAAATACTTGGTGTAAAATACTTGGTGAAAAATCGATATCAACAAAATGAGTTGTTGTATAAAACATTAAAATCAGAAAAACTTTGGACATTTATTATTCTTGTTTTTATATTGATAATAGCCACATTCAATGTTATTGGTTCTCTCACAATGCTTATCATTGAAAAGAAAAAAGACATTAAAATTTTAAGTGATATGGGAGCTGATATAAATTTAATTAGAACTATTTTTTTGATGGAAGGAATGCTAATTACTTTTATTGGTGCATTGCTGGGATTGGCACTTGGTGCACTTTTCTGTTGGTTGCAAATAAATTTTGGAATAATAAAATTCAACGAAGGTTATGTGGTAGATAGTTATCCTATTGCATTTAAAATAAGTGATTTTATAGCAGTAACAGGCATTGTGATGTTAATAGGATTTTTTGCAGCTTGGTATCCTGTGAGGGTTTTTACTAAAAAACATTTTTGAATTAAACCAATTCCATTTCGGAATATTTTTTTTCCACCTCATCTAAAATTGAAATAATTTCTTCGTAGGAATAAGTAGTAACTAATTTCAAACGATAATCTTTGAAGTGCGACAATCCTTTAAAATAATTGGTGTAATGTCTTCTCATTTCTACAATTCCAGCATGATTGCTTTTCCATCGCATTGAAAAATTCAAATGTTCTTTACAAACATTTACTCTATCTGTAATGGTTGGTAAAGCAAGGTGTTCGCCCGTTTTTAAAAAATGTTTTATTTCATTAAATATCCAAGGATAACCAATACTTGCGCGACCAATCATAATTCCATCAATACCATAGCGGTCTTTCATTGCTTTTGCTTTTTCGGGCGAATCCACATCTCCATTTCCAAAAATTGGAATTTTTATTCTCGAATTATTTTTTATATCACCAATCAATGTCCAATCTGCATCACCTTTGTACATTTGCGAACGCGTACGTCCATGAATTGTCAATGCTTGTATGCCAATATCCTGAAGGCGTTCGGCAACTTCCACTACATTTTTTGTGTTATCATCCCAGCCCAAACGGGTTTTTACAGTTACTGGACGATTTGCAATTTTTACAATAGCCGAAGTCATCTCCACCATTTTAGGAATATCTTGCAACAGCGCAGCACCAGCACCTTTGCAAGCAACCTGCCGAACAGGGCAACCATAATTTATATCAATCAAATCAGGGTTTGCAGCATCAGCAATTCGCCCTGCTTCACGCATAGAATCTATATCAGAACCAAAAAGTTGAATTCCAATTGGTCGTTCGTATTCAAAAATATCAAGCTTTTGAAGGCTTTTAGCCGCATCACGAATTAATCCTTCCGATGAAATAAATTCGGTGTACATTAAATCGGCTCCATTTTTTTTACACACTGCACGAAATGGCGGGTCGCTTACATCTTCCATTGGAGCTAATAACAAAGGGAAATCGCCTAATTCTATGTTTCCTATTTTTACCAATTGTTGATTTTTTTATTTTTAAAACGGTGCAATACTTCACAATTTGTAACTTCGCAACCATTAATAATTCGTTAGCAAAATTACCAAAATTTGAACATACAATGGAAAATATAGAACAAGAGCGTCATTCGTGGATTAAGATGGGTGTAATAATGCTTTTTATGATTGCTTATGGAGTATTGAATGTTATTGGAGGAAGCGGTGATATTGATTTGAATTTGGATGACCCGAACACAATGTTGTTGTTAAAAATATTGCAAGTAATAAGTGTGATTATTGTTTTTATTTTACCTGCAGTTTTGTTTTCTGTTTTTTGGACAAAACAAAAAATTCATTATTCTGGCATAACAAAACTCCCCGCTGTATCTTCTTTATTTATTGGTGGTTTAGGAATGTTGTTTGCTTTACCAATAATAAATTGGTTAGCCGAATTAAACCAACACATGCAATTACCGGAGATGTTTTCGGGAATAGAAACGTGGATGAAAAATAGTGAAAATAAAGCAAAAGAACTTACCGAAGCCTTTACCAAAGGTAGTTCTGTGAGCTCATTGATTTTAAATTTATTTGTTATTGCATTTATGGCGGCATTGAGCGAAGAATTATTTTTTAGAGGAATTTTACAAAAAGTAAGTATCGAATGTTTTAAAAATAAACACGCTGGAGTTTGGTTTGGTGCTATTCTTTTTAGCGCATTTCACATGCAGTTTTATGGCTTTGTTCCACGAATGTTGATGGGAGCTTATTTGGGTTATTTATTTTTATGGAGTGGTTCGTTGTGGCTTGGAATTTTTGCTCATTTTTTGAATAATGGAATGGCGGTTTTTGTAATGTGGCTAATGAATAGAAATTCCATAAAAACAGATGTTGATAATGTTGGAATACAAGATGGGGAGTTTGTTTTTGTTTTCATCAGCGCCATTTTTGTGATTGGAAGTTTGTTTTGGGTTTATAAAATCGAAAAGAAAAGAATTGCAAAAAAGGAAGAGTTGCAATTGGTAGAAGAAACTAAAAATTATTGAAACAATCACATTCATATTATTCGCTGATTTATCCCTAATATGAAATTTTTATTGCTTATTCTTTATAAAAAAATAAATTAAGTTGCTGAAAAACAACTGTTTAACATTTTATGTGTGTTTTTCGTTTACAAAAATGTAAACCATATATGTTTTTGTATATACATTTGTCTTAATCAAACCCTGCACGCCTCTGTTTACATGCGCACTTTGCAGGGTCTTTTTTTTATATATGAAAGAGTTTACCAAACCAGCAAAAACACAAGAAGAACACTTTGAGTTATTATTAAAAAGAGGTTTACTTGTTAAAGATAAGGATCGTGTTCTAAAATATTTAAAAAGTATTGGCTATTATAGGATGACGGGTTATATGTATCCTTTTCAATCGATTGATGGGAGCCATACTTTTAAGGAAAATGTTTCGTTCGATAAAGTTCTAAATCATTATATTTTTGACAAAAAACTGCGTCTTTTAGTTTTGGATTATATTGAAAGAATTGAAGTTTCTTTCAAAGCAAATATTGGCGATATAATGTCTCTAAAATATGGTCCGCATTGGTATCTTGATTCTGAATTATTTAACGATAAAATTTTACATAGTAAACTTATTGAAAAAATACAGACGTATTGTAAAAACCCGAGTGAGAAATTTATAAAAAGTTATAATTCCAAATACGACAAACCGCAATGTCCTCCATCTTGGATGGTTATGGAAACACTAACATTTGGGAGTATTGCGAGTTTATATGAAAACCTTAAGGATAATGAAGAAAAAAAAGAAATAGCATCGTCTTACAAAACTGTTGTTCCATTATTTCAATCGTGGTTAAAAAGCATCAACTTTATTAGAAATACATGCGCCCATCATTCTAGATTATGGAATAGAAGAATCCCTTTAAAACCAACAATTCCAAAGAGAGAAGGCAAAAGATTTTTAGCTGTTATAGATGATGAAACGGACAAAAGACTGTTTGGGATATTATCTTGCATGTTGTTCATAATAAATTCGATAAGCCCAAACTCCAAGTTTAAATTACGTCTAAAAACATTATTTGAAGAATATCCAGATGTTGATATTCGTAATATGGGATTTCATGAAAAGTGGACTGAAGAAGAAATGTGGAAATAATCCCGCATACGTGCGGGTGTTTAGTTCCTGCCTTTTATTAAGTGATGTTTCACCTCTTTTACGTTTTATGGACATTGCAATAAAAACCTACGAATATTCATTTTTTAAAAAGCTATTTCATTGCTATTTAAAAAAATTGAGTACCTTTTTATTTCTTTTCTCCGTTTAAATCTATATTGATTAGGTAAGCACAGCTTACTATTTACTTTTGGCACGAAGCTCTTGCACACACAGTTCAACACTTTAGCTTCTCGCCTACGGGGAATCTCTTTTTTTAACCACAGAGTTTGCAAAGAAATGTTTACCACAAAGAACACAGAGAAAAAAATTGATTTTGCAACAAAACTATTTTATACTTATATGGAATGAAAAGCCAAATTATTTATTCCGAACTTCACACCATTTATTGCGAAGCGTGATGTGCTAGATTATAACGAACGGGGCTTGCCGAAGTGGGGGCTTTTCGCCCCCATTTTCGGCAAGCCGATGTTAGCTGCAGTAATTCTTTTTTCGTGTCGTGTCTTTTATGCAATACTTATTAATTCACAATCTAATTTCTGGTCTATTAAAAGTTGTTCGGCTTCTTTTGCAGAGCCTTCGGGTACAACAATGTTTTCAATTATGTTTGGGTCAAATGGTAAAAAGAAAGATACATCATTAATGTCGTCAGAATTTTGATGTGGTCTTATTTTACCTGCGTAATTCGGTTCGTTATATTCTCCTTTTTGCTTTATTGAATTTTCTAACCAATGAAAAGGTAATACTCTTCCTGCAATTCTCCATTCACGCTCAAAGAATTCGGGAAAGTGATTAATGTCATTAGGTTTTGTGTTGTATGGTTGCATAGATGAACGGAACCAATTTAATAATAAGGCCTGTTCATTGTTTGTATGACTGCGAATGGCTTCCGCAAATTCAAGAAGGTAAGAATGATAAGATTTCCTGGTGTCCATTAAATATAATACAGGGTTTGCTCCATAAGTGACTAACTTTTCTTTGTTAAAACTAATTCCGAAACTACCATATTTCTTGCAATGTTCTATTGAGTGTTTGATGGGTGTATCCGTAAAGCAAATCATTTGACTTGTCAATGTGGTTGTGTTGTCAGGAAACGAAATGAGGTTAGGCGAAAATTTAAGTTCTTTCGTTTCAATAATTATTTTCAGTATTTCAAATTTCCCTCTACCTGTCCAATGAGTTAAATATTCACTGATATGTTCGGGTCTGTCATTAAATGATAATGTAGTTTTTTTCATTTTATTTTGTTTCTAATTGTTCGTAACCGTTTCTTCCGTTGCGTGAATGTTTGCACCGCGCGTATTATTGCAGCTAACATTCCGCTAAACGAAACTAGTTTCGTTTATTTCACCCTTATATATTTTGTTTAGTGGCTGAAATTCAAGCACTAAGAAATAAAAGTGATAAACTGAAACTTTCGCCTTTGCGTTTTTCATTATTCGTGATTATTGTGAATTATTGTATGTTTTTTATAGGCAGCGAAGCTATATTATTTTCTGTTATCTACAATAATTTTGTATTGTTATTTTTATACTTGGTCGTTGAGTAGTTTATCTAGTGGATTATTTTTTCAAACACATTGCCACATACGTTTCTGGAACAATCAATTGTGTTGAACAATAATTTTTTTTCGTTTACAACTTTCCTGCAAGCACACAGGTTTTTTTGTAATGCTTTACTTTGCCTGATAAATCAAATACTTCAACAAATAAAATATAAATTCCTATTCGTGCTTTTTCTCTTGCATCAGTAATTCCATCCCAAGTAAAAGTTCCTTTTGTGCCAAGCAATTCGTTGCGAATAAGTTGTTTTACCAATCGTCCATTGCTATCGTAAATGGTTACATTGGCAACAAAACCAGGTGTATCAAAATGATAATTAATATTTACAATATCATTTTTTCCATCTTCATCGGGCGAAAACAATTCGGGTGTAACCTCAATTGCACCATCGGTTTCTCCTGCATCATTGTATTGCGAATTTTTGTAAGCAGGTGTTCCATAACCTACTGCTTCAGCAGCCGAATGCCAATTTCCCATATCTTGTGTTGGTCGGTTAAAATCAATGCGTTCCAACGAAACGCCTTTGCTACTGTTGAGTAAAGCAAATTGCATATTGTCGTAATAAATTAATTTATCAATAATGGTAGTGGAAGTTGCCAAACAAACTGTACCACTTGCAATGCTCATAGAAATCATACTTGGCAAATTCAAAAAGCCTTTTGGATTGCTCGTGTAATATTGATTTTTAACACTATTACCATTTTGGCTTAACACTAAATAGTTTTGTGGAAAAAGTAAATAGCCATCATTGCTAATGTTTTTAATACTTACAAGCGCATTTGTAACCGTATCAAATTGCGAAAGCGTAATTGTTTTTAAATCAATTATTTTGTTTGAACGATTGTAAATTTCAACAAAATCAACACCTCCATCTTTTGGGTTGTAAAGAATTTCGTTAATAACAATATCATTTGTGGTTGCAGAATCGGGTATAGCAAACTGTGCTGTGTTGTCTGTTGCAATTGGGTTTCCAACACAATCAGTAATTGTACTGTTTACTGTTATGGTGTAAATAATATCTTTTTGCAAAGCACTTGCTAATGCCAAACGCACACTTTTAAAATCGGGAGCAATTGGTTTTACTTGTGTTGGT
This sequence comes from Bacteroidota bacterium, assembly GCA_043742725.1. Classification (GTDB taxonomy): domain Bacteria; phylum Bacteroidota; class Bacteroidia; order 2-12-FULL-35-15; family 2-12-FULL-35-15; genus 2-12-FULL-35-15. The sequence goes on along the minus strand of JAYTXX010000150.1, from coordinate 8,169 downwards.
GCTCCAATTCCATTGTCAATAGTATAAATTAGCGGGTTCAACATTGTTGTGCTATCCAATGGTTCATTAAAATAAACTTGAATAGTATCAACAGCAATTACACTCACACGTTCCAGTTGAGGTGCCGAATTATCAGCATTTGTGGCATTCACAGAATTTTTTCTTCCAGGTGTTCCACCATCTGTACTCACAGATGCCCGCCAATTGTTCATTCCAGCGCAAGGATTGTTTGGGTCAATTTGTTCTAAACTCCAACCTCCTTCTTTTTTATTCGTATCTTGGTACCAATCGTCAGAATAGGTAACAGTTGAAATGGTTGCTCCTGCTGGTGTTTTCAGCGTTAATGTTTGCCCCGTATTTGTTAATGATGGAAAACTTGTAACACCCACCACATTATAACTTGCAGGATAATTAGGAGCAGCAGTAGTTGATGCAAACACAATAAAACTATCAGGCAAAATAGTTACATCGGGAATTATTTTTGTATTTGTTCCAGCCGAAAAAGTCCAGTTATTTAAGTTAATTGCAAAAGGTGTTCTGTTGTGCAATTCCACATATTCATAATTTGGCAATGAAGTATAAATAGGGTCAGGGTCAGCCATAATTTCATTAATCACCACATCAAATAATTTTACTTTGTGATAAGCAAAAGTTGCAGTACTTGTTGCCAAAGGATTTCCAGAGCAATCGGCAACATTTGTAAATGTGATAGTGTAAAGAATATTTTCTGTTAAAGCTGTTGCCAACGTAAGTTCCACACAGGTATAAGTACTATTTGCAACGGCTGATAAAGGAGTTCCAATGCCATTGTTAATGCTATAAGTGCTTATGTTGTTGATTACAGAAACATCAATAGCTTCATTAAAACAAACAGTAACATGTGTTGAATCATTTGATGTAACACCAATAATAACAGGTGCTGCAACATCAACAGCAGTTGAATAAATACTGTTTACTTTTCCTGGAGTTCCTCCTGTTGTATCGTTTGAAGCTTTCCAATTATTTGATGAAGGACAATTTGTTGGTGCGTTAGGATTAATCAATTCCAACGTCCATCCGCCATCTTTTTTAATCGCATCACCATACCAAGCATCCAAATAATCAACAGAATCAATCACTTTAAAAGTATTATCTTTTAACTTTAAATTATCTCCCGAATTATTTAATGAAGGAAAACTACTCACGCCCATTCTATTGCCATAAGGCGAATACAGCGTTGTATCTCCAATCGGACAAATAATTAAATATTGTCCTGCTCCAAGTGTAAAACTGCTCAATGTGGCTGTTGATGAACCATCTGTGAGTTTCCAGCCATTCACATTAAAAGCATTTACTCCTCTATTATAAATTTCTATAAATTCAACTTCGGGCAAATGAACTGCTGGCGTTGGGTCTGCAAATATTTCGTTGATGATAATATCTTTGTATGAAGGAATTGCATAGGTAAAATTAATGCTTGTGGGGTTGAGCGCATTTCCCGAGCAATCACTCAAATTTGTCATTGTTAATGTATAAGTAGTTGATAAAATTAGTTGCGCATTTAATGTTAAATCTACGCAAGTGAATGATGTATTTGCAATTGCTGATTGTGGTGTTCCAATTCCATTGTTGATAGTATAATTGCTCGCAACATTTATTTGTGAAACATCAATCGCTTCGCTAAAACAAACTGTAATGTGTGTGCTATCAATAATTGAAACACCAGTAATCACAGGCACTACAACATCAGGTGCTGTTGAATACACACTGTTTATTTTTCCTGGCGTTCCTCCAATTGTATCAATTGATGCAATCCAGTTTCCTGTTGCAGGGCAAGCTATTGGCGCATTTGGATTAATTAATTCCAATGACCAACCTCCTCCTTTTTTTATAGCATCTTGATACCAAGCATCTGAATAATCAACAGAATCAATAACTGTAAGTGTATTGTCTTCTAACTTTAAATTATCGCCTGTATTGTTTAAAGAAGGAAAACTACTTACACCTATTCTGTTTCCGTAAGTTGTAAACAAAGCAGTATCAGCAATATTGCAAACAATTAAATATTGATTGGGAGGTAAAACATAATTTCCAAGCGTAGCTGTTGATGAGCCATCTGTAAATTTCCAACCATTCAAATTAAGTGTTTTTGAACTTTTGTTGTAAAGTTCAATGTACTCTACAAGAGGTAAATGAACTTGTGGAGTTGGGTCTGCAAAAATTTCGTTGATGATAATATCTTTATAAGCGGGAACAACTGGTGCAACATAAGTGAAGTTTGTTGTTGCTGTTGTAATTGCATTTGAATTCAAATCTTGAACATTGGTAACCGTAAGTATATTGTTCAATCCATCTGTAAATGAAGTAGCAAAAGTTAAATGCACCAAACTAAAATTACTTGCATCGCGAGTTGCAACAGAGGGATTTCCTAAACCATTGTCAGCACTATAATTGGTAAGCGTTTGCGAAGTAGTTGCATCTACATTTTCACTAAACAAAACATCTACTTGTGTGTTTGAAATTACTGTGGAAGAAACAATTGTTGGTGGTGTATTATCTACAATTATTGCACCCACATAAAAATCATCAAAATAAAATTTTGTTGAATTACTTCCTGTGTAAACAGTTGCAACGCCAAAATAATTTGTTGTTGTATAGGTTATATCTGTACCTGTTGCTTGTAGCGAATAACTTGTTCCTCCAGTAGCATCAACATATAAACTCCAAAGTCCAGAAGCATTGCGAGTAACTTTTATTCCCAACGTAAATGTTGCTGCTATTTGTGCGCTTGTTCCACGACAAATGGATGTGCTTGTTAGTCCAGTTTGTTTAAACAATTCAACAGCATCTAAACTTCCAGCTTCACCAAATTGTAAATAATATCCATTGAGTGAACCTTCTAAATTTGCTTGGTCAGAAACCAAATACACTCTTCCATAATTGCTTCCCGATGGAGCAAAACTTTGCTTGATATAAAAATGCCATTCCATATTATCCAATGATGACAATGTGTTTGGCGTTGAAAGATAACTTGCCCCAGCAACAGTATTGTTGAGTTGCAATTGATTAGATGCATTAATAATAAACTCTGCATCACCACTCCACACAGGATTTGCAGTAAAGTCTCCATCAGTAAAACTATCGGTTACTTGAGCCGAAACAAAGGTGGAAATAAAAATAAATGCTAAAAAAATGGAACGCATAGTTTATCGATTTTGCTTTCGTAAATATATAAAAAAGGATATTAGTTTACGTTTTTAAGAAATACATAGTTGCGAATTATGAAAAAAGGACGGAAGGAATTGAAAAGTGTTGGTATTTTGAGTGCGCTTTGAGTGCGCTTTGAATGCGCTTTGAGTGCGCTTTGAGTGCGCTTTGAATTTTTGGAGTATGAAAGTAGGGAAAGTATGTGTGGGAGCTCAAACAGAAAAACGATGTGTTTTCTTTTGTCTTGAAACAAAAGAATCAAAAATTCAAACACGAAAACCAACTCCAAGCTTTTGCTTTTCCCGCAAAATGCTTACGCTATGTTTCCGCAAAAGTTGTAGTTCACACTTTTTGTGCACGTCAGCCGCACCGAAGTAATAACATTTTGTGGTTTGGAAGGATTTGTAAGTTATAGTATTAAAAGGAAAACAAAAATTGAATTGGTTTTAAATAAATATATTGTGTGTGGAGAAAATATTTTTTGTTAAAAATTTGCTTTTTGTTTTTAAATGGTTTTATTTAGCTAAAGTATTCATTCGTTTATCAACTCTAAATTCAATAAAAACATGAAACATCAACTACTAATTTCCAAAAACATTTTTAGAAAAAGTATTTTTCTTTTTGTTTTTGTAATGTTTTCGATTGCAACAGCTGTGGCTCAAAGTCATGGAAATTCACAAGCTGTAATACCTTGGCAAGTAAAAGGAAATAATGCAGATACGAATAGTTTTATTGGAACAAAAAATGTGGCTCCACTTATTTTTAAAACAAATGGTACAGAGCGTTTAAGAATTGTAGATAATGGAAATGTGGGTGTGGGAACAAATTCGCCAGAAGAAAAATTGCATGTGAATGGAAATTTGAAAGTAAGTGGTGATTTGAAATTGGGTAGTGCTGGTGTGATAGGTTTTAAACAAGCAGGAAGCGTTGGTAATCCTGCTGATATATATCATATAGGTATAGGACCACCTAAACAATTTCTTAATTGCATTCCAAACTATAAACCTACTTTACAATTGTCTGGTTTTTTTGTAAGTGGAGATCCAACGGTTAATGATGGAATTTCTCTTACAATGGGCTATGATGGAATAGTACATCGTGGCATTATTGATTTGTCGGAACCTCCTGCGGTTCCTGGTGCCACCCACCCTCCTTATACTAGCTTACAGCTAAATTGTTCTTGCGGAAAGGATGTGGAGATATGTACAGGTAACAATGGTGGTAATGTGTTTTTGACTAATACTTTGAAAGGAAATGTTGGAATTGGAACTAATTTACCTACTCAAAAGTTGGAGGTAAATGGAAATACACTAGTTAGTGGGAATTCTATAGTTAATGGAAATGTGGGGATAGGAGGTATTTATATTCCAAATGATTACAAATTAGCTGTTAATGGAAAAATAATTGCGGAAGCTATCACAGTAAAGTTAAAAAACAATTGGCCTGATTATGTTTTTGACGACAACTATATTTTGCCTGATTTGAAAAAACTAGAACTATTTATTAAGGCAAACAAACATCTTCCTGAAATACCAAATGCAAAAGAAATAGCAGAACAAGGTGGAGATGTTGGAGAAATACTAAAACTTCAAATGAAAAAAATAGAAGAGCTTACAATCTATTTGATTGAACAACAGAAACAAATAGAAGAGCTTAAAACAATGATTGAGAAAAAATAATTTTTTATAAATTAATTAAAATTGCTTCAATCATGAAATACACATTAAAATTCTGCATAGCATATTTATTTTTTTTATTTCCTTTTGTTGGAATGGCAAGTGATACTCTTAAATTTAATGGGTATAAAGATTTTGCAAATTACACAACCTCTACATTTAAACAAAAATATCCTTCATTAACGTTTTTAAAATATAGATTAATTACTCCGCAATATAATATTTTTGATTTTTATAGAGGCGGGGCGTCAGATTCTGTTTGTAATGTCTTAAAATATTTGTCGATGGTAAATGATTTAGATATTGCGAATTTCCAAGATGACAGCAAGATAAATTTAAAATATTTAGAGGATTATTTATTTGAAAATTTAAGAAAGGGTGTCGAACCAATCAGCTTTTCTTTGTTAGAATATAGCTCATACAAAGATTCAACTATTGCATTGGGTTATGTTAGTTTTCAGAACAACAAATTTATTGATAATTCCCCCAGTAATTATTTTCCTTTTAAAAAAGATACGCTGTTTGCTGCCTCTGTTTTAAATCAGGTTATTAATCACAATCAAATCAACTTTTTATTAAATGATAGTTTACTACTTTCTAATATCAATACAAATGATGTTGATTCCATTTTAATTGATTTTGATGACGGTGGAGGCTTTCGCCCTATAAGTTTAGGACACTCTAAAACTGTTACTTATACTACACGTGGAAATAAAATAATTACAACCAAAATTAAAATTGGCACAAAAGAATTTATTTCTAAATGCTCTATTGATATAGAACCAGAAGAAGGTAATAATAAATCTGTTGAGTCAGTTCAATATCCTGATGAGGGTCCTGTTAAAATTGAAACATCAATATTGGGTACTTATGTTTCTGGGCATTATGCGATTTGGTACTCTCATTGTAATCCTGAAAAAAAAATTCGAAAACCATTTATTGTAAGTGTGGGATATAATCCAAGTAACAGTAAACAATTAGTACCTGGTTTAATAAATTCGAGTGATTATTTTTCTATAAATTTTTTGGGAATACATATTAGCATTCCTACTTCATATCAATGGAATGGAGAATGGAGAGGTACTTTTTATGAAACTTATAATGGCGTTTACAACAAACGATTTGCTAAAAATGATTATGATAAATATGGGGCAACGGATAATGGAAATGAATTGCTCGATAGAGTAAGAGACGAAGGATATGATGTCATTATATTGATGTATGATAAAGGGGACGATGCAACAATTAATAACGCAGCATTATACATGCAATTAGTAAATGAAATAAATGAAAAAAAAATTCAAAATGGATATTATTTTGAAAATGTTGCATGTGGTTTTAGCGGAGGAGCTATAACAACTAGAATGGCTTTAGCCTTAATGGAATCAAGATATAAACAAGGAATAGGGAAGAATCCTCATACAAAAATGTGGATTAGTTTTGAAGGAGAACACCAAGGGGCAAATATTCCTTTAGGCTTTCAATATTTTGCAAAATTTCAATCTGAAAGTAGCAATATTATTCCGTCCTCTTCACAACTACAAGTTCAAGCAGATCAAATAAATCAACTTGCTGCATATCTTGCAAAGGGGGCTTTTGATACCAAAACAGCAAATGAAATAATGGCATTTAATTCATCGGCTGCTGGAAATGGCCCTCATGGTGATAGAATAGCTCTTTTAAATACTTTTAGTTCCATTCCTTTAAACAGCACAAATGGTTATCCTGAATTTTGTCGAAGAATAGGAATTTCTCAAGGTTCTGGCATTGGAACAATGGTTACATATACAAGTTCCATTGCACTTGACAGTTATTTAGGCACAAATCTTTCCTCTATACAAACCAATCTTTGCGGAAATAGTTATACATGGGTAGGACCTAAAGCCGAAAAGCAAACTACGGCAAGATGGTGGAGTCAAAATAACAACCAAAATATTTTTGATGCAAAAATAACAGTTGATGCGAGTGCTACCATAGCCCCCCCTACATGTATTTGGACACCATGGTCGGGATGTGTTTGCACCGATCCTTTTACATTAAACCTGCCAATATCATTAAAAGAAAGCCATGTAGCTAAACCCTCTAATCCACCAAATTATGACGATTCTCCTGCAAGTCTTCTCTCGGCACATATAGAATTATATGAATATAGTGCTTATAGTTTTTATAATAATTCCTTGCTTTTACAAGCTCATTCAGATTATGACCATAACCTAAACTCGTTTACACCCGTGTCCTCTGCTTTGGATTTACACGACCCATCAACTGGTTTGTCTGTAAGCACTTTTACTTCTCCTTTTTCATTAAATTTGATGTATAAAAAACCGACAAACCTAACTGATCCCCAAGAACCAAATTTGAGATATGGGTTTCCATACATATCTTATCCAAACAATCACTACAAAGTAACCCCTTTTGATGCAATATTTGCAATTGGCATTAACAATGGTTTTTATTTTGATGGTACTCCAAAACCCGATAACCAATTTCATGTAGAAGCTCCTCAAAAATTTATAGGCGATTATTTGGCAAGGGTGGAGGTTGCTCCAGAAGATTTGTTTTTGTCCAACCGCAACATAGGAACCACGCCAACAGGTTTTGTTCAAAGTAGTAGTAATGATCCTTACATTGCAGAGTTTGAAGCAAGAGATAAAATTTTTGTGGGAAATGGTATTTATTCCTTGAATGGAAATCAAGACTATTTAACTCCTGATGGTGATTTTAATGTGGATAATTATAGTCATGCAATTATTCATGCTGGCGATGCTATTGAACTATTGCCTGGCACTAATGTAGATTTGGGTGCTGAATTGGAGGCTTACATTGAGTCATACGATTGTGCTAATCTCTTAAAAAGACCAAGTACAACAAATAACTCGGACAATGAAAGCAACATTTATTCGCAGATAACTGGAATAAATGTGGAAGACAAAAATAGTACGAACTCAAGAATACTTTCAAAAGTAACAATTTATCCCAACCCAAATAATGGTTTACTCACAATCGAAAATAATTCAGGTGAAAATAATTCTATACTGCGAATAACTGATTTAACGGGTAAAACGGTTTATTCTACGAATACAAAAAACACAGTAACAGAAATAAATTTAAGTCAATTGGAAAACGGTATTTATATTGTAGAAATAAATACAAATAATACTATTGAACATTCAAAAATAATACTATCAAAATGATACTATTAAAAAAAATATCATTGTTCTTGTTTGTTCTACTTGTATTACATTCTTGTAAAAAAGATGAAGATGTTATCGAAAAAGCTAAGATAGGAGGTTATGTGCTGAACCTT
>JAYTXX010000149.1:0-21157 GCA_043742725.1 Bacteroidota bacterium | reverse complement strand
CGTTGCTGCTTTGTGCATCGCATCTAATTTATCACCCATTACAACCGCAACATTATCAAATCTTGCAGGAGGTTTGGTTTGCGAAAAAATTGGTGTTGTGCCCATTGATAAAAATGAATTATTAAAAGAAGCGATGCTTCTTAAGCTATAATTTTATTGAAATTTTTCTGCACTCCACAAAAATAATTTTTAAAAAATAATGGGCCAAATTGTAACTCCATATAAAAATCAAACTACAAGCAAAAAAGAACAAGTTGCAACAATGTTCAACAACATTGCTCCAAAATATGATTTCCTAAATCAGTTATTATCATTGGGAATTCACAAAGGTTGGAGAAAAAAAACAATCAAATTATTACAACCAACTAAACCGAAATTAATTTTAGATATTGCCACAGGAACAGCCGATTTTGCAATTGAAGCAATGAAACTAAATCCCGAAAAAGTAATAGGCGTGGATATTTCGGAAGGAATGTTGAAATTGGGATTTGAAAAAATAAACAAATTGAATTTGCAAAATAAAATTTCACTTCAACTTGCCGACTCTGAAAATTTGCCTTTTGCTGAAAATTCATTCGATGCAATTACTGTTGGTTTTGGTGTTCGTAATTTTGAGAATTTAGAAAAAGGAATTGAAAATATTTATCGTGTTTTAAATAACAACGGAACACTTGCTGTGCTTGAATTTTCAAAACCCCGTAATTTTCCAATAAAACAATTGTACTATTTTTATTCAAAGTTTATTACACCAACAGTTGGTAAACTTTTTTCAAAAGATTCATCAGCATATACTTATTTGCCCGAATCGGTAAAAGCATTTCCTGATGGAGAGGATTTTTTGAATGTTCTGAAAAAAGCTGGCTTCAAAGAAACGAAAGCTATTCCTTTAACATTTGGCATTGCTTCCATTTATATAGGCAAGAAATAAAATAATTTCGCCAACTTTGCGTTAATAAAATCAATTGATACAAAAATTGAAGTCCATAAATAAGTACATACTTGCTACACTAATTGTTTTTACTGCTGTTTTGGTAAAAGCTCAAGAAATTTCCGAAAGAGGAAATCTTCCGAACTATTACCATAACAAGCTAAATTTTGGTTTTGCACTTGGAGTAAATAGCGCAAATTTTGTAATTGAGCAAACCAACCATTTCGAACAATTTGATTCTTTAAAAACAATTCAATCAAAATCAAAATCTGGTTTTAATTTAGGAATTATTGCAGAGCTGCGTTTACACAAATACCTTATGCTTCGCTTTGTTCCCAATTTATCTTTTTCAGAAAGAAATTTAGAATATTATTTTGAGGGAAAGGATACTATTAAACGAGTAAAAAATGTAGAATCAACTTTTTTAAATTTTCCGTTGGATTTAAAATTACGTTCAAAACGTGTTGGAAATTTTGATGCTTATTTACTTGCTGGAGGTGGCTATACACTTGATTTAGCATCGAAAAGCAAAACCGAAAATAGCATCAATATTAACGAACAAATTGTAAAGTTAAAAAAGAATGATTTTTTTTATGAGTTTGGTGCAGGAGCGGAATTTTATTTACAATATTTTAAATTTGCCATAGAAGGAAAAATGTCCTTTGGCACATCAAATCTATTAATTAAAGACAATACTATTTTTTCAAATTCGATTGATAAATTAAAATCAAAAGTATTTTTGATTTCAATTACCTTTGAAGGATAAACAAATTGCACAATAAAAATGTGCCTTAAATAAAAATGAAACACGAACTCCAACTTGTTGTTTCCCCAGAGGAAGCGGTTAATGAGCAAACAATAAAAGAAATTGTTGCTCAACAATTATTTACATCAACAACAAACATTACATTTTTTAAAATTTTAAAACGCTCTGTTGATGCACGTTCACGAACTATAAAAATCAATTTAAAAATTGAAGTTTATATAAATGAGCCAGCTCCCACTCCAATCAATTACAAAATAAATTACCCTGATGTAAATTCTAAAAAATCTATAATTATTGTTGGTGCAGGACCAGCAGGTTTATTTGCAGCATTACAATTAATTGAAAAGGGATTGAAACCAATTGTGATTGAACGTGGAAAAAATGTAAAAAATAGAAGAAGAGATTTAGCAGCAATAAATAAAGAACACATTGTAAATCCACATTCAAATTATTGTTTTGGAGAAGGTGGTGCTGGAACATACAGTGATGGTAAGCTTTACACACGTTCCACTAAAAGAGGAGATGTAACTAAAGTTTTAGAAATTTTTGTAGCACATGGTGCTGACGAAAATATTTTAGTGGAAGCTCATCCACACATTGGTACAAATAAATTACCAAAAATAATTGAAGCAATGCGTGAAAGTATTATTAATGCTGGAGGAGAAGTGCACTTCAATAAACACGTTGTTGATTTTATTATCAAAAATAATTGTATAAAAGGCGTTGTTTGTAATGATTTAGAAAACAACACAACTATTGAATTTATTGCTGACAATGTAATATTAGCAACCGGACATAGTGCAAGAGATATTTTTGAATTGCTTCACAAAAAAAATATTTTAATAGAAAGTAAAACCTTTGCAATGGGCGTTCGTGTGGAGCATCCACAAGCGTTGATAGATTCATTGCAATATCATTGTACAGTTAACGAAGTAAATCACAAACGAGACTATTTACCTGCGGCATCGTATAGTTTGGTGCATCAAGCAATGGGAAGAGGCGTTTATTCTTTTTGCATGTGCCCCGGTGGAATTATTGCTCCTTGCGCAACAGCACTAGGCGAAGTAGTTACAAATGGTTGGTCACCATCAAAACGAAATAATCCATTTGCAAATTCTGGAATTGTTGTAACCATTGAACCTAAAGATTATCAAAAATATTCTGCTCACGGAGCTTTGGCTGGTTTGCGCTACCAACAAGCATTAGAACAAATGGCTTGGAATGCAGGAGGGCAAACACAAACAGCTCCTGCACAACGATTACAGGATTTTGTGAGTAACAAATTGTCTTCCACATTACCTGATGTTTCGTATCAACCAGGAATAAAATCTGCCGCACTGCATAATTTATTGCCAGAAGAAATTGGAAAAAGATTACAATTAGGTTTTGTTGAATTTGGCAAAAAAATGCGTGGTTATTTAACAAATGAAGCAGTAATAGTTGGAGTAGAATCGCGCACTTCATCGCCAGTTCGCATTCCAAGAAATATAGAAACATTACAACATCCGCAAACAAAAGGATTGTATCCTTGTGCTGAAGGCGCTGGATATGCTGGAGGAATTGTTTCTGCCGCCATTGATGGACAAAAATGTGCAATTGCAATTGCAAGCAATTTATAATATTAACTTTGTAAAAAAAATCACATGAAATTTCTTCTCCAACTTGTTATTTCAACCCTTGCAGTTTTAATATCATCTTACGTATTGCCAGGTGTAAATATTGAAAACAATAGCTTTTTAACAGCATTGATGGTTGCGGCTGTACTATCGTTTTTAAATGCAGTGGTGAAACCTATTATGATAATTCTAACTATTCCTGTAACAATTTTTTCGTTCGGATTGTTTTTATTCGTAATTAATGCACTAATGATTATGCTTGCATCTCGCTTGGTAGAAGGCTTTCACGTTAATGGTTTTTGGTGGGCACTTTTATTTAGTTTCATATTATCTATTGTAACATCGCTTTTGCAAGGAGTGAAAACGCGTGATGAAAACGAAGAAGAAATTTAATACACATTAACAACATTTAATATTTATAAATTGGTAGAAGTAGGAAAATACAACGAGTTAGAAGTTCTAAAAGAATTGGATTTCGGAATTTATTTAGGTGATGGAACAGTAGAAATTTTGATGCCAACTAAATGGATTCCAAAAGAAACAAAAATTGGTGATGTACTAAATGTATTTGTGTTTCGCGACTCAAGCGATAGGCTTATTGCTACAACCGTTCAACCTTATGCTATTGCTGAAGAATTTGCATTTTTAGAAGTTCAACAAGTAAATAGTTTTGGTGCTTTTTTAGATTGGGGAATGGAAAAAAATTTACTTGTTCCTTTTGCCGAACAATCACAAAAATTAGAAGAAGGAAAAAGTTATGTTGTTTACGTTTATGTTGACAAAGCAAGCAACAGAGTTGTTGCATCAACGAAATTGAATAAATTTATTGAACGTGAAAATATTGAATTACAAGCAGGGGATATTGTTGATTTATTAATTTATTCAGAAACGGACAAAGGCTTGAATGCTATTATTAACAATAGTTACGTTGGCTTAATTTACAGAAATGAAATTTTTGATAATGTACGCATTGGAGATAAAATAAAAGGCTATGTAAAACAAATTCGTGAGGATAATAAAATAGATTTGAGTTTACAAAAAAGTGGATTTGAATTAGTAGATGATGTGAAATGGAAAATTTTAAACCTCTTAAAACAAAAAAATGGTTTTCTTCCATTGCACGATAATAGTTCACCCGAAGAAATAAAAAGCGCATTACAAATAAGTAAAAAAGCATTTAAAAAAGCCGTTGGCACTTTGTATAAAGAACAACTTGTAAAACTTACAGATAAAGGAGTTCAGCTAATTAAAAATTAGCAAATCAGCTATGATGATATGGTTCATTTTTCAAAATAGTCATTGCTCTGTACACCTGCTCCACAAAAAACAAACGAACCATTTGATGCGAAAAAGTCATTTTTGATAATGAAATTTTTCCATTTGCACGTTTGTAAATTTCATCCGAAAAGCCATACGGACCACCAACTACAAATACAACATTTTTTATTCCCGAATTCATTTGTTGTTGAATAAAGTCAGCAAAACCAATAGAATTGAACTCTTTGCCATTTTCATCTAACAAAATTAATTTGTCGGAAGAAGAAATATTTTTTAATATCAGTTCTGCTTCTTTTTGTTTTTGTTGTTCAATACTCAATGCTTTTGTATTTTTAAGAGCAGGAATAACAATTGTTTCAAAAGGCAAATAGTGCTTTAACCGTTGCTCATATATATTGCAACCTTTTAAAATATAATCGTCATCTGTTTTTCCATTAAGCAGAAAAGTTATTTTCATAAATTATTGAATTGATAATACAAAAAAACTATATTTTTGTTGTATAATCATCATAAGTTCAATTTTATTTTATGGATGGCTTAATTATTGATGTTTAAAGGTTAATTAAGATTATTAAAATGAAAACTAAATCTATTTTTATTATTTTATTTTTTATAATTAGCAATGTTGCTTTTTCAGCCGATATTATTGATGATATTGCTACCGCTATTCGTTCGGGAAATCCAAAAAGTATTTCAAATTATTTTATTGAAAATGTAGATTTGAAATTGATTGACAAAGAAGATGTGTACAGCAAGCAACAAGCACAAATGATTTTGAAAGATTTTTTTGCAAAACATCCTGTAAAATCATATAACATTGCACACAAAAGCGAACCTAAAAATGGCTCTCAATATGTGATTGGAACTTTGGAAACTACAAATGGAAAATTTAGAGTTTACTTTTTAATAAAAACCACGGGCGCACAAACGCTTATTCAGCAATTTAGAATTGAACCTGAAAATGAGTAAAATTTCCAAACCCGAAAAGCTTTACAATTTCAATATCCAAAAATTTATTTCTACTGCTTTAGCCGAAGATGTTGGCGATGGAGATCACACATCATCGGCTTGTATTGCTTCTTCAACAAAGGGAAAAGCGCATTTGCTTGTAAAAGAAAATGGAATAATTGCTGGAGTAGCATTAGCAATTGATGTTTTTAAAACGGTTGATAAATCATTGAAAATAACTGTTTTTATAAAAGACGGAACGAAAGTAAAAATTGGAGATATTATTCTTATTGTTGAAGGAAAATCACAATCCATTTTAATTGCCGAACGATTGGTTTTAAATTGCATGCAACGCATGAGTGGAATTGCAACTAAAACAAATTATTTGGTTCAACTTTGTAAAGGAACAAAAGCAAAAGTAATTGACACTCGTAAAACAACTCCTACTATTCGCGGATTAGAAAAATGGGCTGTAACAATTGGTGGTGGAGCAAATCACAGAATTGGATTGTATGATATGATTTTAATAAAAGACAATCACATTGATTATGCAGGCGGAATAAAACAAGCCATTGAAGCGGCTAATAATTATTTGAAAGCGAAAAAGAAAAAACTAAAAATTGAAATTGAAGCAAGAAATTTGGAAGAAGTAAAACAAATTCTTGCTATTGGAAAAGTTCATCGTATTATGCTCGATAATTTTTCTTATGCCGATATAAAAACGGCTATAAAGCTTATCAATAATAAATTTGAAACTGAAGCATCGGGAGGCATTACTGAAAAAAATATTGCCACTTACGCAAAATGCGGAGTTGATTTTATATCAGTTGGCGCACTCACACACAGCATCAAAAGCCTTGATTTGAGCCTTAAAGCCATAAAATAATGAATCGCAAAAGTATTCGGTTACTGATAAAATTTAAACCTGCTTCGCGAATTATAAAAGCAAGCAGAAAACTGATACTTCCTGGATTTGAAGGGCTTTCACTTTATTTGGTTTCTAAATTTTTTTTCAAAGGATTAAAAAATGGTTTGTTAAATATGAGAGCTTCATCATTAGCTTTCAGTTTTTTTTTAGCACTTTTTCCTTCCATTATATTTTTGTTTACACTTATTCCTTACATACCCATTGAACATTTTCAAGATTATTTATTTAATCTTTTGCAAAGCATAATGCCAAGAGGCGCATTTGAAGCGACAGAGGAAACCATTGTGGACATTATAAAAAATCAACATGGAGGACTACTCTCTATTGGTTTTATTTCAGCATTGTATTTTTCTACCAATGGATTTAATGCAATGATTAATTCATTTAATGAAACGTATCACACCATGGAAGTACGCAAGCCGTTGCATCAACGCCTTGTTTCATTGTTTATGGTAATCATTACAGTGCTTATGCTTTCGTTTGCAATTGCATTAATTATATACAGCGAAATTGTACTTGAATCTCTTATTCACAAAAGCAACGTGCTATACTATATTTTACTTTTTGGAAAATGGATTATACTTGCGGCTTTATCTTTTTGCCTCATTTCATTCAATTATTACATTGGTCCGAAACGAAAAAAGGGATGGAATTTTTTTTCAGCAGGCTCAACCTTTGCAACAGTTTTAATTATTATTGCTTCCATAGGTTTTGGTTATTATGTAAATAATTTTGGAAAATATAATAAACTCTATGGTTCTATCGGAACAGTAATTGTGATAATGATGTTGATTTATATCAACTCGTTAATTTTACTTTTAGGGTTTGACTTGAATGCCAGTATTCACAGGGCAAAAGAGGATAGTAACAAAAAAATTATTAGTTAAATCAAATCTCTTTCATCATTATTTGTATCTCGCTTTTTTGATTTTTTTCGCATACGAATGTTCAACATTTCTACAAATAAAGAAAATGCGATAGAAATATAAACTATTGTTTTATCAACGTGTTGATGCAATCCATCTAAAACCAATATCATTCCAATCATTAATAAAAATGATAGTGCCAACACTTTTATCGTTGGATTATCATTTATGTAATCACTTACTTTTCCAGAAAATAAAATCATAATAATCATTGCTATAATAACAGCCAAAATCATTACAATTAAATTTGTTACAAGCCCAACTGCTGTTAGGATAGAGTCGAATGAAAACACAATATCAATCAACACAATTTGAAACACAATTCCATTGAAAGTTGTTTTATTTGATTTCACTCCTTCATCATCATATCCTTGAACTTTGTTGTGCAATTCAATTGTAGTTTTGTACAGAAGAAAAACACCACCAGCAAATAAAATCATATCGCGACCTGTAACTCCAAAATCGGAAATAGTAAACAAAGCAGTTTTCAAGCCTACAATCCAAGAAATACTAAAAAGCAAAGCCACTCGCATAATCAGGGCAAGCATCAAACCTATTGTGCGTGCTTTGGCTTGTTTACTTTTTGGCAGTTTACCAGAAACAATAGAAATAAAAATAATATTATCAATACCTAAAACAACTTCTAATACAGATAAAGTGAGTAAACTAATTAATGAAGCAATAGTAAATAATTGGCTGAAGTCTTGCGCTAAATGCATATAAAAAATATTTTTTTGCAAAAGTACATAGAATTTTAAAAATCAAATTAAAAATTTTATCATTGAAAATCAATTACTTACAAATTATTTTAGTACTATGTGATACAAGGTACTAAATTTTGTATATATCTTTGCGATGTCAAATAAAATTATTCGATTTAAGATTATGAACATAGAAAATACAAAAGCACAAATGAAAAAAGGAGTTCTTGAATTTTGTATTCTATCAATACTTTCAAATGAAGAAAATTATCCTTCAGAAATTATTGAAAAGATGAAAAAAGCAAAACTTATTGTGGTAGAAGGAACGCTGTATCCTTTATTAATGCGATTAAAAAACGATGGATTATTAACCTATCGTTGGGAAGAATCAACTTCGGGACCACCTCGCAAATACTACAAACTAACACCTATTGGAAAACAATTTTTGAAAGAATTGGACACAACTTGGAATGAATTAGTAGAGGCTGTAAACAAAACAACATCTAAAAAATAAAAAAATTAAAGAATTAAAAAATATCAACCAATAATAAAAAGACAATGAACAAAACTGTAACAATGAATTTAAGTGGCAACATTTTTCATATAGAAGAAGGTGCCTATGAGAAACTCAACAAATATCTTTCTACAATTAAAAGTTATTTCAAAAATTCCGAAAGCAGAGACGAAATAATGAGCGATATAGAATTGCGTATTGCTGAAATGTTGCAAGAAAAAGTTAGCAAAAACAAACAAGCTGTTTTGATGGAAGATGTTGATAGTGTTATTGCCATTATGGGAAAACCAGAAGATTTTATGGATGAACAAGAAAAATCTCATGAAGAACAACACACAAATAATGATTCAAATTCATCAACTACTCATAATTTTCAAAACAGAAAAAAAAGAGTATTTCGTGATGGAGATGAAAAAAAATTAGGTGGTGTTTGTTCCGGAATTGCAAACTATTTCGACTTTGATCCTATTTGGTTTCGTGCTGCTTTTGCTATTAGCTTTTTTGTGTTCGGTTCAGGATTTTTGTTGTATTTAATTCTTTGGATAATTATTCCTGAAGCAAAAACTACTGCCGAAAAATTAGAAATGCGAGGAGAAAAAATTGATGTGAACAACATTGGAAAAGCCGTGAATGAAGAGTTTGAAGATTTCAAAAAAAAAATGAAAGATTATAACTCAAAAGAAAACAGAGATAAAGTAAAAAATTCGGCTGAAAAATTTGGAGATTTTATCACTGATATTTTTCATACAATTTTCAAAATTTTTGTAAAAATTATAGCTGTAATTCTTGTTGTAATTGCTGTTGTATTAATGATTGGTTTGTTAAGCGGAATTTTTGGTTCCACACATATTTCTTTAGGTGCATTTAGAGAAAATAATTTTTCAATTTCAATGATTGATTTAATACATAATTTTTTACCAAACACATTACCATCAGAATTATTTGTTACAGGACTTTTTTTATTTTTAGGCATACCACTTATTTCCATTATTTATAGCGGAATAAAACTACTATTGGGAATAAAACAAAAAAATAGAATATTGAAATATACATTCAATATTTTATGGTTATCAGGTTTAGTAATTTTAATTTATTCTGGAATAAAAATCAACAATGACTTTTTGGAAGAAGCCACAGTAAAGAAAAATATTGATATTAAACAAAAAGATACATTGTATTTGAATGTGAAAAATTTGGATAAAGATTTTATTTCAAATTCGCACTCTAAAATGCATTTCAAAATTGGAATGATGAAATGGGATATTAGTTCAACTGAAGACAACCCGTTAAAATATAATGTTCCTGTTTTGCTTAACATAACAAATAGCGAAACTGAAAATTTTGAATTAGTAGAAATTAAAAATGCTTCGGGAGCCAATAAAAAAGAAGCGAACAACAATGCAAAAAATATTGATTATGATTATAGTATAAAAGATTCTATAATTTCATTTAACCCAAAAGGAGAAATTAATATCAACGAGAAATGGAGAAATCAAGAAATTCAATTGTTACTGAAAGTGCCAGTTGGCAAGGTAGTTTACTTAAATGGAAATATGAAACACATTATTTATGATATTGATAATATTTCGAACACATTGGATAAAGATATGGTAAATCGCAGATGGCTAATGACAAACGATGGCTTAAAATGTATTGATTGCAAAGGATTAGATAATGTTGCCGTTGGACTTCCTGAACCTCCTGCTCCACCATCTTCACCAAATTAGTTGTTAACGATAAAGAAAAGGCAGTAAAAAAATTGTGCAAAATTTTAGAGTGTTAGTTCGTAGCATTTCTAACACTCCTGCCTTTCTTCTCAAAAAATTGTATCGAAGTTATCGGTACAATTTTTTTTATTACATTCGTTGAAACAAAAAGAGATATGAAAAAAATAGTTTTATTTATTGCAATTATTCTTGTTTCAACTATTATAAAAGCACAAGATACAATTGTGAAAATCAATGGCGATAAAATTATTGCCAAAGTGCTAGAGATTTCTACAACAGAAGTGAAATACAAAAAATATGATATACTAGATGGTCCAACATATATTGATTTCAAATCAAATGTTCAAATGATTATTTACGCTAATGGCGAAAAAGATATTTTTAAAAAAGAAACAACAATATCCAACAATCAACAATCTACTGACTACTATACCAAAAGTACTGCACCAGTTGTAAATGTTGTGAAAACTGAAAAAATTGAAGACTATGGAAGACGCTACCGCTATCAAAATCATTATATTGGAGAGAGCAATATGCAAGCTATTTTACTAAAAACAAAAGACAAAGAAATTATTTCATTGGTAGGAAAAGCAAAAGATGCAAGAACTACTCAATATGTTGGATTTGCCGCTATTCCTTTTGGTGTTGGGGCTTTGTATTTTTTTCTAAAAAGTATTATTTATAGCAAACAAGCAAACAACGGCTCACGAACACTAAATTCCGAATATTTAACTTATTCTGGAATTTGTATTGCTGGAACTATTGCCTGTCCTGTTATTTCAGGAATTTTCAAACATAAAAGAACTGCATCAAACAAAAAAGCAATAGAACTTTACAATCAGAAATATTAATTTTCTGTCCAATTTTTCAAAATCAAATCATTCCTTTTTTTAAAATACAAATCTTATATTTGTATCGCTCGAATATTTAATACCATAACCTATGTCAAAAGCAGAAGAAATAATCAGTTCTGAAAAAAAACAAGTTTATTCAAAAGACGAATTTGTGAATATTGTATTGAATGATTACCGAATAGCAAACGAAAGTCGTGAAGCAAGTTTAATGGGCAGACGTGAAGTATTGACAGGCAAAGCAAAATTTGGAATTTTTGGTGATGGAAAAGAAATTCCACAATTAGCTATGGCAAAAGTTTTTCAGGATGGCGATTTTCGTTCGGGATACTATCGTGACCAAACATTTATGTTTGCTACTGGAAATTTAACCTTACAAGAATGGTTTGCTGGGCTGTACGGACATACTGATTTAGATTTAGAGCCAATGAGTGCAGGGCGACAAATGGGTGGACACTTTGGAACACGAAGCCTAAATGCCGATGGAACTTGGAAAGATTTAACCAAAATAAAAAATTCATCTGCTGATATTTCTCCAACAGGCGGACAAATGCCACGTTTATTAGGTTTGGCAATGGCATCAAAACATTTCAAATTAAATACCGATTTACAAAAAGATAATTTTAAAAAATTTTCAAACAAAGGAAATGAAATTGCTTTTGGAACTATTGGCGATGCAAGTACTTCCGAAGGTTTGTTTTGGGAAAGCATTAATGCTGCTGGTGTAATGAGCGTTCCAATGTTAGTTTCTGTTTGGGACGATGGACATGGAATTTCTGTTCCTAAAAAATATCAAACTACAAAAGAAAGTATCTCTGAAATTTTGAAAGGTTTTCAACGCGAAAAAGATGGAAACGGATATGAAATTTTCAAAACAAAAGGTTGGGATTATGCACATCTCTGCGAAACATACGAAGACGCATCTCGTGTTTGTAGAGAAGAACACGTTCCTGTTTTAGTTCACGTTGAAGAAGTTACACAACCGCAAGGGCACAGCACATCGGGTTCTCACGAACGCTACAAATCAAAAGAACGATTGCAATGGGAAAGCGATTTTGATGGAATAAAAAAAATGCGTGAATGGATTTTGAAAAATAAATTAGCTACCGAAAATGAATTAGTAACGATTGAAGACAATGCAAAAAAAGCAGTGCGTGAAGCAAAAAATGCAGCTTGGAATGCTTATTTAACACCAATAAAAAATGAACGTACAGAAGTTATTGATATTGCAAATGAAATTGCAAACTCGTCTGAAAACAAAATTTTTATTGATAAAATCACAATCGAATTAAATTCGATTTTGGAGCCAATTCGCAAAGATATTTTGACGAGTGCAAAACGTATTTTACGAATTACTCGCAACGAAAATATTTCTGCAAAAAACAAATTGATTAATTGGCTGAATGAATCGAAAATAGCTAATTACGATAGATTTAGTTCTTACTTACACAGCGAATCTGATTTCAAAGCATTAAATATAAAGCCTGTAAAAACTGAATATGCAAGCGAAACAAAATTAGTTGATGGAAGAGAATTGTTGCGTGAAAATTTTGATGCAATACTTTCAAAATATCCAGAAGTATTAATTTTTGGTGAGGACAGCGGAAAAATTGGTGGAGTAAATCAAGGTTTAGAAGGATTGCAAGAAAAATACGGAGAAATACGAGTGTTTGATACTGGCATTCGCGAAGCAACCATTATGGGACAAGCCATAGGACTTGCAATGCGTGGGTTGCGACCAATTTGCGAAATTCAATATTTAGATTATTTACTGTATGCATTGCAAATTATGAGCGATGATTTAGCAACCGTTCAATACCGCACCAAAGGCGGACAAAAAGCTCCTGTAATTATTCGCACTCGTGGTCATCGCTTGGAAGGTATTTGGCATAGCGGTTCTCCAATGGGAATGATTATTAATGCTGTTCGTGGAATTCACGTTTGCGTTCCACGCAATATGACACAAGCTGCTGGATTTTATAATACATTACTTTGCGCTGATGAACCAGCCCTAGTAATTGAACCATTAAATGGATATCGTTTGAAAGAGCAATTGCCCGAAAATATTGGCGAATATAAAGTTCCACTTGGTGTTGTAGAAACTATAAACGAAGGAACGGATATTACATTGGTAACGTATGGTTCTTGTTGTCGCATTGCAATGGATGCTGTGAAACAATTGCAGGAAGCAGCTATTTCAGTTGAAGTAATTGATGTACAAACATTACTTCCATTTGATATTCATCATTCAATAGTTGAGTCGGTAAAGAAAACAAATCGTTTGTTAATTTTAGATGAAGATGTGCAAGGTGGAGCAAGTGGATATATTTTACAAAAAGTATTGGAAGAACAAAAAGCTTATCAATACTTGGATTCAGAGCCTACAACTTTAACAGCAAAAGATCATCGTCCGCCTTATGGTTCGGATGGAGATTATTTTAGCAAACCAAGTTCGGATGATGTGTATGATGTAGTGTATGAAATAATGCACGAAACAAATCCAACAAAATTTCCAAGAATTTATTAAAGCAAAGGGCGAAAATTTCGCCCTTTTATTTTATCCTTATATGAAAAAAACTACCGAATCAGATTCTAAATATTACTCACTCGAAAAAATGAGTGTACGTGAATTGCTTACCAATATTAACAAAGAAGATAAAACAGTTCCTCAAGCCATTGAAAAAATAATTCCTAAAATTGAAAAACTTGTAAACGTAATTGTAAAACAAATGAAACAAGGAGGTCGTTTGTTTTATATGGGAGCGGGCACAAGTGGTCGATTGGGAATTGTGGATGCAAGTGAATGTCCACCAACGTATGGCGTTCCGCAAGGTATGGTAATTGGTTTAATTGCAGGTGGAGACAAAGCAATTCGCAAGGCTGTTGAATTTGCAGAAGATGATACCAAACAAGGCTGGAAAGATTTAAAAGAACATAAAATAAACTCAAAAGATGTTGTGATTGGAATTGCAGCTTCTGGCTCAACACCATATATAATTGGCGCATTAGAGCATTGCAATAAAAACAACATTACAACAGCTTGCATTGTGTGTAATGCAAAAAGTAATGTTGCAAAAGTTGCAAAACATAAAATTGAAATTGTAGTTGGTTCTGAATTTGTAACTGGTAGTACACGTATGAAATCAGGAACAGCACAAAAATTAGTGTTGAATATGATTTCAACTTCCGTGATGATAAAACTTGGAAGAGTGAAAGGAAATAAAATGGTGGATATGCAATTGAGCAATAATAAATTGGTTGATAGAGGAACGAAGATGGTGGCAGAAGAATTAAATATTCCTTACAATAAAGCAAATCAATTATTGTTGAAATACGGAAGCGTTAGAAAAGCTGTAACCAATTTTAGAGTTCTTGATTTATAAAATTCAAAAAAATTATTTTTAAAAATGCACTCCATAGAACCATATTATAATTGGCGACATTTTTATATTGCATCGGAAGATGAGCGTTCACCTTTCTATGAGCGCGAATACAGCGAATTTGAATACACCAATACAATTTACAATTATGTAATTCATCCACAATGGGATGACATTGATTCTCCTACACTTTACATAAAAATTTTATTTGTTGATTATGATAATGGTTTCGCAATTATAGAATTGATAGGCGAATGGAATGATTGCATCAACAATGATATTATGATTTTGAAACGTGATATTATTGAAAAAATAATGGAATATGGTGTAAACAAATTTATTTTAATTGGAGAAAATGTGTTGAACTTTCATTATTCGGATGATTGTTATTATGAAGAATGGTTTGAAGAAGTAGAAGATGGTTGGATTGCATTTTTAAATTTCAGAGAACATGTTTTGAAAGAATTTACAAAGGCAAATATTGATTACTACATTGTTTCGGGAGGAAAATTAAATGATATTTCGTGGCGCACTTCAACTCCTATGCAATTGTTTGAAAAAGTAGAATTGTTTGTACAAAAACGAATTGGAATATAAAGATGAAACATAAAAAAAATATAATTATCTATTTATTACTATTCACAGTTTTGAGCAGTTGTTCTCAAACAGATTCAACCAAAGGAGGAAAAATAGATACACTTGAATTTCAAACTAACTATCCATTTTCAAAATATGATGCACTTGAACAATTAAAAAAATATCCTTCAGCGAGATATTTGCCCAACAACAATTTTGTGAGAATTTATAATTGGATGAATCCTTATTACGCTGCTGGTGGTGGAGAAAAAGGAATAAAAACGCAAGATGTAATAAAAAAAGCATGTGATATTCAAGAAGAACTTGCAATGAATTGGAATTATAATTTTCTGATTTCTTTACCAAGAGTTGGTCCTTCCGAAAAATCACTGACAGATGCAAACTCTCCAACAACAGCATTTATAGCACTTGCAAACAAACATCCTGAAATTCCATTAGGTGTTACTATTTTTTGGGGACAAATGGCACCATCAGCTTTTGGAAATAAAAATAAACAACCAAATGTATGGCGAGCAGATTATCCCGAATCATTTTTATTGAAAGATGCTCGTATCAATAAAACAAGAAGAGTAATAAGTTACACTGCTCCCGATTCGCTTTTTATTGCCGATGGACAAGTACAAAAAAAACAATTGGAATTATTAGTAAAACATCTCACACGACCAATTACAATAATCAATGAAAATGGAGAAGAACCACCAAAGGCTTATGAACCATCGATTTTAAAAAACGATTCTGCATTAATTTATGATAAAAACAAAATGCAAATTGATAGTTGGAAAATTTATGCTGCAACAAAAAAGAAATACATCCGCAATTTATATTCGTCACAATTTTTAAATACTATTCCTGAATTAAAAAATACTTGGTTTAGTTTTTATCAAGTTGAAGGTGGTCCAATTGACCGATACGATTGGCATACATCAAAAGCAACCAACACAAAAATAAATGGGAATTATTATTCTACTCCCGATTTGTATCCACGAACTCCTGATAATTGGAAAACATGGAATGGTGCATGGCACGGCTGGAAATGGATTAATGATGGAAGAAAAATAGAAATTGCAGATGGCGACCGCTTCTTCTCCCCTTTTATTGCAGCTGGTTGGGCATATAACTACGAACAAGATATTCGACCTGGACAATGGCTTGGAATGCTAAAATGTTTAACAGTAATTGGCGCAGAATTTTTTTATACAGGATATTTTAATGAAAACAGACCTTATACAAAACCTGAAAATTACATTTGGCAAATAGCTATTCCTAGCTATGCACAAGCCATTGCAACACACTTTAAAGATATTTTTAGAAATGGAAATGTACTTTTTGATTCGAGAAACAAACCAATTGTTACTTATCCTTGTGATGAAAAAGATGTGTTGGTAACAGTTAGAAAACATGATAAAAAACAACAATACATTATTGCTGCAACCGTTCAAAAGCTTTCTAATAAAGGTAATTTTCCATTAAATAAAAACATTGAAATAAAAATTGATGATGAAACATTTATAATAAATGCACGAAGACAAGGAAGTGTTTATTTTTTAGATAAAACTGCAAAACCATATATCTTTTATCAACTTGACAAGTGGCATCAATATGAACATCCAGATAGATGGAGAAAAGAATTAATTTATGAAGCAGAAGTTTTTGATACAGCAAATTCAAACATAGATATAAAAACAAATTATATAAATACCGATACCAAAATAGATTTTACCTCTTTCGAATCTTTTGTTTCTTTAAATAAAAACCAATGGCTTGGATATACTATCAATAAAAGAGATATTGAACATCTTGGGGAAATAATTTATTTATTTATATACCAAAAAAGTGTTACTTCCGCTGAAGGAGAAATAAAAATAAACACTTGGAATAAAAAAATCACTATTACTAAAAGTGAAAAGTGGAACTGTTTAAAAGTTGAGATTCCAAAAAATAGTTTAACAACAAATAATTTTTCGTTATTGAAAATTATGTCATTCTCAAGTGATTTTGAAATTGATAAAATAGTAATTAGCGACTCCGATAAAGAGCCATCGCTATTGAATTATTAGTTATCTAAAAATCCATTTAACACTACGCATTTTGTGTATATTTGTTATCTAATTAAATGCTAAAAAAAGGGTTTTTGCAAAACAAAAAAAACGAAAATGGAAACGACTAAAAAGAAAAAAAGTTTATTAAGTAGAATTTTAAAATGGACAGGCATTACATTTCTTGTATTAATTATTTTAATAATTATAGCTCCTTTTTTATTCAAAAAACAAATTGTTCAATTTGTAAAAGATACAGCTAACGAACAGTTGAATGCAAAATTAAATTTTGGTGAATTTGATTTAACATTAATAAAATCATTTCCTGATTTTACTTTATCCATTGATAGTTTAAGCGTTGCAAATGTTGGGGATTTTGATGGCGATACATTGTTGTATTCAAAAAATTTAACTATTGGTTTAAATTTAATGAGTGTAATAAAAGGTGAACAATATAAAATCAATTCGATTGTAATTGACCAACCACGCATTCATGCGTTGGTTCTGAAAAATGGAAAAGCAAATTGGGATATCACAAAACCTTCGGCAGATACTACAAAAGCTACTACTTCAGAAGAACCTTCAAAATTTAAAATGACCTTAAAAAAGTTTGAAATAAAAAATGGTTATATTCTATATGATGATGCGTCAATGAATTTTAAAAGTGAGTTGTATAATATGAATCATACATTGAGTGGCGATTTTACTGCTGATAATTTTGTATTAAAAACACTTACCGACATTGAAAAATTTTCTATGAATTACGGTGGAATTGCTTATATGACAAATGTAAAAACAGTTATAAAAGCTGATGTTGATGCTGATATGCCAAATTTTAAATTTACGTTTAAAGAAAATGAATTTTCATTCAATGAGCTTACACTTGGCTTGGATGGCTACTTTGCAATGCCAAAAGAGGATATGGACATGGATTTAAAATTCAAAGCAAATCAAACAGAATTCAAAAATATTTTATCACTTGTTCCTGGTGTTTATACTGCAAATTTTAAAGATGTAAAAACCTCTGGTTCATTAGCATTGGATGGTTTTGCAAAAGGAATTTACAACGATAAAAAAATGCCAGCCTTTGGCGGAAAATTAATTATTAAAGATGCAATGTTTCAATATCCTTCGCTACCAAAATCAGCAACCAACATACAAGTTGATTTAGCTGTTGATAATAAAACAGGAGAACCAGATGCAACGATTATTGATTTAAATAAATTTCATGTAGAGCTTGGTGGAAATCCAATTGATGCTAAAATGCACGTTTCGACACCTGTTTCGGATGCAAACATTATTGCTGAAGTAATGGCAAAAATAAATTTAGCAACAATAAAAGATGTAATGCCACTTGAAAAAAGCGATGACCTAAATGGAATTGTTGCCGCTGATATAAAAATGAAAGGACGTATGAGTGCCATTGAAAAAAAGGAATACGACAAGTTTGATGCGAAAGGAAATCTATCTATTACAAATATGAATTACAAATCAAAATCATTAAGCTATACAACTCAAATAAGTAAATTAAATTTAGCGTTCAATCCCAAAACTGTTGATTTAACTCAATTTGATGCAAAGATTGGAAAAAGTGATGTGTCAATGAATGGAAAAATTGAAAACTTTTTGCAGTATGCGTTGAAAGATTCGTTGTTAAAAGGTTCGTTTAATTTAAAATCATCTTTGCTTGATATTAATGAGTTGATGAGCAGTAGCGATACTTCAAAAGCAAAAGCAACAACTCCTGTAGATACAGCAAAAATGAGTGTTGTAGCCGTTCCTTCAAATTTGGATGTGAACTTAAATGCAAACATTGAAAAAATGTTGTACGATAATTTAACCATTTCAAAAGTAAGTGGTGATGTTGGAATTAAAGACAGTAAAATGAGTTTAAATAATTTAAAGCTTACAATTGATGAACTTGAAGGAACAATGAAATTAAATGGAGTTTACAACACTCAAAACTTAAAAAAACCTTTAGTTGATTTTGATATTGACATTGCAAATTTTGATATTCCAAAAACATTCAAAACATTTAACTCTGTTCAAAAGCTTGCTCCCATTGGAAAATATGCAAAAGGAAAATTTGGAACAAGTTTAAAATTCAATACATTATTGGATGAAAATATGAGTCCTGTTTTAAATTCATTAGTTGGAGGTGGGCGTTTACAAACAAAAGCAGTAGTTGTAGAAGGTTTTGAACCAATAAATAAATTGGCTGATGCATTGAAACAAGAAAAATATAAACGCTTAACATTTGAAAATGTTGATGCCACTTATGAATTTAAAGATGGCAGAGTTCAAGTACAGGAAATGCCTATAAAATCAGGCAACATAACAGGAAAAGTAAAAGGCTCTACAGGATTTGACCAAACAATAGATTACACTTGGGCATTGGAAATTCCTCGTGCAGAATTTGGTTCACAAGCAAATGCAGCTGCTGGAAGTTTGATTGATCAACTGAACAAACAAGCTGGAACCAATGTAAAACTTGGTGATAAAATAAAAATAAAAGCACTATTTGGAGGAACTGTTACAAAGCCAACTTTGAAAACAGATTTGTTTAATACCGAATCGGGTGGTGCAAAAGAACAAGTGAAAGAATTGGTTAATCAAGGTGTGGATATGGCAAAACGAAAAGCGCGTGAAGAAGCTGAAAAAATAATGAAAGATGCACAAGCCCAAGCTGACAAAATAAAAGCGGATGCACAAGCTCTTGCAGATAAAACAAAAACAGAAGGATATGCGGCAATTGATAAAAATATTGATGATATAAAAAATCCAATATCAAAAGGAGCTGCAAAACTTGCAGCACCAACTGCAAAAAAAGAAGTGGACAAGCAAGCACAAAAAATAGTAGATGAAGCAAACAAAAAAGCTGATGATATTTTGTTGAAAGCAAAAGCAGAATCGGATAAAAAACTGCAATAGCTAAAAGCGTTTTAAATTATTTTTATGCAACAACTAAAAAATATTTTTTTAATTTTTACATTCTTCATTTCATTTTTTTCATTTGCTCAAGATGAAAAAAAATGTCAAGAAATAGATAATAAAGAAGCCATAAAATTTTATCAAAAAGGAATTGACAAAAAAAATAAAAAAGAAGAACGATTGTCGTTTCTAAAAAAAGCAATTGATTTAGAACCCGATTATGTGGATGCTAATTTTGCTTATGCTTCGGAACGAATACGAACACTGATATACGAAGACGCATCGTTTAAACCAGTTGAACCTTATTTAAAAAAGGTAATTGAAATTTGTCCGCAATATCATTCCAATCCATATTATTATTTAGGATTCATTTATTATGAAGAAGAAAAATGGGACGAAGCCACAAAATATTTGAAACTCTATTTGAATTTCAAAAGTGATGATGAAACAAAATTTGATAAAAGCTATGATGCATTTTTAAATCAAGCGCGACAAATGAATCGTTATGCAAAAGTGTATGGCGAAATATTAAATCATCCTGTGCCTTTTGAACCATCGCCTGTTGAAGGAATTTGTACCGAAAAAGATGAATACCTTCCAATAATTACACCCGATGACCAGATGATGCTTTTCACACGTAGAGAGCCTTATGTAGGAAAAGATGCAATAGCTGGAATGATTACGGATAATGAGATTGAGCTTTTTTCTTTCAGTAAACGCGATAATACTACAGGGAAATTTAACAAAGGGAAACGTATGCCTTATCCTTTCAACAAAGGAAGCAACGAAGGTGGAGCAACCATGAGTATTGATAACAAACATTTATTTTTTACTATTTGTAAAAATGAAGGTGGACCAGTTATTAATTGTGATATTTATTTTTCCGATTTTATAAATGGAGAATGGACAGAACCAAAAAAAGCAGAAGGCGTGAATGACCCTGTTTATTGGGATTCTCAACCATCATTAGCTTCGGATGGAAAAACACTTTATTTTGCAAGCGATAGAAAAGGTGGACGTGGCGGTGTGG
>JAYTXX010000148.1:0-14390 GCA_043742725.1 Bacteroidota bacterium | reverse complement strand
TTCGCATTAATTGTAAGTTATTGTATATTTTTTTCCATTTATATTAGTTGTAAATGTATTTAATTATTTTTATAAATCATCAAACATTTTTTATCATAACAATCATACAAAATCTGCGTTCCATTTTCCCTAGTTCTCGATACATTTTTCTGAAAAAGAAAAACACTCGAACTGACGAACGCACCATAATTCATTAGTCATAATTTTTTTTCTGCGTTCTCTGCGCCTCTGCGAGAAATATTTTTCTTTGCGAACTCTGCGGTTAAAAATTCATTAGCACATCATCAAATTATTTTATTAGCACATTATTTTTTTCTCTGTGGTACTTACAATAGTGAGCAATTTTACATTCATTGCATTTTGGATTTCGAGCAATGCAAATGTAGCGTCCGTGCAAAATAAGCCAATGATGAGCAATGGCAATTTTATTTTCGGGAATATATTTTATCAATTGTTTTTCGGTTTCCAAAGGTGTTTTCGAATTGGTAGTTAATCCCAATCGGTTAGAAACTCTAAAAACGTGTGTATCCACAGCCATTGTAGGTTTTGCGTACACAACCGATGCAATTACATTTGCAGTTTTTCTGCCAACACCTGGCATTTTTTGTAATTCATCAACATCGGATGGAACCACTCCTTTAAACTCATTCACAAGCATACTTGCCATTCCCACAAGGTGTTTTGCTTTATTGTTTGGATAGCTAATACTTTTGATATATTGAAAAACCTCATCGCTACTTGCCACTGCCATTACTTCGGGTTTCGGAAAAGCTTTAAATAGGGCAGGAGTTACCATATTCACACGCTTATCGGTACATTGTGCTGATAGAATAACAGCAACTAATAATTGATACGGATTTTTGTAATGTAGTTCGGTTTCAGCAATAGGATGGTTGGTACTGAAATAATCTATTATTTTTTCGAAGCGTTCTTTTTTAGTCATTCTATTTATAGATTTCAAAATCTACAAACTTTTTTTCAATGCTACCATTTTCAATGCTGTTACTGCAGCTTCATCGCCTTTGTTTCCGTGTTTTCCTCCAGCTCTTTCTTGTGCTTGTTTTAATGTATTTGGGGTGAGTACTCCAAAAATCACGGGCTTGTTGTATTTTAAACTTACGTTGGTAATGCCATTTGCTACTGCATCGCAAATAAAATCGAAATGGCGTGTTTCGCCTTGTATCACACAACCTAAAGCAATAACTGCATCTGTTTTTTTGTCTTCACACAATAGTTGAGTACCCATTGTTAATTCAAAACTTCCGGGAACATATTTTACAAGGATGTTATTTTTTTTAACGCCATTTGCCAACAATGTTTTTATGGCACCATCGCGCAAAGCTCCTGTTATGGCAATGTTCCATTCGGCAACAACAATGGCTATTCGCATTGTTTTTCCATTTGGAATAGTTGTATGATTAAAATCGGAAAGGTTTTTTAGTGCTGATGACATATTGAGAATGTGCTAATTTTTTTGATTTTCGATTTACTGATTATTTTTTAGCTAATAAGAAAACAATAAATCTGAAAATTAGCACATCAATAATCAGCACATTAGTTTTTTCAACTATAAATTCCCTAAAACTTTAGCACGAGCAATAAATTTGTCCATTTCTTTGCCTTCCATTGTTTCGGCAAATTCATTTTTAATACGCTCGTATAATTTTACTGCATCAGCATAATTTGCTTTTTCTTCGTTTGCCATTGCTGCTTTTTTTAGAAATATAGGTGTTGTAAATTTATTAGTGCTTTGTTCAGCTGCTTTCAAATAATAAGAAATAGCTTCATCTGTTTTTCCTAATTCCATATTTGCATCGCCAATAGAGCCAGTAGCAATGGGTGCAACAATTTGGTCTTTTCCATCAAATTCCTCTAAATGCTTAATTGCATCTTCGTACATTCCTTTTTTCAAATAGCTAATTCCTAAATAATATTCAGCTAAATTGCCAGAAGGAGTAATGCTGTAATCGTCCACAATTTGTGAAAAACCAAGTGCAACACCATCGCCATTGATTGCTTTATCTAACGAATCTTTTGCAAAATAATCTTCTGCTTTAAACATTTCTGCACGAGCTTTTGTTTCTTCGCCAGCTACATACCAATATTTGTAAGCAAAGTAACCACCAACAATAACAATAATAGCCGTAGCAACTAATGATAATGTTTTTTTGTTTTGCTCAATATAAAGTTCCGTTTTCGAAAACGCTTGTTCAACATCTACAATCGGTTCGTCATTTATTTCTTGTGCCATATTTGTTTTTATAATTATTAGGAGTGCAAAAATAAGTTTTTTTTGCAATATCAATAATTTAATTTCAAAATATGCTTTTGAGTGGCAATTTTAAATAACTTTAAGCCTCTATAAAAATGATGTTTCTAAAAAAATTATCGCTACTCAATTTCAAAAATTATGCGGATGCACAATTGGAATTTTGTAGCCATGTAAATTGTTTAACAGGCAATAATGGCGAAGGAAAAACCAATGTGTTGGATGCCATTCATTACCTTTCTTTTTGTAAAAGTTTTTTCAATCCTATTGATAGTCAAAACATTTTGCACGATGCTCCTTTTTTTCTAATTCAAGGCTTGTTTAGCATTGATAGTGCGGAAGAAGAAATTTATTGTGGGCTAAAACGCAACCAAAAAAAGCAATTTAAACGCAACAAAAAAGAATACCAACGCCTTGCCGAACATATTGGTTTGTTGCCTTTGGTAATGATTTCTCCAGCCGATTCGGAGTTGATTACCGAAGGGAGTGAAAATCGCAGACGCTTTATTGATAGTGTTATTGCTCAATTTGACAAAAATTATTTAGATACATTGATTCATTACAACAAAGTGCTTTCGCACAGAAATGCTTTGCTAAAACAATTTTCGGATAGCGGAAAATTTGATAAGGAATCGCTTGAAATATGGGACGTGCAGTTGATTGACTATGGAACAAAAGTATATGAAATACGCAAGCAGTTTATCAATGAGTTTATTCCTATTTTTCAAAAATATTACCAATTAATTTCAGGAGGAAAAGAACAAGTTGGAGTTATTTACGATTCTCATCTCAATGAATTATCTTTTTCGGATGCACTCGAAAAGGCTCTAAAACGTGATAGAGCAACGGAGTACACCACCGTTGGTATTCACAAAGATGATTTGGAGTTTTCTATCAATAATCATTCGCTAAAAAAATTTGCATCGCAAGGACAACAAAAATCATTTCTCATTGCACTAAAATTAGCACAATTTGATTTTATTAAAAACATCAAAAAAATAACTCCCATTTTGTTACTCGATGATATTTATGATAAGTTGGATGACTTGCGTGTAAAGCAATTGATGGAATTGGTGAGTACTGATAATTTTGGACAACTTTTTATTACCGATACGCATCCAACACGATTAGCCGATTTGTTTAAAACTTCGGAAATTGAATTCAAATTGTTTAAAATTAATAATGGAAGTGTTGAAAGTGTTTTGGATTTGAGTTTACAAATTAGCTGATGAAAAAATATTTAATATTTCTGTTTATTTTAATTTGTGCTAAAGCAAATTCACAAAACTATTTTAATAAATTGTATGATTATGATGGCACGAATGTGCCAAATCATGCAACAACCAGTTTAGAATTATCGAATGGAGATTATTTAATTGGTGGAAATAAATTTTTCCCTAATTATAGTGCGTTATATTATATTAGA
Source organism: Bacteroidota bacterium (assembly GCA_043742725.1). Classification (GTDB taxonomy): domain Bacteria; phylum Bacteroidota; class Bacteroidia; order 2-12-FULL-35-15; family 2-12-FULL-35-15; genus 2-12-FULL-35-15. The sequence continues at coordinate 10,695 of JAYTXX010000148.1, read as the reverse complement.
TTAAAAGCCAACGGAGATACAATATTTTGTAAGCGATTTCCTTCTACTATAAATAGATATTATACAGGAGTCGGCAATTCCTTATCTAGCACTTTTGATGGTAACTTTATTCAATCAGGTTCAATTTCATCTAATGGTTCAGATTATAATGTGTTATTACTAAAAGTAACAGCGAATGGAGATACGCTTTGGTCAAAAACATTTGGAGGTGCAAATTACGAATATTGTAATGCAACATCACAAACAAAAGATAGCGGTTATGTGCTGTTTGCTACTACTCAAAGTTTTAGTAATGGAAGTGCATCGGATTTTTATTTAGTAAAAACGGATAAAGATGGAAATTTTGAATGGCAAAAAACATACGGGAGTACTTTGGCAGAAGATTGTTATTCGGGACAAGTAACTTTGGATGATGGCTTTATCATGAGTGGCATAAAAAACAATTTGTTGTATGCAGTTAAAACAGATTCAAATGGTGCTTTTCAGTGGGATAGACAACTGCCTAATACTGCTGGTACTGGATTTATAAAACAATTGGCTGATAGTACTTATTTACTTGTTGGTGCAAAAATTATAAGTGGTTTGGGGGCGCAAGCCTGTATGACGAAGCTAAATAAATTGGGAGGAGTAATGTGGCAAAAAACATACGGAGATATTGGCGACCAACAGTTTTATAGTGTTCCAATAATTTTGAATGATGGGAATATTGTTTGTGCAGGGATGAGCAGAATAAATAATGCTTATGGTTTGCTAATAAAAGCAGATAGTGCGGGCAATCAGGAATGGTTGCGAACCTATTATGCGAACCCTAATAATGATAATTATGTGTATGATGCAAAACAAACGAGTGATGGCGGTTTTATACTTACTGGTTCGGGTAATGTTACAAGTCAAGATGCTTGGGTAGTGAAGGTAGATAGTGTAGGTTGTGAAATAGGTAATTGTAATGTGGGAGTAGAGGAATTGGGAATGGAGAATGGGGAGTTGAAAGTTTATCCTAATCCAACAAATGAAAGCCTCACCCTAACCCTCTCCAAAGGAGAGGGGATTGGAGAAGTGCAAATTGAAGAAGTGCGAGTGTATAATGTTTTGGGAGAATGTGTGCTGTACCAGCAACTTATAACTAATAACCAACAACTAACATTAGATGTGAGTAGTTTGAAAGCCGGAATTTATTTTTTGCAAGTTAGATTGCTCGATGTTTCGACAGGCTCAACACAGGTTAAGAGTAAAAAATTTATTAAAGAATAGTGCCGAATTAAAAATAAAAAATGAGCAAACACAACGAACATAGTATAAAAGATGCAATTGATAATTTATTAAAAGTATATAAACTTGATGATAAATTAGCCGAAAAAAAATTGTTAAATTCTTGGAATGATGTGATGGGAAAAATGATTGAAAATCATACAAAAGATATTTTTATTAAAAACAAGCAGTTGTTTGTAACACTTGATTCATCAGCATTGCGTAGTGAATTATCGTTTGCAAAAACAAAAATTATTAAAATGCTCAACGAAGCAGTAGGCAAAGAAGTAATTAATGAAATTATATTAAAATAATTTTTTTAGAGGTGGTCATTGCGAGCAAAGCGAAGCAATCTCTAAACAAAGTATAAGGTATGGATTGCTTCGGTTTGCTTGCAATACCTACTTTTTGAAATGTGGTAATAAAAAATAAAAAACAATAAAATATGAAATCGAAATTTTTACTTTTAATAGCAACAATAAACCTTTCTGGAACTTTAGCAATTGCCCAAACCGATTCGGCAATGATTCGAAAAATTTATAACGAAGCATTATCAAATGGAAAAAGTTATTCCAATCTCGATTATTTAACCAACAAAATTGGAGGACGATTGAGTGGTTCTCCACAAGCTCAACAGGCTGTTGAATGGGCTTTTAAAGCAATGAAAGAAGCAGGAGCTGATACTGTTTTTTTACAGGAATGTATGGTTCCACATTGGGTGCGTGGCGAAAAAGAAAACGCAAGTGTACTTTCAACACAATCAAAAATTTCAAAACAAGTTCCTATTTGTGCACTAGGCGGTTCGGTTGCTACTGCTCCCGAAGGACTTATTGCGCCAATTGTTGAAGTAATTGGAATAGAAGGTTTAAAAAAATATAAACCAGAAGATATAAAAGGTAAAATTGTTTTTTTTAATGAACCAATGGATCCAACTTTTATAGAAACATTTCATGCGTATGGCAAAGCTGTTCAGCAACGTTGGGGAGGCGCAATGGCTGCTGCTAAAATGGGAGCAGTTGGAGTAGTGGTTCGTTCTTGCACATTGCTGCAAGATGATAATCCACACACAGGTGTAATGGGATACAATGACAGCATTCAAAAAATTCCTGCTTGTGCTATAAGTACCAATGCTGCTAATTGGTTGAGTGAAAATTTAAAAACGGATAAAACCATCAATTTTTATTTTAAAATGAATTGCCAAACATTGCCCGATGAAAAATCTTACAATGTAGTTGGTGAAATTCGTGCAAAAGAAAAAACGAATGAATACATTGTTGTTGGTGGTCATTTAGATTCTTGGGATACCGGAAAAGGAGCGCACGATGATGGAGCAGGAGTGGTGCAAAGTATAGAAGTGTTGCGCATTTTTAAGTCATTAGGAATAAAACCAAAATGCAATATACGTGCTGTAGCCTTTATGAATGAAGAGAATGGTGGACGTGGTGGAAAAAAATATGCAGACTTAGCAAAACTAAATAATGAAAAACACATTGTAGCAATTGAATCGGATGCTGGAGGATTTACTCCTCGAGGCTTTAGTAGCGATGCTTCTCCGCAAGTAAAAGCAAAACTAAAAAGTTGGAGACCATTGTTTGAACCTTATGGCGTTTATGATTTCTCCCACGATGGAAGTGGTTCTGATGTTGGACATTTGAGAGAACAAGATGTTCCTTGTATGGAATTGATGCCCGATTCGCAACGCTATTTCGATTATCATCATACGCCAATTGATACGTTTGATGCGGTAAACAAGCGTGAATTAGAATTAGGTGCTGCTTCTATGGCTGCACTTGTTTGGTTAATTAGTCAGTACGGTTTATAAAAAATATGAAAGATGTAATTGTTATTGGTGGTGGTGCAGCAGGTTTTTTTGCTGCAATAAATTCTGCTCAATTGCATCCTGATTATAGAATAACACTACTTGAAAAAACAGGTAAATTACTTACCAAAGTTCGTGTTTCTGGAGGAGGAAGATGTAATGTAACGCATGCTTGTTTTGATAATAATTTGCTCATAAAAAATTATCCAAGAGGTGAAAAAGAATTACGAAATGTTTTTAGCCGATTCACAACAACAGATACTATTAATTGGTTTGAACAACGAGGAGTAAAACTAAAAACAGAAGTAGATGGAAGAATGTTTCCTACAACAGATAATTCTGAAACAATTGCCAATTGCTTGATTCAGGAAGCTGAAAAGTTAAATGTAATTATCAAATTAAATGTTGATGTTGAGCAAATAATTAAAAAGGAAAACGACTCATTTGAATTGAAAATAAAAAACGGTGGCAGCTTTACTTGCGATAAATTAATAATTGCAACAGGAGGAAATTCAAAAATGGAAGCCTATAATTGGTTGCAAAAATTAGGACATACAATTATAAAACCTGTTCCATCATTATTTACATTTAATATTCCGAATGATTCTATCACTCAATTGATGGGTGTTTCCGTGCCACACGCAAAAATTAAAATTGCAACTACAAAATTAGAAACCGATGGACCATTATTGATTACACATTGGGGAATGAGCGGTCCTGCTATTTTGAAAGCATCTGCTTGGGGTGCAAGAATATTGAGTGAAATGAATTATAAATTTTCGGCATTAGTAAATTGGTTGCCAAAATATACAGATGAAAAACTGCGCATTGAATTTAATAACCAACGAGAAGAAAATCCTGCGAAGACAGTAATTAATAATTGTCCGATAGAACTTCCAAAACGTTTGTGGGAACATTTAGTAAGGAAATCAAACATTACAGAAACAATGCGTTGGGCAGATTTACCCAAGAAAAATGCGAATGTATTTATTCAACATTTAATAAATGATGAATATAAAGTGCAAGGAAAAACTACTTTTAAGGAAGAATTTGTTACTTGTGGAGGAATTAGTTTAAAAGAAATTAATTTTTCTACTATGGAAAGTAAAATTGTTCCGAATATATTTTTTGCAGGCGAAATAATAGATGTGGATGGTATTACAGGAGGTTTTAATTTTCAAAATGCATGGAGTACAGCTTGGGTTGTAGCAAATAATTTAACAGATTTAAAATAAATGTATATACATATAATGTAATTGTATTAAATAATTATGTATATTTGTACCGTCAATTAAAATAAAATGGAAATAGGCAAAGAAATAAAACAAGCTAAATTTAAAAATGAGTATCACAAAATGCTTATAAATATAATATTTACAAGCGCATGGCTAACTACTAAACATGCAACTAATTTGAAACCATTTGGAATATCCACACAGCAATTTAATTTATTAAGAATATTAAGAGGGCAATATCCGCAACCAGTTTCTGTAAATTTATTGATTGATAGAATGTTGGATAAAAGTTCAAATGCTTCGCGTTTAGTGGAAAAATTACGTTTGAAAAAATTGGTAGAACGTACTGTTTGTCCTGAAGATAGAAGAGCGGTAAATGTTATTATTACTCAAAAAGGTTTAGATTTATTGGAAGAATTAGACAAACAAGAAGTTAAATTCTTTCAAAATTTAAGTTCAATTTCAGAAACAGAAGCAAAACAATTGAATAAGTTGTTGGATAAATTAAGAGATTAAAATTTTTTTGGTATAATATATGTATATACATTAAATGTAACAATATTTAAAATAAATAAATTCAATAACTAACAATAAAAACAAAAAACAATGGAAACTTTAACAAACAACACTACAAAGACATGGACACTTGATACTACACATTCTAGCGTTCACTTTGCTGTAAAGCACATGGTTATTAGCCAAACAAAAGGTTCATTTCCAAATTACAAATTAAATGTAACAACCAATGGACTTGATTTTGAGGATGCTAAAATTGAACTTGAAATAGATGTGAACAGCATTAATACAAATATGGCAGATAGAGATAATCATTTACGTTCTGCTGATTTTTTTGATGTAGCACAATTTCCTGCAATCAAATTTATTTCAAAATCAATGACCAAATTAAATGAAGAAGAATATTCGCTTAAAGGAGATATTACAATTAAAGATGTTGCTAAACCAATTGAATTTAAAGTAAATTACGGTGGACAAGTAATTGACCCATGGGGAAATATTCGTGTAGGTTTTACGTTGGAGAGTTCAATCAATAGATTTGATTTTGGTTTAACTTGGAATGCTTTATTGGAAGCAGGAAGCGCAATGGTTGGTAAAGTCGTAAAACTTGAAGCTGAAATTGAATTAACAACTTCAAAATAATTTTACCTTTAATTCGTTAAATAAATGCACTAAAATTTTTTACGATGAATTCATATATGATAAATGTGAAACTTCCGAATCAATTAACGGAAGATTTTATAAAACTAATTCCTCAACAACGTAAGCATATTGATAAATTAATGGACGAAGGAAAAGTTTTGCAGTACTCGCTTTCAATTGACCGAAGCCTACTTTGGATAACAATGATTGCAAGTTCTGAAAGAAAAGTAATGGATATTTTATCCACTTTTCCACTTATCAATTATATGAAACCCGAAATATTTGAATTGGCTTTTCACAATAGTGTATCAAATGAATTACCTAAATTAATAATGAATTAAAATAAAAAAATGAAAACAATATTTCATAAATCTACAGAAAGAGGACACGCTGATCATGGTTGGCTAAATGCCCGTCATTCCTTTAGTTTTGCAGGTTATCACGACCCAAGTAAAGTGCATTTTGGATTGCTTCGTGTGTTGAATGATGACATTGTTGCGCCAGGTTCTGGATTTGGAATGCATCCGCATGATAATATGGAAATAGTTACCATTCCATTAAAAGGAACATTAGAACATCGCGATAGTATGGGAAACATCGGAACAATCAAACCAAATGAAATACAAGCAATGAGTGCTGGTTCGGGGTTGATGCATAGCGAATACAATCATTCTAAAACAGAAGAAATAAATTTATTGCAGATTTGGGTTTTTCCAAAAGAACGAAATATTACACCTCGTTATGAGCAAAAAATATTTTCGGCTGAAGATAAAAATGGAAAATTCAAAACCATTGTATCGCCTGTAAAATCAGATGATGTAATGTGGATAAATCAAGATGCATATTTTTCTTTAGGTAAATTTAAAGCAGGAAGTTCGGTTGATTATAACATTCAACATAAAGGAAATGGTGCTTATATTTTTGTGATAGAAGGCGAAGTAAAATTGGAAAATCAAATTCTTGAAAAGCGCGATGCTATTGGTGTATGGGAAACTGATAAAATTGCATTATCCATTTCAAAGGATGCAGAAATTTTGATAATTGATGTGCCAATGAATTAATAATTTTTTCAGAATAAATAAAAAAATTTCCTTGCTCAATAAAAATTGAAAGGGGATTTTTTATTGAAATAAATTCGGAAAAATAGTCAGTATTTTTTCGGTTCAAAAGCCATAAAGTCATTTAAAATCAATGTGTTCAGCCATTTCGTCTTGATTAAAATTATTTTTTTTGATGGTATATTGTTTGACATTTGTTAGCATCAAACAGTGTAAAAAATTAACTATGAATCTAAATAATTTCACAATCAAATCGCAAGAAGCAGTTCAGCAAGCTGTTCAACTTGCAACCGTTAATGGACAACAAGCCATTGAAAACGGACATATTCTAAAAGGTATTTTAGAAGTGGATGAAAACGTAACACCTTTCATCTTAAAAAAATTAAATGTAAATACTGCACTATTTTCAAAGACATTGGATAAAATTGTGGAGAGCTATCCAAAAGTTTCTGGAGGACAACCGTATCTTTCAAACACTGCTAACCAAGCGGTTGCCAAAGCTTCTACCTATTTAAAAGAGTTTGGTGATGAATACGTTTCCATCGAACATTTATTGCTGGCAATACTTTCAACAAAAGATACCATTTCGCAATTGATGAAAGATAATGGAGTGAATGAAAAAGATATGAAAGCCGCTATTAATGAGCTTCGCAAAGGAAGTAAAGTAACAAGCCAAAGTGCAGAAGAAACCTATAACGCATTAAATAAATATGCTATTAACTTAAATGAGCAAGCAAAAAAAGGAAAGCTCGACCCTGTAATAGGCAGAGATGAAGAGATACGAAGGGTATTGCAAATACTATCCCGCAGAACAAAGAATAATCCAATACTTGTAGGCGAACCAGGTGTTGGTAAAACAGCCATAGCCGAAGGTTTAGCGCATCGTATTATCAATGGTGATGTTCCTGAAAATTTAAAATCAAAACAAATTTTTTCGTTGGATATGGGCGCATTAATTGCCGGAGCAAAATACAAAGGTGAGTTTGAAGAACGATTGAAATCAGTAGTAAAAGAAGTAATTTCTGCTGAAGGCGAAATTATTTTGTTCATTGATGAAATACATACACTCGTTGGTGCTGGTGGTGGAGAAGGCGCAATGGATGCAGCAAACATTTTAAAACCTGCATTGGCTCGTGGAGAGTTAAGAGCAATTGGTGCAACGACTTTAAATGAGTTTCAAAAATATTTTGAAAAAGATAAAGCTCTTGAAAGACGCTTTCAGAAAGTAATGGTGGATGAACCCAATGCTGAAGATGCAATTTCCATTTTGCGTGGTATCAAAGAAAAATATGAAACGCATCATAAAGTTCGTATCAAAGATGAAGCAATTATTTCGGCTGTTGAATTATCACAACGCTATATCAACGACCGTTTTTTACCAGACAAAGCAATAGACTTAATGGATGAAGCTGCATCGAAATTAAGAATGCAAATTAATTCAAAGCCAATAGAATTGGATGAAGTAGAGCGTAAGATTCGTCAGTTGGAAATTGAGAGAGAAGCAATTAAACGTGAAAATGATAAAAAGAAATTAGAAGATTTGAATAAAGAAATTGCTGAACTTTCTGATAAACGAAGTGATTTGAATGCGAAGTGGAAAAGCGAAAAAGAAGTAGTAGAAGGTATTCAAAAAGTAAAAGAGCAAATTGAAAATTTTAAATTTGAAGCAGAGCAAGCCGAGCGAAATGGCGATTACGGAAAGGTTGCAGAGATTCGTTATGGAAAAATTAAAGATGCTGAAACACAATTAAAATCATTTGAAAGTAAATTGATTGAAATGCAAACCGATGGTTCCCAGATGATAAAAGAAGAAGTGGACAGTGAAGATATTGCTGGTGTAATAGCTGTCTGGACTGGCATTCCCGTTTCACGAATGATACAAAGTGAACGCGAAAAATTACTCTACCTCGAAGATGAATTGCACAAACGTGTGGTTGGACAAGAAGAAGCAATTGAAGCTATTAGCGATGCTGTGCGCAGAAGCCGTGCAGGATTGCAAGATACCAAGCGACCAATTGGTTCATTCATTTTTCTGGGAACAACAGGAGTTGGTAAAACAGAATTAGCAAAAGCATTAGCCGACTTTTTATTTAATAATGAAAATAGTATGACACGTATTGATATGAGTGAATATCAAGAACGACACGCTGTAAGTCGCTTGGTGGGCGCACCTCCAGGATACGTTGGATATGAAGAAGGTGGACAATTGACCGAAGCTGTGCGCAGAAAACCATACAGTGTAGTATTGTTGGATGAAATAGAAAAAGCACATCCTGATGTATTTAATATTTTACTGCAAGTATTAGATGACGGACGATTGACGGATAATAAAGGAAGAGTAGTGAACTTTAAAAACACCATTATTATTATGACATCGAATATGGGTTCGCATTTAATTCAGGAAAATTTTGAAAATATGAATGAGAAAAACCACGATGAAGTGATGGCAAAAACAAAAGTAGAAGTGTTTGAATTATTAAAGAAATCAATACGTCCAGAGTTTTTGAACCGTATTGACGAAACCATAATGTTTACGCCCTTAACAAGAGATAATGTACACCGTATTGTGGAATTACAATTCGATGGCATTGCAAAAATGTTGGAAGACAACAACATAAAAATAACAGCAACACCCGAAGCTATTGATTGGTTAGCTCAACTTGGATTTGACCCACAATTTGGCGCACGCCCCGTGAAACGTGTGATACAAAAGCGTGTGTTGAATGAATTATCAAAACAAATATTAACTGGTAAAGTGCAAAAGGATGCCAATATTGTGTTGGATGTGTTCAACAAAGAATTTGTGTTCAGAAACGCTATTGAAACTGACAGCAAAAAACCGAAGAAAGAAAAGGCAAAATAAGAAACGATGTTAAAAGTTGTTAATCACACAACAATTGGCTAATAAATTGAGTTATTATAAAATAATTAAAAAATAAAAAATCATGAAAACAAAAAAAGAAGTAATCGATAATCGTCCGCGTTTTAAAGTACAAATAGATACAAAAACCGTGATAACAGTAAGAAGTATGAATGCCGTGAAATCGTGGATAGAGCGCTATCCTGCGGCTAAAGTACTTGATTAAAAAAACAAGCAACATCCCAATAAAAAAGCAACGTAAATTTTACGTTGCTTTTTTGCGTTTTAGTATTTATAAACTAATGAACCCTCAAACTAAACAAAGCAATATCATCAATGTATGGTTTGTTTTGTTTATGTGTAATAATAGTTTCCATTATTAGTTTGTTCAAGGATTTCATATCCAATTTCAAATTGTCTTTGATTAGTTCTTTTAATTTATCCATTCCAAAATCTTGGTCATTTGCATTCTCCAGTTCAACTAACCCATCAGTATAACAAACTATAGTAGTTTCTGGTGTAATGGTAACAATGCCTTCTTTAATTTTAGGTATTTCATCAAACATTCCTAATCCTGTACATCCAATATTTAAAGTGCTTATAGAATTTTTATTTGCTATCAATGGTGGATTGTGTGCGGCATTCACATAAGTAAGTGTACGCGTAACCAAATTATATTTTGCAATAAAAAGTGTAATAAATTTTTCACCTTTAGCACTTGTCATTACTTTGGTATTTAATTCCTTTACAAGTTCAGTCAAAGAATCTGTATGATTAAAAAGAATTCGTAGATTGGCTTGAAAGTTCGACATCAACAATGCAGCGGCAACTCCTTTTCCCGATACATCAGCAACACAAAAAGCACATTCGTTTTCGTTCAACCAAATAAAATCGTAATAATCACCACCAACTTCCTGATGTGGAAGATAAAAAGCGGCTGTATCTAATTTATTATCGTTTGGTAAACTACTCGGAAAAAGCATTGATTGCATTTCAGAAGCAAGTTCTAATTCTTTACGAACAGTAGCTTGTCTAATATTTTCTTTTGCAAGCTTTTTATTTTCAATAGCAACAACTATAATGTTGGTAATTGTTTGCACAAATGGCAAATGTTTAATTGCTGGACTCACTTGCACGTTATCTTCTAAATCGCCAATTAAAACATAAGCTAAAGGTTCTGATTTATGAAATACTGGAATTACAATTTCAAATGTTCCTTTCAACACATCTTTTGAAAAGTTAATCGTTCCAATTTCTTTGATGGAAAGTAAATCGTTTTCAACATCAATGTGATTATATTCATCTCCAACACCGTAT
>JAYTXX010000147.1:0-5414 GCA_043742725.1 Bacteroidota bacterium | reverse complement strand
TTTTCAACTCCATAACAAAAACCAAAATGACGAGCAATAAAAAAACGAACAGTACCAAAATCAAGTATAGTTGGAGTAAAATTTTTTTTGCGCGGATCGTCAATTTTACGCATTTCTTTCACTCTCGAAATGATTGGACTTTTATAAAACGATGGAATATTAAATGTTTTCATTCTTTTTATTTTTAGCTAATTGAATTTAACAGCTAAATAGTATTGTTTGTTTACAATTCCAAAAGTATAAACTTTATTCCAAAATGGCTTTATAAGTTTTTGTATTTTTGTGGCTCACATTATTTTAAATAAACCACATGAAATCAATTAGTATAAAAGTATGTTTTTCGTTTTTTCTATTATTTTCAATGATAGCAACGGCTCAAACTGTTTCGTTTTATTCCTTAAAAGCAAAAACAATTGATGGAAAAGATTTTGATTTCTCGGAATTAAAAGGCAAAAAAGTATTAATAGTAAACACAGCTTCAAAGTGTGGAAACACACCACAGTATGAAGATTTAGAGAAATTGTATAAAAGCTACAAAGACAAAAATTTTGTGATTATCGGTTTTCCTGCAAATAATTTTATGCGCCAAGAACCAGGAACGAATAGTGAGATAAAAGAATTTTGCACTAAAAATTATGGTGTAACATTTCAAATGATGGAAAAAATTTCGGTGAAAGGCGATGATATGAACCCCGTTTATCAATGGCTTACACAACAAGCAAAAAATGGAAAAATGGATTCATCAGTAAAATGGAATTTTCAAAAATATATGATTGATGAAAATGGTCATTTGGTTGATTTTGTTGCTCCAGGAGAGAAACCAATGACCGACAAAATTGTAAATTGGATTACAAACAAATAGATTTTTAATTCTAAAAAAATGAAATTAGATATTTTAGCCATTGGCATTCATCCTGATGATGTTGAACTTTCATGTTCTGGAACATTGTTAAAACACATTACAATGGGTAAAAAATGTGGTATTGTTGATTTAAGTTGTGGCGAATTAGGAACACGTGGAAGTGGAGAATTGCGTTTGAAGGAAGCCGCAGAAGCCGCTAAAATATTAGGAGTTAGCGTAAGAGATAATTTAGGAATGGCAGATGGGTTTTTTGTAAATGATAAAGAACATCAACTTGAAATCATCAAAAAAATAAGAGAATATCAACCCGAAATAATTTTATGCAATGCTGTTTCAGACCGTCATCCCGACCATGCAAGAGCTGCTAAATTAGTTTCGGAAGCTTGTTTTTATAGTGGTTTGATAAAAATAGAAACAATTATTAATGATAAAAAACAACAAGCTTGGCGACCAAAAGTAGTTTATCATTATATACAAGACAGACAATTGAAACCTGATTTTGTGGTAGATGTAACGGCTTTTGTGGAACAAAAAATGGATGCAATTAAAGCATTCAAATCACAATTTTATGATGCTAATTCAAATGAACCTGAATCGCCAATTTCGGTAAAAAATTTCTTTGATGTAGTAAAAGGAAAGATGAGTGTTTTTGGTCGCGATGCAGGTTTTGAATATGCCGAAGGCTTTACTGTTGAACGCAGTATTGGAGTTGATAATTTATTTACATTGAAATAAAAATTATAATATAAAACGAAAAAAATATGACGAAAATTAAATTTGGAACAGATGGTTGGAGAGCTATTATAGCAAAAGATTTTACAGTTGATAATGTTGCTCGTGTTACAATTGCAACTGCAGAATGGGTGAAGAAAAATTTCGAAAAACCAAGTGTTGTTGTCGGACACGATTGCCGTTTTGCAGGAGAGCTTTTTGCAGAAACAACTGCTAAAGTACTTGCCAATGCTGGTGTAAAAGTATTTTTGGCAAAAGATTTTGTATCAACTCCAATGATTTCGTTGGGCACAAAAAACTTAAAAGCCTCTCTGGGTGTTATTATTACAGCTTCTCACAATCCGCCATCGTATAATGGTTATAAATTAAAAGGACATTTTGGTGGACCACTTTTACCAGATGATATTCAAAAAATTGAAGATATTATTCCTGAAAAAAATTCAGTTGATGTTGAAACACTTTCTATTGCAGATTTTGTAAAAGCAGGAATGATTGAATACGTTGATTTAGAAACAATGTATGTGGAGCATGTGGAGAAAAATTTTGATATGGATGCCATACGAAATACAAAAATGAATTTTGCATACGATGCGATGTATGGCGCAGGACAAAATGTGATGCGTAGAATTTTGCCAGATATTACATTTATGCATTGCGACTATAATCCAGGATTTGAAGGACAAGCACCAGAACCAATTCACAAAAATTTAATTCCATTTTCTACTTTAATTTCCGAAAGTGGAGATATTGATTGTGGTTTGGCAACTGATGGAGATGCAGATAGAATAGGGCTTTACAACAGCAAAGGCGAATTTGTAGATTCGCATCATATTATTTTATTACTTATAAATTATTTAGTAACACAGAAAAAATTTACAGGAAAAGTAGTAACTGCGTTTTCGGTTACACCTCGTGTAAAAAAAATGTGTGAGCATTATGGTTTGGAATATCAAGTGGTAAAAATTGGTTTTAAATACATTGCAGGAATTATGACTACCGAAGATGTATTGCTTGGTGGAGAAGAGAGTGGAGGCATTGCAATAAAAGGACATATTCCAGAACGTGATGGTATTTGGATGGGATTAACCATTTGGGAATACATGGTAAAATCGGGAAAAAATTTAGATGAATTAATTGATGAAGTGTATAAAATTGTTGGTGCTTTCAAATTTGAAAGAAGCGATATGCACTTAAAAGAAGAAGTAAAAAACAGAATAGTGGAGAATTGCAAAAACAATAAATACGATAGTTTTGGGCAATACAAAGTAAGTCGTTTAGAAACAATTGATGGCTGGAAATATTTTTTTGATAACGATGAATGGTTGATGATACGTGCTTCTGGAACAGAACCTGTATTGCGTAATTATGCTGAAGCATCAACTACAGAAAAAGCATTTGCAATTTTAAAAGCAGCAGAAAAAACATTGCTAGGATAAAATTAATTTTATTTCCCAATTAACTTTTTTGCTTCGTCAAGTGGTATTTTTTTACCATTGTTGTAGGCTACAATAAAAGCATCGGTAAGACTTTCGGCAACAACCTCTGTTTTTGCTTGGTTAGCTTCATCGTAATTTCTAAAGCTACCAATTGTATAAACTGTTAAGCCATTTTCATCTTTGTAATTTTTAATTCCTTTGCTTGCAATTTTCAAAAATTTATTGGCAATATCCAATGGAACTTCATCTTTAAAAGCTCCAATTTGAACTTTAAATACAATTCCTGTATCGAGTTGTGTTTTGTTATTTTCATTTACAGTATTTTTCAATTGTTCAGATGTAATTTTTGCAATTGAATCATTAACAGGCGGAACAACGGTTGTAGTTTGTTGTTCATTAGTATTGTTTATTACTGGAGTAGGAGTAGCTTGTGTTTGATTTGTAGGAGTTGGTGTTTGTTCCTTTTCAATACTTGGTAAATTATTTGTTTCTGTTTCTGTTCCTTCATATTGTTTTGCTTCGTTCATCGAAATTCGTTTTCCATTATAGTAAGCTGTAACAAACGCATCTTTTATTCCTAAATTAACAACTGTATTTTTTGCATCAATAGCGCGTTGTATTGATTTGTAATTTCCTGTATTGTAACGCAAATTGCCATTTGGTGCAGTTTCGGTATATAATGGTTGAATGTTAAATAATTTATTTGCAGAAACTGGTTGAGAATAAACTCCAATTTGAACAGTATAAAAGAAACCTGAAATGCTTGTTACATTTTTAGCAACTGCAATAGTTTGTTGTTGATTAGTTGTTGCGGGTTGTTGAACAACTGGAGTTGTTTGTTCTTCTTTTTTAGCAACAACTTCTTGTTGATTATTTACAGGAACTTGATTATTAGTTGAAGCTACAACAGGTGGAACAATTCCAACCATTGCCAATGCATCATTAATTGGAATGCGTTTTCCATTTAAAAATGCAACTACAAATGCATCTTTATATCCTAAATCTTTTATTTCATTTTTTACTTGGTCAGCAGTTTTGAATGTTAAGAAAAGCCCAGCGGTGTAACGTGTAAATCCTTGTGGTGTTGTTTCTCCAGTTAATGGACTTAAACCAGGAAATGAATTTTGTGGAATAGGATTTCTAAATGCTCCAATTTGAACTTTAAATATTAATCCTTCTGGCAATTGAATATTTACTGGAATAGGCGATTTTGCAGAATAAACTCTTGTTGAGTTTTTTTCAAACGTATCAACTTTTGCAATTACAGTAGTTGTTGCAGTTTCTTCATTATTATTTGTTTGAGCTACTTCATTAGCAACATTTTTCTCTTGGTTTGTATTTGTTGTTATAGCTTGTTCTGTTTTTGTTTCAGGAACAATTATTTTAGCAATAGCATTTGTATCAGCTTTCGTTTCTGTTTTTAACTCATTGCTTGTTGCAGTTGTTATGTTTGATACTTTTCCATTAATCGTATCGTTTTGGCTCAATGAAATTGAATTTGATTTTGATTTATTTTCAGTTGAAGCAAGATTATTATTTACAATTGTTGTGTCCTTTAAATTAGCATTGTTTGTAGCCACAACAGCTGTTGTATTTGTTGGTGTTGTTTGGTTGTTTTTTGAATTATCTGTAATCGTGTTTGCGTTTTCAGAAACAGTATTTTTTGCAATTTCATTTGTTGTTTTATTTGCAGTAGTTTCATTTGTAGCAACAACATTGTTTGCTTTATTCTCTACACTATTGTTTGCAATTGGTTGATTATTTTTTACAACAGGTAAATTAGCAGGAGTGTTTGAACTTACGCTGTTATTGCCATTGTTGGTAGAGGCAAGTAAAGTAGCTTTGTCATATTTTTTATAAATGTCAGCTGCTTTTTTTTGTTTTGATAAAGCAATCATTTCATTGTTGTAGGCTTCATCTAAATTCGATTCTTTTACATAATATGAATTTGTTGTATCAGCTTTTGCGCGAAGTTTTTGTGCTTTTTCAAAATAAATTTTTGACTCATCATTCATCATTTCAGCAATTGAAATATCATCACTCGAACTTCCATTTATTGTTGCTCCAGTAAATTGTTCTAATCTACCTTGATTTGCTAAAAACTCTGTTTTATTAACAACAGCAATAGCTTTGGCGTTTTCTGTTTTTTTATCTTGAATTTGTTTTTCAATAGTTTCTGATTGAGCGTACAAGGTATTTTTTGTTTCTACATTACTTTGCTCATTTGCTTGTGCTTTTATATCTTCCGATTGCGTAGTTAAATTTTCAATTTCTTTATTTAATTGTTGAACTTTTACAAATTCTTGTTTTGCATTTGGTTCGGTGTAATTAAATTGTTGCTCGTTAGCAGTTGATGGTTGGTTGTTGGTTGTTAGTTGTTGGTT
>JAYTXX010000146.1:0-8643 GCA_043742725.1 Bacteroidota bacterium | reverse complement strand
CATCCGCATAATTTATTGTATTAATTTTTTGTTTTTCTGTCTCGTCTGCGGTTTTTGCTTCAACGCAAAAAATGCCACATTCGCTTAATTTAGGGACAGCAAAGATATATTTTTTTCGTTTCCAAAAAACACTTTCAACCATTTATTGAAAAACTGTTTAAAACTTCAATCGGCTAATGGCTTATTAATTATTACTTTTGAACGAAATTTTGAAAAAACAAATGCTTACTATCAATCCAAAAGAAGTAAAAACTTCTGTATTACATAGTTATTTACTTGGCGCTGTGGCTCCACGTCCTATTGCATTTGCAAGCACTATTGATAAAGATGGAAAACCCAATTTGGCACCCTTTAGTTTTTTTAATGTTTTTAGTGCAAACCCACCAATTGTAGTATTTTCGCCTTCACGAAGTGGACGCACAGGAGCAACAAAACACACCTACGAAAATATTAAAGAAGTTCCTGAAGTGGTTATTAATATTGTGAATTATGATATGGTACAACAAGTTTCGTTGGCAAGTACTGAATATCCAAAAGGTGTGAATGAGTTTGAAAAAGCAGGTTTTACAGCTATTCCATCAGAAATAGTAAAACCATTTAGAGTAAAAGAATCTCCTGCGCAATTGGAATGTAAAGTGAAACAAATAATAGAATTGGGAACTGAAGGCGGTGCTGGAAATTTAATTATTTGCGAAGTGATGTTGATGCACGTTGATGAAAATGTGTTAGATGAAAACAAAAATATTGATCCACATAAAATAGATTTGGTAGCGCGTATGGGTGGAAATTATTATAGTCGTTCAAATGGAAATGCTTTGTTTGAAGTTGCAAAACCACTTTTAAATTTGGGAATTGGAGTTGATGCAATTGATAATAAAATTCGTAATTCGAGTGTTTTAACTGGAAATAATTTAGGACAATTGGGTAATATTGAAAAACTTCCAACAAAAGAAGAAATTTTGGCTTACAAAAATTCGGGTGCAATAAATGAAGTGTATGAAATTTATGGAATGGACAAACATAAACTGGAAATTCAACTGCATCACATTGCAAAAGGTTTGCTGGAAAATAATAAAGTAACAGAAGCTTGGAAAGTATTGTTATCACTAACAAATTAAGAATAATAAAAAACAATCAAAAATAAATTCACAATTTAAAAATTAAGAAAAATGGACGTAACAGGAATTTTAAAAGTAAAAGGCGCAGCACAACAAGTATCAGACAAGTTTAAAAAAAGAGAACTTGTTATCACGGATAATTCATCGCAATATCCGCAACATATTTCTTTTCAACTTACACAAGATAAGTGTAGCATTCTTGATAATTACAATGTTGGTGATGAAATAAAAGTGCATTTCAATTTGCGTGGTAGAGAATGGACAAGTCCACAAGGCGAAACAAAATATTTTAATTCGTTGGAAGCATGGCGTATTGAAGGTGGTTCTGCTGGAGCATCTAACAATTCAAGCTCAAACTCATCAGCACCAGCAGTTTCAATGAATGACAATGCAACTACCTTTACTGCTGCAACGCAAGAAGATGATTTACCATTCTAATTAAAAATTACGGATTGAATCAAAACCTTCAAGCTTACTTTAATAGTGAGTTTGGAGGTTTTTTATTGCTGACAATTGCAATAAGGAGAAAAATTTATAATTGTATTGGGCAACAATTCTTGCAAACGATGTTGTTCTGCATCGGGAATCATAATTACTCGCAAATCCATTATTTGTAGGCTTTTCATATTCTTCATTTCATCTGGAAATTTATCCAAATTATTGCTCCACAAATCCAAATTTCTAAGTTTATCGAGAAATCCTATTTGAAAAGGCAAAAAAGTTAAATTGTTTTGATTTACATTCAAATAATATAAATTGGTTAACTCTCCAATTTCTTTTGGTAGTTCTGTTAAATCATTTTTTGAAATTGAAAAATATTGCAAATCCTTCAATTCGCCTATTTCTGCTGGAATTTCTTTAATGCTATTTTTTGTTAAATCTAAATATTGAAGATTTTTAAATTGTAAAATTTCTTTTGGAAATACTTTTAGTTTGCTTCTTCTCAATTCCAATTTTATAACTTTTTCAGGGTTTTTTAATGCTTCTTCTATGCTTGTGTATGGCATTAATGTATCTAATGTTAAGGAATCCAATAAAACAGTTTGTGAAAAACTTTTTGATGAAAAAGAAAACAAAAGCAACAAAATAAAATGTTGAATTAGTTGTGATTTATTTATTTTCATTTTTATTTATTTAAAAACTGTAAGGCATTTTGTTTATCATTTGCCAATTGTATTTTCAATTCTTCCAAACCATTAAATTTTTCTTCATCACGAAGACGTTGAATAAAATAAATGGTTGCATTTTGGTTATAAATTTCTTTATCAAAATCAAAAATATTTACTTCAATACTTCTTCCTTTTCCTGCAACAGTTGGATTGTTTCCAATGTTCAACATTCCACCATACATTGTGCCATTATGTTTTACTTTTACAGCATACACGCCATCAGCAGGAATTAATTTGTATTTATCTTGTATTTCAATGTTGGCGGTTGGATAACCAATTGTGCGACCTAATTTTTTTCCACCAACTACTTTTCCTGTGATAGAATAGTGATGTCCTAAATAGTTGTTTGCAGTAGTTACATCGCCTGTTTGCAAAGCAGTACGAATTTTTGTTGAACTCACTTCAATACTATCAATATCTTTTGCAGGAATTTCTTCTACATCAAAACCATACAATGGTCCGTACTCTTTCAAATGTTCAAATGAACCTTCACGGTTACGCCCAAAATGATGATTATAGCCAATTACCAAGCGTTTTGTTTTCAATTGATTTACTAAAATATTTCTGACAAATTCTACAGATGTCAATCTCGAAAAATCTTTTGTGAAAGGATGAATAATTAAATGATTGACACCAAATTTTTCTAATAATTCTTTTTTTTCTTCCTGTGTGTTCAATAGTTTTAGTTCATTATCATCTGGAAATAAAACCATTCGTGGATGCGGATAAAATGTGAGTAACACCGTTTCGCCACTTTCTTCTTTTGCTGCTTCTTGCAATCGAGCAATAATTTTTTGATGTCCTAAATGCACACCATCAAATGTTCCCGTAGTTACTATTGGATTTTTTACGCCTTTAAAATCGGCTATATTGGTATATACTTTCAATTTTTCTAAAACTTATTTTCTGCGAATTTACTACCATTTTATGAATGTTTTATAACTTCGTGTGTATATTGATAATAAAATTAAGTGGCAACAATAATAAAGCAAGTATTTTTTCAAATTATTTTTTGGTTTTTTGTCTTTTTCGTTTGCCGAATTAGCTTTTATTTTTGCATCACTCCTCTCCTATCCGATGTTTCATTTGGGCTTATGTTTCAATCGCTTTACAAAGGTTTGCGTTTAGATTTATCAATGATTGGCTATCTCACGGCATTTCCTTTTTTGCTTACACTTGTTTTTTATTTTATTCAACAAAAAGTAATTATTTCTATTGCCAATTTTTTCAATTATTTATTTATTGTAATTTATATACTTGCTGCTGTTGGCGAAGCTTGTTTGTATCGCGAATGGAAAGCAAAATTGAGTATGCAGGCATTGGAACATTTTTTGCATCCTGCCGAAGTTTTTAAATCTGCTTCTTTGGGTTTAACCATTTTGTTTTTTTTACTTTCAATTTTATTTAGCATTGTTTTTATAAAAATTTATAATCGAGAATTTTCGCTAAAACAATTTTTACCATTGCCTTCAAGCTCATTGCTTTCAAAAACTTGGAAAGGATTTTTGTTTTTATTTTTTGTTGCTATATTTTCTGCTTTAAGTATTAGAGGTGGTTTGCAAGAAATTCCAATTCAAAGTAGCGATGCGTTTTTTTCTACCAAACCAATTGCTAATGATGCAGCTGTAAATCCACTGTGGAATATAGCTTACAACATTGTTGATTACGAAAATCATTTTAAAGAAAATCCTTACAACGATTTTGAACAAAGCAAAGCAGAAGCAATTGTAAAAAATTTATATGCAGTTGAAAAAGATACAACCATTCAATTTCTTACAAACAAACGTCCCAACATTGTTTTCATTATTATGGAAAGCTGGAGTGCTTATGGAATAAAATCGTTTGGTGGAGACAATTTCGCACCATTTATTGATAGCTTGAGTCGTGAAGGAATTCGTTTTACAAAATTATATCCAGCAGGATATGTTTCTGACCAAGGCATTCCAGCTGTGTTGAGTGGTTATCCATCGGCTTCACGTATTAGTGTTATCAATCAAAGTTCTAAATCGGCAAAATTGCCTTGTATCAATCAAGATTTGAAAAAATACGGATATAAAAGTGGATTTATTTTCGGTGGCGATTTGAACTATGGAAATATAAAAAGTTATATCTACAATAAAGAATTTGATTTAGTTAAAGGTGAAAGCGATTTTGATGCCAGCATCACTCGCGGAAAACTTGGAATACAAGATGAAGATATGCAACAAGAATTTTTAAAAATTGCAAATGAAGCTCCACAACCTTTTTTTTATAGCTGGTTTGCGCTTAGTTCGCACATGCCTTACGATTTTAAAGGAGAAAAAAAACAACTTACAAAAATGGAAAATGAGTATATCAATTCCATTTCATATTCCGATAAATGTTTCCAACATTTTTTTACGGAAGCAAAAAAACAAGCTTGGTATAAAAACACTTTGTTTGTTATTGTTGCCGACCATAGTCACGGAAACCAAAGAGATTTTAGTGTTTACGACCCCGAATACCATCGTATTCCATTATTGTTTTTTGGTAATGTGATTGATAAAAATTTTAGAGGAAAAAATATTGAAAATGCTTTTTCGCAATTGGATATTGTAAAAACTGTTTTAAAACAAATGAGTTTAGATGAAGAAGCAAAACAATATGTGTGGAGCAAAAATATGTTTAATCCTTACACTAAATCATTTGCATACTATTGCAGTTTTGCAGGAGGAGGAATGGTTACCAACGATGGTTTTATTGGCTATCAGCACGGATTGAAAGATTTAATTTTTAACAGCCAAAAAGAAAATAAAAAACTTACCGATAGCTTAACAATAATTAGCAAAGCATTTCAGCAAGCAGTTTATGAAGATTATCGGTTGAAATAAAATCTGTTACAAAACATTTCCTTCTTTTTTGTTTTCAGCAAAATCATATATTTGTGCCTCCGAAAAAAGAAACATTAAATTTTTTAACTATAAATTATAATTACAATGAGCAAAATTAAAGTAGCAAACCCAGTTGTTGAATTAGATGGCGATGAAATGACTCGCATCATTTGGAAATTTATTAAAGATAAATTAATCCTTCCTTATTTAGAATTAGATATAAAATATTACGACTTAGGCGTAGAACACCGCGATGCCACAAACGATCAAGTAACAATAGATTCGGCTGAAGCAATAAAAAAATACAATGTAGGTATCAAATGCGCTACTATAACTCCTGACGAAGAACGTGTAAAAGAATTCAAATTAAAACAAATGTGGAAATCGCCAAATGGTACAATCCGTAATATTCTGGATGGAACTGTTTTCCGTGAACCAATCGTTTGTAAAAATGTTCCTCGCTTGGTTCCTAACTGGACTGCACCTATTTGCATTGGTCGCCATGCTTTTGGAGACCAATATCGCGCTACTGATTTTGTTACAAAAGGAAAAGGAAAATTAACGGTGAGTTTCACTCCAGAAGATGGAAGTCCAGCACAATCATTTGAAGTATTTAATTTTAAAGGCGATGGAGTTGCATTAACAATGTATAATACGGATGAGTCAATCAGAGGATTTGCTCACTCTTGCTTTAATACTGCACTAGCAAAAAAATGGCCTTTGTATCTCTCAACAAAAAATACAATTTTAAAAAAATACGATGGTCGTTTCAAAGATATTTTTGAAGAAATTTATCAGGCAGATTATAAAGCAAAATATGTAGCAGCAGGTATTACTTACGAGCACCGTTTAATTGATGATATGGTTGCATCTGCATTAAAATGGCACGGAAATTTTGTGTGGGCTTGCAAAAATTACGATGGCGATGTGCAATCTGATACTGTTGCTCAAGGCTTTGGTTCTTTGGGTTTGATGACTTCTGTATTGGTTACACCTGATGGAAAAACAATGGAAGCAGAAGCAGCTCACGGAACTGTAACTCGCCATTATAGAGACCACCAAGCGGGCAAACCAACTTCTACAAATCCAATTGCATCTATATTTGCTTGGACAAGAGGTTTGGAATTTCGTGGAAAATTAGACAACAATCAAGAGTTGATTAACTTCTGTCATGCGCTTGAACAAGTATGTGTAGAAACTGTTGAATCTGGTAAAATGACTAAAGATTTAGCAGTGTGTATTCACGGAAATAAAGTAAATCACGGTGAACATTATTTATACACCGAAGAATTTTTAACCGCATTGGATACAAACTTAAAAGCCAAACTAACAACTAACAACCAATAACTACAAACTAATAACTAAAATTATGGGAATGATAAAAGAATTTAAGGAGTTTTCCATGCGTGGCAATGTAGTTGATTTAGCTGTGGGTGTTGTTATTGGCGGAGCTTTCGGTAAAATTGTAGGCTCTTTGGTTGATGACATTATTACTCCAGCTATTTTAACACCAGCTTTAAAAGCCGCACAATTAAGCAATTTGGCTGATTTGGTAATTCCGGGAACAGCCATAAAATATGGTAACTTTATTTCACAAATCATTTCGTTTATAATTGTTGCATTTGCTTTGTTTTTAATGATTAAAGCAATAAATGCATCAAAGAAAAAAGAAGAAGCTGCGGCTCCTGCTCCACCAGTTGGACCAACGCAAGAACAATTGCTTTCTGAAATTAGAGATTTACTTAAAAAATAATTTTCAATATCATTCATTAAAATATGTAGTACAAAAATTTGTACTACATATTTTTTATTAAAAAAAACAACCGAACACACATGAAAAAAATCACATTTTTACTACTCACATTTATTAGTCTAACAACATTTGCACAAACTACTGACACTACAAAACTTTGGACAAAAGGTGGAGTTGGTGCAATTAATTTTTCACAAGCAAGTTTCACCAATTGGGCAGCAGGTGGTCAAAATGCTTTGTCTCTAACAACTTTATTAAGCGTTTATGCAAACTACAAAAAAGACAAAATTACTTGGGACAACTCATTAGATTTAGCTTACGGAATGCTACAAAGCGGAGTAGCACCATTAAGAAAGAACGAAGATAAAATTGATTTCTCTTCAAAGTTTGGTCGTTATGCATTTTTAGACCATTGGTATTATTCGGCATTGGTAAATTTCAAAAGTCAATTTGCTGATGGATACAATTATCCAAACGATTCAGTAATTGTTTCACATTTTATGGCACCTGGATATTTGTTAGGTTCTATTGGTATGGATTATAAAACCAAAGACAATACGCTTTCATTATTCATTTCTCCACTTACTTCAAAAATAACTTTTGTAAACGACCAACGCCTTGCTGATGCTGGTGCTTATGGTGTTGATAAAGCTGTGTACGACACTGCTGGAGTAAAAATAAAAAATGGTTCAACGGTGCTTTCACAATTTGGAGGTTATTTAAAATTTACATTTAAAAAAGATATTATTAAAAATGTAAACTTCGCAACCAAATTAGAATTGTTTAGTAATTATTTGAAGAACCCACAAAATATTGCTGTGAATTGGGAAAATATTTTGAGTATGAAAGTAAATAAGTTTTTAAGTGCAAGTATCAGTACTAATTTGATTTACGACCACAATGTGCCAGTGCCTGTAAAACGAGAAGTGAATGGTGTTACAGTTGATGGAACTGGACCACGTTTACAATTTAAAGAAGTAATCGCAATTGGAATTTCGTATAAATTTTAAGTAGCTGTTTAAAACTATATCAAAATTTTTAGCTTGTCATTTCGAACGAAGAGATAAATCTCAATAAGTAAAAAATAATTTTAATCCTTGTTATGAAAATAGCGAGGATTTTTTTATTCTTATTTTTTCAATTCATTGGGCTTATATTTGCATTGAATAAAAACAAATGAAAAAAATTATATTCATATTAATTTTATCCAGTTTCAATTTATTAATACTTGCACAAAGCAATATTGATAATGAAAAAAGAGGAACTATTACTGTTCAAAAAAAAGGATTGCTACATTCCATATTTTATGATGATGTAAATTTTAGATTAATTGGAAAAGATGTTTATGGAAATATTATGGATACTGCCGTAATTGCTTTTGATATAGATGTTACGATAAAAGGAATTGCTTATTCCGAAAAAGTAATTGGTTCATTTTTATCAAAACAAATGCAAATTAGAATGAGTAGATTAGATGCTTTAACAACATTATTTTTCTCGAATATAAAAGCAAAAGAAAAAAATGGAAGTATAATTTCTTTTCCAAATTTCAGCGCAAAAACAGGCTTTAGTAAAGATAAATTTGATGAATAGATTTTTTATTCTTTCACAAATTTTGTACTCTTAACCTGTGTTGAGCCTGTCGAAACATCGAGGAATCTCACCTGCACAAAATAAATTCCTGCTCTCAAACTACTCACATCAATAGAAGCCCCTCCCGACCTCCCCGAAGGGGAGGAGATGCTATACACAAG
>JAYTXX010000145.1:0-7341 GCA_043742725.1 Bacteroidota bacterium | reverse complement strand
TGCAATATTAAAAGCTACTCCTAACCCTAAATCTGCACTCCTTTGGTACATTAAACAAGACAATTCATTATTTGAGACATAAAATTGTACCAAAATATGACACGGTGCCAAAACACCATTATTTAAATCTTTAACATTCCACATACTCATCACAATCCTTCTGGATGTTGGTTCCTCTTTAATTAATCTGATACATTCTTTTAACTGGTCTATACCTTGACTAGTATAATCTGTATCCATATTAACATATTTAGCACCCCAATGCCTCATTTGCCATCCATACATTGCACCCATATCACCAACTTCTCTATCATTAAATCCCCTAGAATCTAAAAATTCCCTAGTAGTATTCCCTTCCCAAATTTTAACCCCTTTTTCCATTAAATGATTAGTATTAGTATCTGCCCTTATAAAGAATAATAATTCTTCAGCAATACCCCTAAAAAATACCCTTTTAGTTGTTAATAGAGGAAAACCATCTTTAAAAGAAAATCTCATCATGGCTCCAAATTTAGATACAGTACCAATACCAGTTCTATCATCTTTTTTAGTTCCATTATCTATCACATCCCTAACCAAATTCAAATATTGGTACTCTGGGTGGGTTTTTTCCATTTTTATTATTTAGTGTGTAGTATTAACAATTTTATATTGTTTTGGTTTCATTTTTTTTTATAATTATAAATAAATATTATTAATATACACACATTTCATAAAAAATATCATCATCAACACGTACTACTGTTTGTGGACCACATTTTTCAAAAATTATAATTATTTCATCACAAGTATTTTTTTCGAGTAACAATTCATTTGTTCTTTGCTTCAATAAATCATTTAAATATAATTCCTTAATTACTAATCTATCATTACCATAATATTTACCAATTATCAATGGGGTTCCAACTTTGATTGTACGGCCATACATACCAGTTATCATACAGACTCCATATATTTCTCCCTTATTATTGCACAAAACACTATTTATACTTCCAATGAACATATAAGATTTAAATTTCAATGGAAATAATGAATATATGTGTGTATAATAACCATAATTACATAATTTAACATCTTTTTTATAAACTATTTTGGCATTTACAAAATTATACAACATATTCCACAAATAACTATAACCTTTGTGATCACTATTTTTTCCAAATTCCATTAATCTAATTATAGATACCAATTCATCCTCTTTCATCTCTTCTTTTTCATTATAGTATGAACTTAAATTGTATTTTTCTATTAAATTTTTATTAGTTAATAATTTAGTATCAGTATTATCAATATTATCAAATCCGTAAGGTAATTTAAGTTGACTAATATATTGTTCAAACAATTCTGGAAATTTAATTGATAACATTAACATAATTTCTGAAATATCTGGAGGATTATTTGCTATTAATATATTTATTAATACATTAAAATGTTTTTCATCTGCTACATTAACAAACAAATCATATAATCTAAATTTTACAACTATTTTATAACCAAACAATTTAGGCCCACATTTTTTATTAAAAATTGGGGCTTTAGTCAATGTTTCCATGCAATATTTATCATTATTTTCTAAAACCCAATCTCTTATGCTTTTAAAAATGCAATAATCTCCTGAACCATAAATATCAATAAATACTGCCATTTTATGCAAAAAGTTTTCAAAAGTATTTTCAATAAAACATTGTTCAATATTACGTTCAATATTTAATATACAATGTGACATCAATTCATTAATGTAATAATTATCATTTTCAATATTTAAACTATCTACAAATAATATATAGTCAATACAATTTTTTCCATAATATACTTCCCCTGTATATAAATATTCAACAACAGATTTAAAATAATCATAGTTGAAATTAAGGTCAATTTTTTTAATTTCATCATTAATTTCATCATTTTCACAATCAGTTATAAATCCAAAATACCCCACTTGTTTTAATAAAAATGAATGAATATTAATTTTTTTCCCACCTTCAAATTGCAAAATAATATCAAAACTATTATTATCATCCATTATTTTTTTTGCAACTCTATAATGAAATGTATCAGTAGAGTACATTATACTATTCCCACTATTTATAAAATCTTCAAATAAATTATTTGTTAAAGCATCTGTAATTATTTTCTCCAACTCCGGCTTATTTTGCATTAATGATAAAATAGTAATTCTGTACACATTTTTATATGGCTCTCTATTTTTGCTTGACAATGAAAGATTAAACAATTCATCTTTAATTGCATCAATTATTTCATTATCTAATTTTGTTAATTCTTTATCTGTTAATTCTTTATTTTCCTTTAATTTCTTTAACAAGTTTGTGTAATACGTTATGAAAACTGACATAACAATATTACTATTAATATATCCATATTTATATACTAATCATAGTATCTAAAATATTAAAAATTCAATTTTTTATTAGTAACAATAAAAAATTGAATTTTTATCATTTTAATATTAGGATTAATATATTAAATAATAAAATAATATGTTTGCAAAAAATATGAGTTATACTTTAGAGACAACCATAAAGGAAGTCTATGAAGTTGATGACGATATTATTGGAATAGTGTGTGATCCGAATCCTAATACACTTGATAATATATATTTTGAACAATATGAAAGTCCTGGTTTTGTATCAGGTCATAAACAAAATGATGATTTGTATTTAAAAAAAGATCATATTCATTTAAATGTCTTTTCAAATATATTAAAACCTGGGGTAACACTTAGAATTAAATATAACCAAATTTTATGTAAGAATTTTAATGATGATTTTAAAACTGAATCTGATAAATTATTTAGTATTAGCAATTTTTATAACAATTGTAAACTAAAAATTAAAAATAATAAAAAAAGGGTTTATTCCAATTATGTTGCTGATATTGAAAATTGTCCAACTTATAGAGACATAATTAAAGTATCAAATATATCATATTATAATGATAAATATTGTGAGATTGATACTACTGTGTATTATGATGAAAGATTGTTAGTTAGTGTAGATGATGTTAGTTTTTTCCATATTGGAGAAAAATACAAGATATATTTTAAAAAATCAAATGAAGGATTAAATTACTATATGATTACAGATATGAGAGATGTATAAAATGTTTATTAAAATTGAAAATAAAAATTATTACTTGGTTTATTAATTATTAATGGAATTTGTTATAGTTTCATATATCAACATGGAATTTAATGAATTACATGTAGATGAGCCATGGTTATCACAAATAAAATTGGGAAAAAAAACAGTTGAAGGAAGAAAGGGAAAGAAAATTAAATATGAAACATGGGTAGGGAAGCATGCAATATTTTATAATAATGAAACACGAATTTTGGTTATGATTAAAGAAGTTAGGCATTATTCTACACTTTATGATTATTTAGATAATGAAAAGTTAGAAAATGTTGCACCACATATTAATGATTATGATGAGATTGTTGAGGTGTATCATAAATTCTCTACAGATGAAGAAATTAAGAATGTGGGGGGATTCAATGGTATTGTTGTTGAATTTGTTAAATCAATTTGTTAAATAATAATCCAATATTCTAATTTTTTATTATTACCTTTACAAAATATATTTTATACATATAAAATATAATGAATAATTCAACTTATGATGCATTAAAAAATAAATACAATATTAATGATTACAAAAAAAATATCGAAATGTGTGGTCACAATGATAGATGTGAAAAACATTGTGATAATTGTGAGACAAAACAAACTGGAAAATGTTCTCATGCGGAAGGTTGTAATACAGAATCTTGTGGTAAATGTTCTCACGCAGAAGGTTGTCGCACAATTGCAAAGGGAGAGTCAGCACATTCAGAAGGATGTGTAACATGTGCATATGGAAAATGTTCCCATGCAGAAGGTTGTCATACCAGTGCGACAGGAGATGCTGCCCATGCAGAGGGTTGTAGAGCAAAAGCAGCTGGTTCATGTTCTCATGCGGAAGGATTTAGAACCAAAACTAAATCTCATGGTTACGCTGCACATTCAGAAGGTATTGAAACTACTGCAGGGGGCTGTGGAGCCCATTCCGAAGGTAAACACACCGAAGCATTTGGAGATGGTTCCCATGCTGAGGGTGTTTATACTCTTACTGGGGCAACTGGTGCACATGCAGAGGGCTGTAATTCTACTGCAGCAGGTGAATGTTCTCATGCAGAAGGTAATTTAACTCAAGCTATAGGATTTGCATCACACACAGAGGGAATTAGTACTAATGCCGGTGGAACTGGTGCGCATGCGGAAGGTATTAGTACTAGTGCTGGTGGTACTGGGTCCCATACCGAGGGTTACAATACTAATGCTATAGGAGCTTTCTCTAATGCTTCAGGTATAACAACAACTGCTAGTGGGAGGGCATCACATGCAGAGGGAATATTTACATTTGCAATTGGGGATATTACTCATACTGAAGGTCTTTTTACTGGAGCTTTAGATGATTTGTGTCATTCGGAAGGATTTTTTACTTTTGGGTTAGTTCCTGTTACTCACACTGAGGGAGCATTTACATTTGCAGCTGGACCTGCTTCCCATACTGAGGGTACATTTACTTTTGCATTAGGAGATGTATGTCATTCTGAAGGAATAGCTAATGTATCAAGTAATACGGCATCTCATTCAGAAGGTATTTCTACAATTTCTTCTGGTGAAGCTGCACATTCTGAGGGATTTAATACTATTGCATCTGGGGATGCAGCCCATGCCGAGGGAAATGATACTACTGCATCAGGAATGAATTCCCATACCGAAGGAAATAATAATGAGGCATCAGGAATTAATTCACATTCAGAGGGAAGTAATAATTTATCATCGGGAATGGCAACTCATTCTGGTGGTATAAATTCTATTTCCAATGCCACAGCACAATTCTCTAGGGCTGGTGGAAAATTTACTAATAATGGTGATGCCCAATTTTCCCAATATTATGTTGGATTAAATACATTAACAACCAATGGGAATCAACTTTTGACAATATTAAATGATAACACATTTCCACAATTACCATTAAATACGGCATGGTCATTTAATATTGATGTTGTAGGCTTTGATAGTACATTTTTATACTATACATCATCCCAAATTAAAGGTATTATAACTAGAACTGGTGGAGGAACTACAATTGTTACACAAGGAACCGTAAATACCCCTGTAATAAATACCATCGGGGTACCTTTAGCACATACAGATGGTACTAGCACTTTAACAGTATTAATAACACCATTTGTAGTAAACACTAGATGGGTAGCAACTATTTATGTTACATCTGTAACTTTTTAATAAATAAATTATTTTCTCATACTATTTCTTAAATTATTAAGTGTTGTTTGTAATACTTTATTATCTTCACATACCATTTCTTTTTCTATTTTTAATTTTTTAATCTCCCTTTCTTGAACATCACACGTATCTCTTAATCTTTTGTTAGTTTTATTAGATTCATCTAAATTATATGACAATTGTGTGTTTTTATTTAAAATAGTATCGTAATTAAATTTCATATCATTATATTTGCATTCTAATTTATCATTTAATTGTTTATAACTATCTATTTTATTAATGCCATATAATAATTCTAACATTCTTGTGTCATTATTTTTAATTGCAATATCGACTGCTGTTTCACCAAATACATTTTTTGCACTTTGTGATACTTTTTTTTCAATTAAATACTCTGCCAACATGTAATTTTTTGTTCTGACAGCCAAATGCAATAAATTTTGTTTTGATTTATCAACTAAATTACTATTAGTTGGCTCAATGTTATTTTTATCTAATAAATCCATAACATGTAAAGTTCTAGATGCAATAGTTGCATTGATAATTTCATCGTATATGGCTTGAGAAATTAAATAATTTTTAGTAAAATTATTATTGTTGTTATTATTGTTATTACCACCTCCAAACATCTTATTAATTAGTATATATGGTAATATTATGTATAATGTTTTTATTTCAATTTTTTATAACTCCCGATAATTATTTAATATTAATAAGGGTGTAATAAATACATAGTAATAAAATAAAGTAAAATATATGTAATGTGATTACTATGTATTGATTACGCCCTGATTAATAATACATTTATTTTTTCATATTATTATTGTAATAATAACCATGGCGCAATCAATACATAGTAACAATATGAAATGAAATATATATAATGTTGTTACTATGTATTGATTACGCCCTTGTTAATATTATATTCCCAATAAAAAATTGAAACAAAAACAATATATATCATAAATAAAATACAAAATCAATAAATGGACCACCCAATTAACGAACTAGAGGGATGTATATTTGATTACTTAATTTCTCATAAAGATATTCCAAAATCTTTAGAAGAGATATACACAGACATAACTGGTCTCACAGGTCACAGATGCTCTGAATTACGTGCTTATGATGCAACACATATATACAAAAACCGTTTTGCATCAATATGTTATAATATAAACAATAATTATAAAAATATACACAAATATTTTAAAAATAACACATGTTTTTTGTTATACTCAGAAAAAAAGAACAATTTTATCCCACTTTCGTACAGTAATAAAATTAATAATACTTTAAAACCAAACACTCTAGAGTCAAACCATTTGGTTAACCCTTTAGGGAAGAATTTTTTAGATGTTAATCCAGATGATTTTATTAAATATACTATTTCTCATAATAATTCATTTAATTATAACACTTTGATTAATGAGAATGAAACTATGATAGAATTAATCATAAGACGTGGTAATTTTCCCAATGTTTCATTTTTAATAGAAAATAATATTGTAAATATAGGGGTAGATTATAATAAGTTAATTGAATTTGCAATCAAGCATAAACAATATTTTATGATAACTAAAATTATAGATTTATTGGTTGAACATAACAATAAAATATACAATGATAAAATAGCAATTTATAAACAAAATTATAACGATAATTTTAATTACACAATTAATACAACTGTTGTAGAAAATGATATTTTTGATGATTTATGTGCATTTTTAAAATATTCATTATACATATTTTTTGCTTTGGCCCTTATTTATTTATTTAAATTTTAATTTTAAATTTTATTAAACTACAATTCGTTTTGCTTTAACTCCAGACATAATAGTAGGAGATAATTGTGTTCTCAAACTATTTATAACCATACCATGCATTCTTAACCTATGATTGGTTGATTCTTTAAAAGTATCTAATTCTGTTTTCAAAGAGTTAATTTTAATAAATAATACAGGTAATGATACCAACATTACTAACATTATTATTATACCCATAATAATTGCTATCGATTTGATTGTAT
>JAYTXX010000144.1:0-6089 GCA_043742725.1 Bacteroidota bacterium | reverse complement strand
TTTCGGTGCCACCAGCTCCTGCATTTATTTGTACCACACAACTCAAAATATCCTCTTTGTTGCTGAGCATATTTTTAAATTCTATTTCTTCCAAATGTTTGAGTGTGAGCTGAAACTGTTGTTCTACATCAGTTTCAGAAGCTTCGCCTTCTTTGTAAAATTCATAAAGCAATTGTAAATCATCTACATTGCGCTGTGCATCAGCGTAAGCAGTTGTCCAATTTTTTTTGATTTTGGTTTGTTTAAGCAGTTCTTCTGCTTTTTTAGGGTCGTCCCAAAAGTTGGGAGCTAATGCCTTTTCTTCTTCTTCGGCTATTTCGCGCAGTTTACGTTCGATGTCAAAGATGCCCCCTCAACGCTTCCGTGCGTTCTTTCAAGTCTTTTAGTTGGTCGGTTGTAATCATAGCCACAAATGTATAATTTATTTTTAATTACAGAAACGATATAAATTTCTGATGGTATTTTTTCGAGCCTTGTCATTTCGACCGCAGGGAGAAATCCCATTATTGTTCAGAGATTTCTCCCTGCGGTCGAAATGACAAAATAAAATTTATAGAAAAATATATTGATTCAAAGCTTTAGGATTGTTGTAAAACGTATTTTTGCAACTCAATAAACAGT
The DNA here is from genome assembly GCA_043742725.1 of Bacteroidota bacterium. Classification (GTDB taxonomy): domain Bacteria; phylum Bacteroidota; class Bacteroidia; order 2-12-FULL-35-15; family 2-12-FULL-35-15; genus 2-12-FULL-35-15. The sequence goes on along the minus strand of JAYTXX010000144.1, from coordinate 5,468 downwards.
TTATGCAAACAAAGTATTTTAGAGCAAACGATAAAGAATTTTGTCATATTACCGATGAATATATTTTTATTACCAGCACCAAGGAACCTACACGTATTCCTCCAGAGCACGAATTGAGCGAAGCTTGGGGCATTATAAGTGTGCTCAATTATATTTTATTTGTGTTGTTGTTTGCTTATAGTGCGGTTTCTGTAAATTATTATGGATTTAATTTTTTAAAATATCCTATCAATTATGGTGGATTGTTTTTGTTGTTTTTATCTTTCAGAAGAATACAAACGGGCTTGAATAGCAGCCGAACTCCAACCATTAAACGAAGTAAAATAAAAGCAGTGTATTACAAAACTCCAAAATTTTCGTATCCGCGATTGCTTATTTATTTTGAAGGACCTGAAGGAAAAACTTTATCTCGAAAGATTTCTACACTTTATAAAAAAGAAGCATTGCCTGTGTTGGAAGAAACGGGGTTGGTGGGGAAGTAGTTGAAATTCTTCCTAAAATGTAACTATAGTTTGAAATATATTATAAACAGTTGTTAGTATGTGTTTCTTAATTAACAATATTAATTACATTTAATCTGATAATCACCAACATTGTATTGTTCAAATCATTTTTGTTACATTTGAACAACATTATTATTTTTAGAATACATTTGTTTCTATAAATGACAAAGCCGAATACCAAAAGTAAATGAACTTTTAATATCCGGCTTGCTTTAGAGATGGTTACTAAACTAGGTTGGCTAATGAGACCAACTTCGTCCCTCATCTTTCAAGATTTTAAAAAGCACAACACAGGTTGTGCTTTTTTATTTTACAAAGGTCCTTCAATTAAACATTGAAGTCAACTTTTACATCTTTAAGTTTTCAAAACCTTTTAACATAAAAAAATCCATAATAAATTTTATATGGATTTTTCATGTCTAAATATTAACTACCGCAAGCTTCGCAAGCATCTGGGTTGTCCAAAGAACAACTTAATTCAGCGGCAATTTTAGCAGCTTTTTCAGCTTCTTGTTGTTCAAGTATTGCTTGTCGTTCGGCACTCATTTGTTGTTGGCGTTCCAAAATCAAAACATCTTCGTTGCCTAATACTTCTGGTGTTTCAGTTTTAGCTTCTGCTTCCACAGTAAATTTAATAGCATCAGCAGCAGCTTTTGTTCTTAAATAATACATTCCAGTTTTTAATCCTGCTTTCCAACTATAAAAATGCATAGAAGAAAGTTTTGCAAAATTCGCATCTTGCACAAATAAGTTCATTGATTGTGATTGACAAATATATGCTCCACGGTCAGCCGCCATGTTTATAATTACTTTTTGAGAAATTTCCCAAACTGTTTTGTACAATGCTTTTATATTGTCAGGAATTTCAGCAATACCTTGCACCGAACCATTTGCTCCAATAATTTTATTTTTCAAGCGGTCGTTCCAAATGCCTAATTTTACAAGGTCTTTCAAAAGATGTTTGTTTACAATCACAAATTCTCCAGATAAAACTCTGCGTGAATAAATGTTGGATGTGTAAGGTTCAAAACATTCGTTGTTTCCAAGAATTTGTGAAGTGCTTGCAGTTGGCATTGGTGCTAACAACAAGGAGTTGCGCACACCGTGTTTTTTAACTTCTTCTTTCAAAATATCCCATTCCCAACGTGTGCTTGGTGTAACATTCCACATATCGAATTGAAAAATTCCTTTTGAAACAGGCGAACCAGCAAAGGTTTCGTAAGCACCATCTACTTTTGCTAAATCTTTTGATGCAGTCATTGCAGCATAGTAAATTGTTTCGTGAATTTCTTTGTTCAACACTGCTGCTTCGGGCGAATCGAATGGAAAACGCATTAAAATAAATGCATCAGCCAATCCTTGAACTCCAATTCCAATTGGGCGATGACGCAAGTTTGAATAACGTGCTTCGGCAACTGGATAATAATTTCTATCAATAATTCTGTTTAAATTTTTTGTAATTACATAAGTAACATCAAATAATTTTTGATGATTGAATTTTCCATCTTCTACAAAACGATTCAATGCAATAGATGCTAAATTACAAACAGCAATTTCGTCTGGTGCAGTGTATTCCATAATTTCGCAACACAAGTTGGACGATTTAATTGTTCCCAAATTTTGTTGATTGCTTTTTCCGTTTGCAGCATCTTTGTATAAAATGTATGGATTGCCAGTTTCAATTTGCGAATCAATAATTGCACTCCATAAATCACGTGCTTTAATTGTTTTTCGTGCTTTGCCTTCTTTTTCGTATTTGGTATAAAGTTTTTCAAATTCTTCGCCCCAACAATCAGATAATCCTGGTGCTTCATTCGGACAGAACAAACTCCATTCAGCATTTGCTTCTACACGTTTCATAAATAAATCGGGAGTCCACATTGCAGTAAACAAATCGCGTGCACGCATTTCTTCTTTACCATTGTTTTTGCGCAAATCCAAAAATTCATAAATATCCGAATGCCATGGTTCTAAATAAATAGCAAATGAGCCTTTGCGTTTTCCTCCACCTTGGTCAACGTAACGTGCTGTATCGTTGAATACACGCAACATTGGAATAATTCCATTTGATGTTCCATTAGTTCCTCTAATGTAAGAACCTGTTGCACGAATGTTATGAATACTTAATCCAATTCCTCCTGCGCTTTGCGAAATTTTTGCACACGATTTTAATGTATCATAAATTCCATCAATGCTGTCGTCTTTTGCTGTTAATAAAAAGCAAGATGACATTTGTGGTTTTGGTGTTCCTGCATTAAACAGAGTAGGAGTGGCATGTGTAAACCAGCGCTCACTCATTAAATTATAAGTTTCAATTACCGATGCAATATCGTCTTTGTGAATACCAACAGCCACACGCATAATCATGTGTTGTGGTCGTTCAGCAACTTTTCCATTTAATTTTAAAAGATAAGAACGTTCTAATGTTTTAAAACCAAAATAATCGTAACCAAAATCACGGTCGTAAATAATAGTAGAATCAAGCTCTTGAGCGTTTTTAGAAATTATTTCATACACATCATCTGCAATCAAAGGAGCTTTTTTTCCTGTTTTCGAATCTACATAATAATACAAATCTTCCATGGTTTTTGAAAACGATTTGTTTGTATTTTTATGTAAGTTAGAAACTGCTATGCGGCTCGCCAATAGTGCATAGTCGGGATGTTTGGTAGTTAACGAAGCAGCAGTTTCGGCAGCAAGATTATCCAATTCGCTGGTGGTTACACCTTCGTAAATTCCTTCAATTACCTTCATGGCAACACTGATAGGAGTTACGTGAATTGGGTCTAAACCATAGCAAAGTTTTTGAATGCGTGCTGTGATTTTGTCGAACTTAACTGATTCGCGGTTACCATCTCTTTTTATTACGTACATATATTATAAATTATAAATTGTGAATTATAAATTTTGTTGTTCAGTATTTTTTTATTTGTTATTCCTGCTTTAAAAATCAGCATCAAGGCTGAATACGTTATCTTCTTTGTTTCCCGAAACTCCTGCTTTTTGATATTCTGCAACACGTTTTTCAAAGAAATTTGTTTTTCCTTGTAATGAAATTAATTCCATAAAATCAAATGGATTAGTAGCATTGTATGCTTTTGGGCAACCAAGTGCAACCAATAATCTGTCGGCAACAAACTCAATGTATTGACACATCATTGTTGAGTTCATTCCAATTAGGCGAACGGGCAATGCATCGGAAACAAAATCTTTTTCAATTTCTACAGCATTGGTAATAATTGCTTTTACTTTTTCTTGTGATAATTTATTTTCAAGTTGAGAATAAAGAAGACAAGCAAAGTCGCAATGTAAGCCTTCATCACGCGAAATTAATTCGTTTGAGAAAGTTAATCCTGGCATTAAGCCACGTTTTTTTAACCAGAATAATGAGCAAAAACTTCCTGAAAAGAAAATTCCTTCAACAGCAGCAAAAGCAATTAAACGTTCGGCAAATGTTCCGTTGCCAATCCATTTAAGTGCCCACTCTGCTTTTTTTCCAACACATGGCAATGTATCGATTGAATGTAAAAGTCTATCTTTTTCTTTTGGCTCTTTTATATAAGTGTCAATTAATAATGAATAAGTTTCCGAATGTATATTTTCCATCATTATCTGAAAGCCATAAAAACAACGAGCTTCAGGATATTGTACTTCATTCATAAAATTAACTGCAAGATTTTCGTTTACAATTCCATCGCTTGCTGCAAAAAATGCAAGTACATGTTTTATGAAATGTTTTTCGTCATCATTTAGTTTATTTTCCCAGTCTGTTAAATCTGGTCCAAGGTCAATTTCTTCTGCTGTCCAAAAACTTGCTTCTGCTTTTTTATACATTTCCCATATTTCATTATGTTTTATAGGGAAAAGAACAAATCGGTCTTTATTTTCTTTTAGTATTGGTTCTTCATTCATTGGTATATATTTTAATTTTTTAGATTCTGTTTTTATTTCTCAAATCCTTTCAATTACTTAAAAACAGAGGCTAAAATTCCCTGAAAGCATTTGCTTTCTTTTTATGTTTTTATTAAAGTATTGTTTATTGAAATTAAGGTTCACAAATTTTGGTAAAAAAATTTGGGTAGTCAAGCGTATAGAATTAACATTTGGTCGAAGTTATAAACATGCTCCATTAACAGCAAAATGTTCAAAAAACATTAATCTCTTAATTAGCACTACTTTAGATACACTTTAAAAAAAACTAAAAATTAATTGCAAAAAAATTTGCAGTAATCAAAAATAATTTCTTTTAGAGTTGCTGCTGTTTCAAGCGTATGACCTTTTGAATGTATAGTAAAAACAATAGTTGTAGCAATTTTTGTTCAAAACAAAAAAATAAAATTGATTGTTTTTTATTTTTTTAATTTATCTGCAAGTTCTAATTGTTTGTACCAATCTTCTCCATATTTTCTAACTAATGGTTCTTTCAAAAATTTGTAAACGGATACATTTAGTTTGCTACCACATTCGCAAGCAGGTTTACATATTTCCCACTTATGATAATTCACCGCATCATAATCTTTGTACTTTGTAATTCGCACAGGATAAAGGTGACAAGAGATTGGTTTTTTCCATGAAATTTTTCCATCATAATAAGCTTTTTCAATAGCACATTTTGCAATTTCATTTTCAAAATAAGTAAATGCACAATGCTTTCCTTTCACAAGCGGAGTGGTATAATCGCCATCATCATCAATTACAAATACTCCTTGTTTTTCAATTGCTTTTACTCCACTTTTTGGAATGTATGGTTTTACAATTTCAAGTATGTCTTCCATTATTGCAATTTCATCTTGCTCCAATGGTGCTCCCGAATCGCCTGCTACACAACATTCTCCTTTGCATGCAGTTAAATCGCATACAAATTTTTTCTCTATTAAATGTTCCGAAACGATGGTGTTATCTATTGCTATCATGGTGATGTGCTAATGTGCTGATTTTTTGATGTGCAAAGGTACCTATTTTTTT
>JAYTXX010000143.1:0-14663 GCA_043742725.1 Bacteroidota bacterium | reverse complement strand
ACCCAAGCCTGGGTTGCTCCGTACTGCAGATTAGCATCTGTGTCTTTCATAAAAAGCTGATGCACCATAAAATAGTACAGCATTCCACGCATACCATAAAAGCTAAAGCGTTCCCACATTTCGCTAAAAAATAAATACCAAAGTTGTTTTGGATATTTTCCTTTGAATGATTGTATTTCTTCGAGTGTTTGATTTGCTATCATTATTATTTTGAATTAGGTTTTAAAAAACAAACCGTTAGTTATTATAAAAACTAACGGTTTGAGTAAATATTCATCAAGAGAAAATTACTTTACTCCGTGCATCATTTTTTCTAATTTTTTACAAAGCAAGAATAACATAATAGATGCAATACCAGAGAAAAATACAAACAAGATGAAATATGAAAATAAATCAGAAATTTCAAATCCAAAAACGCTTGGATGTGTGGTTGCTTTTGCATCGGGATATAATGAACTCATTGTTCCTGCCAGTTTATTTCCTGTGGCAATAGCTAAAAACCATATTCCCATCATCAAAGAAGTGAATCGTGCAGGTGTTAATTTATTAACCATCGACAAGCCAATAGGACTCAAAAATAATTCACCAATAGTATGAAGAAAATATAATCCTGTTAAAAAGAATATACTAGCTCCTGTAACTGGAATAGATTTAGAACCAAATGCAATAAATAAAAATCCTAAAGCAAGAAAAGCAAGACCTAATGATTGCTTATATGGTGCTGCTGGATTAATTCCTTTTTTAGAAAGACGAAGCCAAATGGCACTAATAATTGGCGCTAAAATAATAATGAATCCTGCATTAAAACTTTGGAAATAACTTGCTGGCATTGTCCAACCAAAAATAGTTCTGTTGGTTTGTTCTTCTGCAAAGAAAGTTAATGAAGCTCCTGCTTGTTCAAAACACATCCAAAAGAAAATAACAAATATCATAATCAAAATGATTACCCATAATCTGTCTTTTTCTATTTTAGTTAATGAATTATCGGTAATAATAACAAGTGGTCCAACCACTGTCATACCATAAATAAGTGAGCCCCACACATCAACCTGAAAACCAAAATGAATAATACTAAATGCTGTGATAATGCCTCCAATTAATATTCCTAATTGCAATGGGCTGAATGCTCCTTTTTTAGGACTGTCTTCAGCAATATCAATTGCTTTGTTTGGTTTCACACCTAATTGATTTCCATTAGGAGAAATAATATATTTGTTTTTTGTGATATAAAATATTACTAAACTCACTATCATTCCTAATCCAGCAGCCAAAAAGCCCCATTTGAAATCAATGTTTTCTCCTAGGTATCCGCAAATAAGTGGTGCAATAAAAGCTCCTGCATTTATTCCCATATAAAAAATGGTATATGCTGCATCTTTTCTACTATCGTTTTCTTCATATAATTGACCAACCATTGTAGAAATATTTGGCTTGAAAAAACCATTTCCGAAAATTAAAAATGCAAGACCTGACCACATTAATGTAAGTGCAAAACCCTTATCATCGTTATGTGCCATAGTAGCTGAAAAGAACATTAAAAATTGACCAAGTGCCATTAATGTTCCTCCTACAAAAATTGATTTACGATTTCCCCAATATCTATCAGCTACATAACCTCCAATAAGTGGAGTTAAATAAACCAAACCTGTATAACTTCCATAAATATTACTTGCTAATGATTTATCCAAGAACAAAACTTTGGTCATGTACAAAACAAAAATTGCACGCATTCCATAATAGCTAAATCGTTCCCAAAATTCGGTTACAAATAATACATACAATCCTTTTGGGTGACTTTGTTTTACTTCTGCCATATTTTTTAGTTTAAATTGTTTTTAATTTTTATTGAACGATGCGAATATATATAAATAACTATGAAATGCAAAGTATTATAAATTATCCAAAATAAAGTTGGTCATTTTGGTGTATAAATGCAAACGTGTGTTGCCACCAGAAATGCTGTGATTTTTGTCGGGATAAACAAACAAATCGAATTGTTTGTTGGCTTTTACCATTGCATTTATCATTTCCATTGTGTTTTGATAATGCACGTTATCATCGGCACTTCCGTGAATCAATAAATATTTTCCTTTTAATTTATCCACAAAATTAATGGGAGAGTTTTTGTCATATCCATCAGCATTTTCTTGCGGTAATTGCATAAATCGTTCGGTATAAATATTGTCGTAATAACGCCAATTGGTAACTGGTGCAACAGCAATAGCGGTTTTAAAATAATCAGCACCTTTGGTAATGCACAACGAACTTAAATAACCACCAAAGCTCCAGCCCCAAGTACCAATGCGGGTTTTATCAACAAATGGTAATGAACCTAAATATTTTGCTGTTTCCATTTGGTCAGTAACTTCCAGTTTTCCTAATTGTTTGTAAGTACATTTTTTAAATTCTACACCACGATACATTGTTCCTCTGTTGTCCACACACATTATGATGTAACCTTTCTCGGCAAGCAATTGATGCCAATAATAATTTCGTCCATCAAAACTATTCAACACCATGTTGCTTCCTGGACCACCATAAAAAACAAGCAATACAGGATATTTTTTTGTTTCTGTGAAATTAATTGGTTTTATCATCCACGCATTGAGTTCAACACCTTCGGAAGTTTTGAATGTGAAAAATTCTTTTTTGTTGGTGTTGTAATTTTCCATTTTTTTCTTCAATGCTTCGTTGTTCTCCAACACACGAATTTGTTTGCCTTGTGCATTGCAAATAGAAATAAAATTGGGTGTGTTTGCATTGGAATAAGTATCAATGTAAAATTTCATTCCATTGCTAAATTCGGGGCTATGAGTACCTGGTTCAAGAGATGTTTTTTTCTTTGAAGTACCATCTAATTTAATCGAATAAATATATTTTTCGGTTGCAGTTTTTTCAGAAGCAATATAAAAAAGTGTTTTGCTTTTTTCATCAATTCCTTTGTAACTCATTACATCCCAATTGCCTTTTGTTACTTGGTTTACAAGCTTTCCATTCATATCATATAAATACAAATGATTGAAACCATCTTTTTCACTTTGAATAATAAAATTCTTTTTATCGGCTGTGAAATACACATAATCACCATCGCCTTCGTGAATATCAATATAGGTTTCGGAAGTTTCGGTGTAAATATTTTTTGTTTCGCCAGTAGTTGCATTTGCAATTAATAATTCCAATTTGTTTTGATGACGATTCATACGAACAATGGAAAGTGCGTTTGCATCCATTGTCCATTTGATGCGAGGAATGTATTGATTGGTTTCTTTTCCAATGTCCATCAACTTATCAGTGTTTGAAGCCAAATCGTACGTGTGAATACTCACCACCGAATTATCTTCGCCTGCTTTTGGATATTTGAATTTGTATTCCGAAGGATATAATTGATTGTTAAATTCATTGAACGAAAACTCTTTTACTTTGCTTTCATCAAATTTATAGTACGCAATTTTTTTACTATCGGCACTCCAAAAATAAGCAATTGAAAAAGCAAATTCTTCTTCGTGAACCCAATCGGTAGCGCCATTGATGATGTTGTTGAATTTGCCATCGGTAGTAACTTGTGTTTCTTTATTTGAAACTAAATCTTTAATAAAAATATCATTTGCTAACACAAAAGCCACTTTATTTCCATCGGGCGAAAAAGTAGCATACATTTGTTTCTCTTTATCCGAAAGGTTTGTAAGTGTTTTTGTTTTTCTGTCATATACATAATAATATTCGCGTGTTGAATGACGATAAATTTTTTCTGTTTCGGTAGCAATCAACATTTTGTTTTCATCATCACTAAAAGAATAACTATCAATAGTTATATTTTTCAAATCGCTTTGTTTTAAAATAGTATCGGGTTTTGTTTCTTTGGCATATTCATAACGCAAAATATAGGTATCTTTTTTATCAGAACTTTGAGTGGAGTAGTGTAAGCCATAGTTCATAGAAACCAAGCCATAAACTGCTTTGCTTGCAAAGGTTCCATTTTTCCAAATGTCTTCAAGCGTTACATCTTTTTTTTGTGCGCTAATTGTATTAATCATTAGCATTGAAAAACCAATAATAAAAAGTTGTTTCATAATGTTATATAATTTTGAAAGGAACGAAAATAAGAAAATACATTTATAAATAGTATCTAAAATGATGAACGGTTATAAAATGGATAATTTACCGCAGAGGTCGCAGAGGAAAAAAATTATGAGTGATGAGTTATAAATTATGTGTGCGTGTCAGTTCGAGTGTTTTTCTTTTTCAGAAAAATGTATCGAGAACGATGGAAAAATAATATATGGTTGAATTGATTAGGTAAGCACAGCTTACCATTTACTTTTGGCACGAAGCCCTTTCGCACAAATCAACACTTCAGCTTCGCGCCTACTGGGTATTATTGTGTTGTAGATTTGATGAGATGATGTGTTGATTGTCGATGAACGATTTGCTAATTACAGATTACAGATTGTGTATTGTCATTTCGACCAGAAGGAGAAATCTCATTAAAAATTGTGAAGTACTAAATTGATTACTAACGAGATAGAGTTTGCCGATGTGTGGTTTTTTCGCCCCCATATTCGGCAAGCTCCCTGTTATCGGTAGTTTATCTTTTTTCATAGATCGTTATTATGTATTTCGGACAAATGTAATAGTTTAAAAATAGGTCAGAATTTTTTAATCTTGATTTATCAAATTTAAAATACTTATCAGAACAAAGAATAGATTTTGCCGTGAATTGGTTTATTCTGCCATTTTCATTTTCTTGATACATGTATCCAGGCGCATCAACTTCTAACTCATCTTCATTAAATTGATTTTCACTAGGGTCTTTAATTGTTAATTCAGGATATAACTTTTTAAGTTCTCTTTGCGCAACTCTTACCCAACCATACAAATACTTATCCTCTTCCGCTATTAATTTACTTTTTGTATTTATTCCTAACTCAAGTTTGACAGAAAACTCATCTAAACTTTTATACCAAGGGTCAATAGGAGATATAGTATACATAAAACCATTCTTTGCAAGGCTGTCTGTTATGGTTTTCATATCATTCGAGTTTGTGCAATTTATGTAAGAAGTTTTAACACGAACTAAATTAGATTTTAATTTACCAAGTGATACATATTTTTTTTCATTGAAAAGATGCCAACTATAAAAATAATTGTCTTTAAAGATATATATACCATATGCTTGCTCTCCATCACTTTGTTTTTTCAAATCACATTTATATTCTTTTTTCAAAGACTGAATTATTTTATTGTCGTTAATAATTCCGATACTACAAGTATCAATGTCGTCATTTAGGTTGTTATCTTCAGTATAAACTATTTTCCACTTGTTGTCTTTAAAATTAAGTTTGTCTAACGGTTCATTTTTTAATGTCGCACAACCCAAAAGTAGTAATGTTATAAATAGTAAAGTTAAATTTCGCCTGTGCATTTTTGTTCTCAAAATATCAGATAACTTTCATATACCCCTTATAAAATCAGACATATCTCCCCATATTTGGGTAGATAAGCCTGATAAACGTCAGGGTTTATTTCTTTCAAATGTATTTAATTATTTTTATAAATCATCAAACAGCTCTTTTATATTTTTGTAATATTGTTTTATGAATTACAACAAAATAAATACCCCCATTTTAAAACAATTACAACAAATAGTTGGCGAAACGTATGTGTTGTTCGATGCTGAAAATCTTACAAACTATGCACACGATGAAACGGAAGAACTTGTGTTTTTGCCCGAAGTCATTGTAAAACCAAGAACTGCACAGGAAATTTCGGCAATTATGAAATTGGCAAATGAACATATCATTGCTGTAACACCGCGTGGTGCAGGAACAGGTTTGAGTGGAGGTGCATTGCCTATTTTTTCAGGAATAGTTTTATCAATGGAACGATTCAATTCAATTATTGAAATTGATGAACGCAACCTACAAGCTACTGTAGAACCAGGTGTTATAAACGAAGTGTTTCAAAATGCAGTTGCCGAAAAAGGTTTGTTTTATCCGCCCGACCCTGCAAGCAAAGGCAGTTGTTTTTTGGGTGGCAATGTTGCCGAAAGTAGTGGAGGACCAAAGTGTGTGAAGTATGGAACAACAAAAGATTATATTTTAAATTTAGAAGTGGTACTTCCCACGGGAGAAATAATTTATACAGGAGCAAACACACTAAAAAATTCTACAGGCTATAACCTCACACAACTAATGGTTGGAAGTGAAGGAACATTGGGAATTGCTACTAAAATAATTGTAAAACTATTACCACATCCTAAATATGATTTGTTGATGCTTGTGCCTTTTCGCAGTTTAGATGAAGCTTGCGAAGCAGTAAGCGAAGTGTTTCGTTCGGGTTTCACACCAAGCGCAATGGAGCTTATGGAGCGTGATGCGCTGGATTGGGTAAGCAAATTTGTGGAAAGTAGTGTAGTAAAATTAGAAGACGATATTCAAGCACATTTGCTTATTGAAGTTGATGGAAATGATATGGAAGTGTTGATGAAAGAAATGGAAGCCATTTCGGAATTGATGATGAAATACAATGTTGCCGATATTTTGTTTGCCGATAGTGCCGCTCAAAAACAAGAGCTTTGGAAACTGCGAAGAAAAATAAATGAAGCTGTAAAATCAAATGCTATTAGTAAAGAACAAGATACTGTGGTACCAAGAGCTGAATTGCCAAAGCTTGTAAAAGGTGTGAAAGCAGTAGGAGCGAAGTATAAATTCAAAACCGTTTGTTATGGACATGCAGGAGATGGCAACCTTCACATTCGCCTCATAAAAGGCGATTTGACTGATGAACAATGGAATGGACAATATATTAAAACTGCTATTGCCGAAATATTTACCTTATGCAAACAGCTTGGAGGTACCATTAGTGGCGAACATGGAATAGGTTATATTCAACAAGAATATATGCACATTGTTTTTTCTGAAAAAGCAATTGAACTGCAACGTGCCATCAAAAATAGTTTCGACCCGAAAGGCATTTTGAATCCAGGGAAAATGTTTAATTGATTTAGTTTTAATAGTACATTCACAGCTTTATATTAAACCTATATTTTATGTCAATTAGCAAAGAACTGAAAGAACGCAATCAAGAATTATGTGAATTGTGTAATACCGAAAAAGCAACGCAAGATTATACGGTAAGTCCTAAAAATGATGATACAATAGCCAACCAAGTTGCACTATGCGATACTTGTTTGCAAAAAATAGATGCAGACGATGCAAGTTTTTATTGGCGTTGTTTGGAAGCTACCATTTGGAATCCCGAACCAAGTGTTCAGGCATTGAGTTATAGAATTTTGCATAAATACAAAGAAGAAGATTGGGCAAATAACTTAATCAATGCCGTTGATTTTGATGAAAACACAGTGCAGTGGGCAATGAGTGCGTATGAAATTCCCGATGTGCACAAAGATGCTTTTGGAAACACATTGCAAACTGGCGACACAGTAGTTCTTACTCAAGGATTGAATGTAAAAGGAACAAGTTTTACAGCATCAAAAGGAACAGTTGTAAAAAAAATAAAATTAGTAGCCGACAATACCAAACAAATAGAAGGTAAAATAAACGACCAAACTATTGTGATACTTACCAAATTTGTGAAAAAAGGATAATGAATTTTTTTGTAAACGATTTACAAAGATGTTTATTTATGAAACTCTTCCCATTTTTTTCAACAAGCCAAGGTGTAATTGAATTGATTTCAACAAGCTATTTTCTTTAAATTCAATATGATGTTCTTTTGCTGTTGTTCTTATTATTTTTGTAAGTTCATAATAATGAATGTGGCAAATAGATGGTTTGATATGATGAATAATGTGTGTATTTAATCCTCCGCTAATCCAATTTACAATTCGACTTTTTGCCGCAAAATTAGTGCTAGTTTCAAATTCGTGAATGAGCCAAGAGTTTTTCATAATACCATTTTCATTCGGTTCAGGAAATGGCATATCTTCAAGAGCATGAACTGGAAATAAAATTATTGCAAGAAAAATTCCTAAAACAAAATGCATTACAAAAAATCCAATCAGAAATTTCCACCAAACAATTTTTATTACATAAAATGGAATAATGAATGCATAAAGAATGTAGAATAATTTTGAAAAAATTAAAATAAAATATTCTTTTCGTGGATGATTGTGAAATGTGTTGATGCCATATTTTTTTGTTGCAAACATTTGAAAATCTTTAAATACAAGCATAAACAAACTTAAAAAAGGATACAGCATTGGAACATAAATATGTTGAAAACGATAATACCATTTCATTGGAACATGAGGTACTAATCGTGCAATTTTAATTTGTTCAATATCCATATCATAACCTGGTATATTGGTGTAGGAATGATGTGAAAGGTTGTGTTTGATATGCCAGATATATCGGTTTACACCAATTAAATTAAATGAATAAGAAAATAGTTCATTCAATTTTTTGTTTTTAAATAAAGCATAATGTGATGCATCGTGCGAAATATTGAATGCAATTAAAGCCTTTGAAAAGCCAAATAATATTGCTAATAACAATAATTTAGTTTCTGAAAATGCGTTGCTCAACAAAAGTGCATACGAACCGAAAAATAAAATTCCAATAACAACTAATTTAATAATCATTGCCAGGTTTGCTTTATCGTTACAATTGTTTTTCGCAAAATAATCGTCAATACGTTTGTTGAGATTTTCTGCAAATTCATTTTGTTTCTCTTTTTGAAATTTCACATTAACTGTTTTCATAGAATTGTTTTAGGTTAACTGATTTTTTATACGACAGCCCAAAAGTATTTTCAGCAGAAGGCTTTTGGAAATTGCTTCTTGCTTCTTGTTTTTTACTTTATATGATTATTTGCAAAAACAGTTAAATTGAAAACGATGGAGTGGAGGAAATTTGCAGAAAATGCAAATCGAAATAATTATTTGTTATATCCTGCGAATGTTCTATTATTGCAGAATCAAAATTTACTACATAAAAAATGGCAGTTAAGGAAAAAGAATCGGCACAAATAATATTGATGCAAAAAATAAAAGCAGCTTTAGCTCCTAATATTTCTTTTGTTGATGAAATTGCAACTCTTTTAAAACTTAGTAACGATAGTGCTTATAGACGAATTCGTGGCGAAACCGCATTGTCTATTGAAGAGATAGCATTGCTTTGTGGTAAATTCAAATTTTCGTTCGATGCTTTTATTGGTGCTAAAAATGGTGAAACCGTTTCACTTTCTTATTCTTCGTTAACAAATCAATTGGATTCATATTTGAATTATTTAAAACGCATTGACAACGATTTAAAAATGATTGTTTCCACCAAAGAAAAGGAAATAATTTATGCCGCTGAAGATGTGCCTTTGTTTCACCATTTTCAACAAAGAGAACTTGCAGCATTTAAAATTTTTTATTGGAACAAATCTATTTTAGATGCAAAAGTATTTGAAAATAAAAAGTTTGATTTAAAAGTAATAGACGAAGAAACATTGGAAGTTGCCACATCTATTTACGATACATTTTGTAAAATACCAGTAGTAGAAATTTGGTCGGATGATACATTGAATAGTACCATTAAGCAAATTGAATTTTATTGGGATTCAGGACTTTTCAACTCAAAAGAAGATGTATTGCTCATTTGTAGTCAAGTAAAAATTATGTTGGAACGAATTCAAAAGCAATCGGAAACAGGAATTCAATTAGATAGAAAAGGAAACCCAACGAGTACTGAAAATAATTTTAAATTATATCATGCTGATGTGATGATTGGCAATAATTGCATATTGGTAAATATGCCAAACATACAAGCCACTTATATTACCTATCACACTTTTAATGCGCTATCAACTACTAACACTACATTTTGTGCTGAAACAGATCAGTGGCTCAAAAATCTTATTCGTAAATCAAACTTAATTAGTGGAGTTGCAGAAAAAAATCGCTATCGTTTTTTTAATCACATTTTTTCTAATTTGAATAAATTGATTAAAAAAATAGAACACGAATAATTAATTAAAACTATCTGCTGTAATTTGGAGCTTCTCTGGTAATGGTTACTCCGTGCGGATGACTTTCACGTATTCCTGCATTGGTAATGCGCACAAACTTTGCTTTTTGTAATGCTTCAATATTTTTAGAACCACAATATCCCATACCTGCACGCAATCCACCAACAAATTGATAGATTACTTCGGCTAAACTACCTTTAAATGGTACTCTTCCTGATATTCCTTCGGGAACAAGTTTTTTAATATCATCTTCTGCATCTTGAAAATAGCGGTCTTTTGAACCTTTTTGCATTGCTTCAATTGAGCCCATTCCTCTATACGATTTGAATTTGCGACCTTCAAAAATAATGGTGTCGCCTGGTGATTCTTCAACACCTGCAAACATAGAACCCATCATCACAGAACTTGCTCCTGCGGCTAATGCTTTTACAATATCGCCTGTAAAACGAATTCCACCGTCTGCAATAATTGGAACTCCTTTTCCTTTCAATGCTTTGGCAACATCCATAATGGCTGTTAATTGTGGGACTCCAACACCTGCAATAATTCGTGTAGTACAAATTGAACCAGGACCAATTCCAACTTTAACAGCATCGGCACCAGCTTTTGCTAATGCTAATGCAGCTTCTGGAGTAGCTATGTTTCCTACAATTACTTGTAATTTGGGATAAACCTTTTTTACTTTCACAAGTGCGTCTATCACACCTTTTGAATGTCCATGTGCTGTGTCAATTACCACTGCATCTACATTGGCTTTTACCAATGCTTCAATTCGTTCCAATATATCAGATGTAACCCCAACTGCTGCTGCAACACGTAATCTGCCTAATTCATCTTTGTTTGCATTTGGACGAACTTTTACTTTTATAATATCTCTATACGTTATCAATCCAACCAATTTCCCGTTTTTATCTACAACTGGTAATTTTTCAATTTTATGATTTTGTAAAATTTGTTCTGCTTTTTTTAAATCTGTTCCTTCTTTTGCAACCACCATTTTTTCGCTGGTCATCACTTCTTTAATCGGGCGTTTTAGGTTTTTTTCAAAACGTAAATCTCGATTGGTAACAATGCCTATCAATTCTTTTTTTGCATTGATAATAGGAATACCGCCAATTTTAAATTCTTTCATCAAAGCCAAAGCATCAGTAACGGTAGCACTTTCGAGTAATGTTACAGGGTCTAATATCATTCCCGATTCGGAGCGTTTTACTTTACGTACTTGCTCTGCTTGGTCTTGAATACTCATATTTTTGTGCAACACACCAATACCACCTTCTTGTGCAATAGCAATAGCCAATTGATATTCGGTAACTGTATCCATTGCGGCTGAAACAATGGGCGTGTTGAGTTGTATTTTTTTTGAGAAAAAGGAAGCTGTGCTTACTTCGCGTGGAAGTATTTCTGAATAAGCAGGTACTAAAAGTACATCATCGTAGGTTAAGCCTTCGCCTACAAATTTGCTTGAATCTAATGACATAGGAACGGGTTTTGAATTTTAATTTATCGGTTAAAATTCCGACAAAGATACATTTTTTTATGAGTTTTAATGAAAGTGATTATATGCTTGTGTTATATTTAGATTTACTTTTCAGTATCAACTTTCTTATTCTTTCCAAAAAGCATAATAGTTGAACCATTGCTCTGGATAGCGATACACCATTTTTTCAACTTCGTTAAGGTATTTTTGTAAAAGTTCTTCAACTGCTTTGTTTGTTTCTTCTTCGTTTCGTGTACGTTTAACTTCAATAGGGTCAGTTGCAAAAAAGTGATAATGTGTATCGGTTTCTTTTACTGCAAACACAACTGAAATAGGCACTCCAAATTTTGCCGCCATAATAAATGGTCCAGCAGGAAAGGTTGCTTTTTTGCCTAAAAATGTAGCATCTACTGTTTTTGAGCCTTCACGGTACCTATCTCCGTGCATTACTACTAATTCATTATTACTAAACGCATTGTGAAGCTGTATCAAATGTCCCATTTCGCCATCTTTTATGGCAATAATTTTTACATTTTTTTTCGATTCAATTTCATTCAAATAATTTTTTAAATTTTCTTTTTCATTTTCGTACATCAAAATATTGAACGTAGTATTAAGTCGGTTGAGTAATTGTCCTGCAATTTCCCAGTTGCCAATATGTGCACTTACTAAAATTCCACCTTTGCCCATACTGGCAATTTTATCAAGGCTTTCGCCACCATCGTGGTTGATTGTAAATTTTGTTTTTACACCAGCAAGCAATGCTACTTTATCCAAAATAGTTTGTCCGAAAATGTAATAATTTTTATACATTTTCAAGTAAGCAGTGGTGCGTTTGTATTTGAGTATGTTGTGGAAAAAGTAAAAACTATTTTTACTGGATTTAAAGGAAAATAAAAAATAATACAATGCCACAAAGCGCAGTACAATGTATGCCAGTTTTATTCCTAAATGATTGAGGATAAAAAATATTATTTTATGACCTATTACAGAGCCTTTGGATTTACCTTCCCACTTAGCTTTCATTATTTTTAAGAATTATGTATATGTTTAGAAGCACAGAGAAAAACAATAATATTAAACTATGATGAACTAATTACTCTCAACATACTTTTTAAAATTAGTTAAAATAGCTAGCCAACCTTGCTGTTGAAGCTCTACTGAATTTTCGTTTTCAGCTTCAAATTCTTCTACAATTTCTGTTTCGTTATTTTGTGTTGTAAAATCAATGCGAACTTTTCTATCATCACCCAAAGTGTATGCTATTAATTGATTGGGAATTACTTCATCATATATTCCCCAAAAATCAAAACCAAAGCTACCATCTTTTGCTTCCATTCGTGAAAGAAATTTGCCACCAATGCGTAAATCATTTTCTGCTCGTGGAGTATGCCAATCCTCTGAAGCATTATTCCATTTGATAATATGTTCTGGTTTTGTCCAGTAGTTCCAAACTTTTTCTAATGGTGTTTTTATTGTTACTCGAACTGTAATATTTTTTTTATGTTCCATAATTTATTCTAATTTTTTTATGCTTGCATCAATTTATTTCCAAGAACTATACATGCTGAAACCCTAAATGTATTTCTGATTAAGGTAATTTTATTCGTATTGGGATTGCAAATTAATAAATTTACTTATGAATTATTTACAATATTCTATAAAATAAAAATGCCTCTGAAAATTCAGAGGCATTTTTATTTTGTAGTTGGCAATTACTATTTGTTAACTGTTTTAGCTAACTCAGCACCAGCTTTAAATTTAGCTACTTTTTTAGCAGCAATTTTAATAGCTTTACCAGTTTGTGGGTTACGACCATTACGTGCAGCTCTTTTAGAAACTGAGAAAGATCCGAAACCAACTAATGCTACTCTATCACCTTTTTTAAGTGCTTTTGATGTAGCTGTAACGAATGCATCTAATGCTCTTCCAGCATCAGCTTTTGTTAATTTTGCTTCTGAAGCGATTGCTTCAACTAATTCTGCTTTGTTCATTTTGTTTTTGTTTTAGGTTAAACATTAATTTATTTATGAAACGAATTTAAAACAGAAAACATACACAATGCAAGTTTTAGAGCAAAAAAAGTGTGAAATTGTTGAAAAATGGGCTTTTTGTTAATAACTATGGCTGTAATAGCACTCATTATTGCGTTTCAGAACATCTAATATGCATAGATTTTAATTTATGTTTTTACAAAAAAATGTATTATTCTTGTTAATTCAACTATATAAAATGTATAAATAGTTGAATAAATTACATCTTACTATTAAATTTATAAATGCTTACAAAAAAAAATACTATAATAATTGTGTCTGGATTACCACGTTCCGGAACGTCTATGATGATGCAGATACTTCAGGCTGGTGGTATAGATGTTCTATCAGACAGTGTTAGGCAAAAAGATGACAATAATCCACAAGGTTATTTTGAATTAGAAGTTGTAAAAAAAATGGCTAATGATGTTTCTTTTATTAAAGACGCTCAAGGAAAATGCCTAAAAATAATTTCACATTTGTTGTATCACTTGCCTACGAATTATAATTATAAAATTATTTTTATGCAACGTGATATAAATGAGATTTTAATATCTCAACAAAAAATGCTTGAAAAAAACATCGATTTTATTCCACCTTCATTGGCTAATACATTTTCAAAACAACTTGAAAAAACAAAAAAGTGGTTGAGCGAACAAATTAATATTAAAACTCATTTTGTAAATTATAAAGATATGGTGGAAGCTCCTCTGGCTCAACTACCTGCAATAGCTTCTTTTTTAGAAATAGATTTTGATATTGATACCATGAAAAATGTTGTGGATAAAAAATTATATCGAAATAAACTTTAACCTACTATTCAAGCTTCAAAACAAAAGCACCATTATCGGATACACAATAATAGTTTTGATGTAACTCTTCACATTCTTCTTTCCATTTATTTATATGGTACAATGAATTGGAAGAGTCAAATATTATTTGTTTCGGGTGATAAATTTTTTTTATATCTGTGATTTTTAAATATGGATTTTTAGATATAATTAAATAATCAAGTTCCACGGGCTTTATGAGTGATATGTTTTTCTTTCTCAATTCCAATTTGCTTTTCAACACAATTATTTTTTTATCGTGAAATTGAATTTTTTCATTTTTAATAGTCAACATATTTGTTTCATAATTTTCAGAAACAATTCTATTCTTATTTACTCCCAAAT
>JAYTXX010000142.1:0-8948 GCA_043742725.1 Bacteroidota bacterium | reverse complement strand
CTGTTTAACAGCAAACGGAGCAAACACATACACTTGGTCAAATGGAAGTATTGCTAATCCACTTTGTGTAACACCGACTAATACTACAACTTATACCGTAGTTGGAATAGCAGCAGGATGTTCGGCAAGTGCAACAGCAGTAGTAACAGTAAACGCCTTGCCAACAGTATCGTTTAGTCAACCATTAAATGGTTGTGCGCCATTATGCGGAACATTTACAGATTCGTCAACAGTAGCAGCGGGAGCAACAATTACAAACTGGAGTTGGAGTTTTGGCGATGGTTCAACATCTTTTGTAAACCCTATATATTATTGTTATAACACAGCAGGAAGCTACACACCATCATTAACAGTAACAGATAATTTTGGATGTAAATCAAGTTACACATCCACAACAAATGTAGATGTATATGCAATACCTAATGCAGATTTTACTTCAACACCAAACCCAGCATCTGTAAATACTCCAACGGTTTCATTTAGCAATCAATCCTCATCAGATGTAACGTATTGGTATTGGGATTTTGGAGATGGAAGTGCACCTGTTTCACCAAACAATGCTAATCCAACACATACGTTTCCTAGCGATGTACCATACACATATACTACTTTGTTAGCTGTAAGTAATATTTATGGTTGTGTTGATACTATAACTCAAGAAGTAGTTATCAATCCCGATTTTACATTCTATATTCCAAATGCATTCTCACCAAATGGAGATGGAACTAATGATACTTTCTTTGCAAAAGGTACTGGTATCAATAAGTTCGATATCTATATTTTCGACAGATGGGGCAATATGATTTTCCATGCTGATGATATAAATAAAGCTTGGGATGGTAAAGCAAACGGAGGTTCTGATATAGCACAACAAGATGTGTATGTATGGAAAGTTTTCTTAACGGATGTATTCAATACTAAACACGACCTTATAGGTACTGTTACTATTGTGAAGTAAAAATCACAATAGTCTAAAAACAAAAAGCGCGATACAAAATTGTATCGCGCTTTTTGCTTTTAAAGAAAAAATTAAATTTATTTTTTCTCTGGAGTTTTTGTTTCTTTGTTTGCTTCAGTTTTTCCTTTGCAACAAGATTTCATTTCTTTAGAACAAGTTTTTCCGTTTGCATCTTTCTTGCAACAAGATTTTTCATCTTTTTTCTTTTTCTCATCTCCTTTTTTCTCATCTCCAACAACTGATACTACTGTTGAATGAGTTGAAACTAAAATTGAAGTTGCTGATGCTGCACCTACAATACCTGCAAATGCTAATGC
Source organism: Bacteroidota bacterium (assembly GCA_043742725.1). Classification (GTDB taxonomy): domain Bacteria; phylum Bacteroidota; class Bacteroidia; order 2-12-FULL-35-15; family 2-12-FULL-35-15; genus 2-12-FULL-35-15. The sequence continues at coordinate 7,673 of JAYTXX010000142.1, read as the reverse complement.
TAAAAATAATTTTTTCATTGTTTTATGGTTTTAGTTAATTAATATTCAATTAATGTAACACAAATTTAAGCTTATTATTGTTACAAATAATACAAAAAAATGTTAAAGATTCAATGTATTCTATTAGCTAACCAAAAAATCTTTAGTTCAAAAATTTTTATTGCAAAAAATAAATTTGCTTATAATAAAAAACTGAACTATTATTGCTTTACAAAATGAATAGCAAACTTATATACAAACGCACACAAGCCTCTGAAAATGGCATGGTCGTGCACACATACGTTGCTCTTAATTATCTTTTAATAGTAAAACTCTTATCGGTTTTTAAATCACTTTATGCCGTGCTAAAATCATTTTTCAACTTTCATCAGTCGTTTTATAACTTTCTAAAACCATTAAATAACCAAACATATAAACGAATTACCAGTAATGCTATGACGACACCGTATCAACATCAACCGATAGACAAAAAAGTACAAAAAAACTTGTTTTTTAAAAAATAGTACATACATTTGTAACATATTGTTATATATAGATGGTTGCAGGTCTATCTGCAAAGACTTAGATAAAAACAAAAAGAACATAAAGAGAGCCATCCTGATAAAGTTGATGGCTCTTATTTTTTTAATATAAATTCATTTTAAAAAAATAAATCAATATGGCGAAAGCACAATTCCACTCGGAACTTTTTAAGTTCGCAGTATTTCCAAACTACGACCAAGCTATAACTTTCTTAGCAGACACTCTTGCAGACAGAGAAGATTGGGATTTTTCTGACACCGTTACTAAAAGCAATGGTATTCTCAAAAATTATCTTGAATTTACGTTTAGAAAATTATTTCAAGAGAAAAAGGTTCGTTTTACATCGGACAACAAATTTGCTTGTTTTAACACAGGACTTGTAACCGAAAATTTAGAAGATATTTTTGCATTTTTTGAAGAATATAAAAATCCAAGACCAGGATTTACAACCCCATTTTGTTTTAAAGCATTTTTAAAGAAAAGTGACAACAATGTTCTAAGACATTTTTCACATTCAATCCCTGATGTTGCTGACTTTTTTGACAAGCCAGAATTATTGATTTTTAATCCTAAATGTGATTTAATTCCTGACTTAGACCACATCATCAAAGACAACTTATCTCGTTTTCCTGCACATCTTCAAAAAGCTGATGATGCAGAATTACGCAGACAGCTTGTTGGTGCAATTGATGAGGTTAAGAAAAAAGTAAGGACAAATTATAAAATTGCTGTTCCTCAGTATTACGACAGCAAAATTCAATTATTGCTACCAATGTGTTTGACATCTGGTTCACCAAATCCTGACTTGGCTTTAGTTATCCATAAATTAAACGACACAACTTACACTGCGAGGACTTGCTTGACATTAAAAATGGCATATAACAACGCAAGATTAATTGTAAAACCGCAAAGTAACTGGCTGAAACCGTAGACAGAAAAGCACACATGCCTAACAGCGGTAGCTGTTGCACAACCCTTTAAAAAATAAATTAATTTCTAACAAAACGATTTTGTTAAAAAAGCAGAGTCGTTTTTTTGCGTTTCACACAAAACAAGGGAGATAAAAATTAAAAAGCAGATAAACTTTTTTATGGAAAAATAATTCCATCGCAATCAATGCAGTTTATAGTTGGAATAACTGCATTGTATTTGCTGTTAATAGCTTTAAGAAATTCATTTGCAATTAAAGCATACCCTTTTTGATTAGGATGATACCCATCTAAACTAAAAAAACCACCACTTATAAAAGATGAATTAAAATCTACTCCATTCCATTTAATTCCAGCATTCACAGAATTGAAATATAAATTCATATCTACCAATGCTAAATTATATTGATTTGCTTTTTGCGTTATTATTGAATTGTAGGAAGCAATTGTATTATCAATTGTATAAACTTCAGAACTGTCAAGCACATATCGATTATTAATTACATTAATTAACAATCCATATTTATTGCATTTAATTGAATCAATGGGAACAGACAATGTTATGTATTCATCTTTATTTATTTGGCGAACGCCACCATTTGCAGTTGCATCAGCTATCACAAATCCATTGTTTCCTTCACTAAAATGAATTTGAGTTAATCCCGAAGAAGAATAGGTATCATTCAATGAATCAGCTTGTGATTGAGTTAAGTTCGCATTATTCCATTTGAATAAAGTATAATATGGCATTGTTCTAAAATCGGGAATTGTAGCAATAACGCCCTTTGCACCATTTGCTGTTAAGGCACCCAACAAAGTATCTAAATGCAAACTAAAATTTGTTGCTGATTCAATTGGAGAACTTGTTCCGCCACTACTTGCATAATTAAAAATATCTTCCATACCAAGCCAAGCCATAAAAAATGTAGCATTTTGATTTTTTGCATCTGCATAAATAGTAGATACAGAAGGATTACTTGCAATGCGATTGTAATACGGATTTTTATTTCCAGACGAAAAAGTGTTTCCAAAAGTTGGATTAAAATAATCAACACTATTTGCAAATGGAACAGCAATATTCTGAATACTATTTCCTGCAATACCTGCTAAATATGGTGTTGCGTCAGCAATAGAAATATCATTTTTAATTGGTGATAATGAAGTAACACCTTTGCAATCGGTTTTATATCCAAGATGGCTCGGTGATAAAAAAAGATTTTCCCAAGGTTTATTGTTTAATCCTAAACCATTATTATCAGGCATTAATGCTTGATTAAAAAAACTTCCGCCAACCAGTTTGAATTGTTCGGCAAGTAATGCGGGAATAGAAAGTCGTTGCCCTTTTTGATACAAGGCTCCATCTTGATAGCCTGCCATATAATTTCCACCAAGGGCAATTACTTTAGAAAAATTTGCACTTCCAGCACTTGGTTCAGGAGCTTTTAATTCGGGAGTACATGAAAATATTACAACATAAAAAAGTAAAACGAAAAATGGAAAATTATTTTTTTTCATTGAAATGATTTCTAAACCATTGCAGTTAAGTTTACTGCTTCTACCGCTATTATTTCGGGAACAGTACGTTTTATTGTTTCCTCAATTCCAGCTTTCAAGGTCATCATACTCATTGAACATGATTTACAGGCGCCAAGTAATTCGAGTTTCACAATTTTATCTGAAGTAATTTCAATTAATGATACATTGCCTCCATCGGCTTGTAAATAAGGACGAATTTGATCTAATGCTTCTTCTACTTTTTTTGTTAGTTCTTTCATATTACTTTAAAATATTTTGGTTAATTACTTGCTACCATCAATTCTTTTCTTGCATTTACAATAGAAACCTGTTGTGCAATGTTGCTTGCCATTTCCATAAATGCTAATGCTTGTGGTGTGTTGTCTTGCATTACCGCAGGACGACCAGCATCGCCTGCTTCGCAAATACTTTGCACCAAAGGAATTTCGCCAAGCAATGGAACATTTAATTTTTCTGCTAATGTTTTTGCACCATCTTTTCCAAAAATATAATATTTATTATTCGGCAATTCTGCTGGTGTGAAATACGACATATTTTCTACAATTCCCAACACAGGAACATTTATTTGTGGCAACTGAAACATTCCTACTCCTTTTTGTGCATCAGCCAAAGCCACATTTTGTGGTGTGCTCACAATCACAGCTCCATTAATAGGAATAGCGCCTACCAAAGACAAATGAATATCGCCCGTTCCTGGAGGTAAATCAATAATCATATAGTCCAATTCGCCCCATTCAGCATCCGAAAACATTTGCATAAGTGCTTTTGCAGCCATTGGTCCGCGCCAAACAATTGCTTGCGATGTATCTGCAAAAAAACCAATTGATAATAATTTTACTCCATAACTTTCAACAGGAATAATTTTATTAACGCCATCAATCACTTTAATCATAGGCTTTTCGTGTACCACATCAAACATAATGGTTTGCGATGGTCCATAAATATCAGCATCTACCAATCCAACGCTTGCTCCTTGCTTTGCCAATGCTACAGCTAAATTTGAAGCGATAGTTGATTTTCCAACTCCACCTTTTCCTGATGCTACAGCAATAATATTTTTTACTTTTGGTAATAATGGTCCAGCTTTTTTTGTAGTAGTAACATTTGCACTCATCTTCACATTTACAATTGCTTCTTTATCTACAAAATGCAAAACTGCATTTACCGAAGCTTTGTGAATCATTTCTTTCATTGGACAAGCAGGAGTGGTAAGCATTACCGTGAAGCTTACATTTTTTCCATTCACTTCCAAATCGTGAATCATACCCAGCGTTACCAAATCTTTTTTCAAATCCGGATCATCCACATTTTTTAATGCCTCTAATACTTGCTCTTTTGTAATACTCATTTTGGAATAAAAATTTTAATTTTTGATACAGTAAAGTTACACAAAAACTCTTTTGTGAAACGGTAATAAATGCTTGGAAAGTATTATTTTATCACAGCAATTCGCTCCAATGAATCTCTACTTTCATCAACCCATTTTAAAATTAATTGTTTTTGTTCTTCAGAAAATTTTGCTTCACCATGAACCATTGTGTAGGAAGACATTGGCATTTCCCCTTCTTCAACTTGTTCTTTTATTTCTTTAAATTTATGAAGCTTTCGTTTCATTGAATAAGTATTGAATTCCGAAAAATTAATCTCATCTTTTCCCTCATCAACATGATTATTTAACCACCAACCAATTGGCTGAACTGCTGTGTACCAAGGATAAACAGTATTGTTCGAATGACAATCATTACAAGACACTTCCAGTATTTTTTGAACTTCGGGTGAAACAATTACGGTATGTGCAATATCGTTTTTGGACAATGCGTTTCCTTCATTTTTTGTTGGTCTAAAAAATTGAATGGCTACAAGTGCAACCAACAATACAATCATTATTTTTTTTATCATGGTTTTTGTTTTTAAATTATTCTTTTTTATCAAAATCAAGGCGGATGCGGTAAGCCAAGCCAACATTGAAAATTGGATAGCTTTCTGTTGGCGTATAAATTGGATTCACATAGGTTACATCTTTGGTGTTAAATTTATATTGCCAAGGATTTTTTCCAATGCTATAGCCTATTTCGGCAAACATTAATAATTTATGATATACAAAACAATCCACAAATAATTTCAGTTGCATCTCATCATATCGCACATAATCAAAATTATTTTTTTGTGATAGACTAAACGAACGCGTGAATGATTTAAAGTTAAGTCCTGCATACAATTTTTCTTTCACAATATTAAATTCTACTTTGTAATTAGTTGGTAAAATTCCATAAAAATAAATTCTATCAGTTGCTTTCCAATCAACAGCCACAAGTGGTACAAAAAAATCTCCAAACGCTTCTCTGTTGTAATACAAACCTGCTTTTATTTTTAATTTATCACTTGCTACAAATTGTTCCAAAAATATTCCACCATACTGCACATCGTGCGAATTTATTTTAAGTTTAAAATCCGAAGCCAGTTTAGGAATTCCAATAATTATTGTTTCCCATTTTTTATTTGTTGAAACAAATTTAAAACCCAATGGCATTGAAATGCTTGATAATGAAGCCGAATAAGAAGAATCGGAAAAAATATGCGAATTCAACATTTCACTATTAAGGCGAATTAAAAGTGTATTTCCATTTTTAAATTGCTTTGGTAGAAAAAAATTAAGAAAATAATTATCCGTACTATTTTTCCATTTGCTACTATCCTTGTAGCTTGTTGAAAATGTTTGATAACTAGCATTCACAACATCTACAAATGGTTGAGAAAAAATTTTATTTCCTCCCAAAAGAAATATAATTAAAAGAATAAAAAATTTACTTTTCATACAACAAAGAAATAAAAAAATGACCGAAAAAGAAAAATGAAATTCAACTATTTTACACTGCAATCACTTTTTCATCTTCAATATAAACTAATAATTTTTCGATTACCACATACCCCATTTGTTGTAACAAATCGCCATATTCAACAATCTGTTTTTTATGATTTTGTTTTTCTTCTCCCGTCTTGTAATCAATAACGACAGCTTGTTTATTCATAATCACAACTCTATCTGGACGAAACAATTCTCCTGTACTCAAAATTATTTCTGCTTCATTTTTTACAAATAATCCTTGTTTAAAATATTTTTTTAATTGTGAATGATTTACAATTTTATTAATAATCAAACTCAAATGTTCTTGTTCTTCTGAATTTATCAAACCTTCTTCAAGCATTGAATTCACAGCATTTTCAATATCTTCAATCGATTTTATTTTTGCCAAAGCAGTATGCACCATCACACCATAATTCTTTTTGGTTTCAGCAATTTCTGTATTCCAAATACTTGGTGCTGCGGCACGCATCTTAATAGTATCGCGCCATTTGTTCGAATTAAATGTTTTAAGTTCAAAATTATTTGTTGTTTCTTCTTTCTTACTTATTAATTTATTTTTTACTTCTTGACCAAAAACATAAATAGTTTTATTCTCATTCCATTCGTTTTTACTTTGATAATAAAAAGCTAACATATCGCTCACTTTTCCAAAGTTAGCAGGGGTTGCACTTGGCTCGCCAGTCAATACATACATTCGTTTTTCTGCTCTTGTAAAACCAACATACAACACATTCAAATTATCTAAAAGCGATTTGTATTTTTCTTCTTGATACAAATGAGCATATTGTGTTTCTTCTAAATTTTTATTCGTAGGAACCAATGCTGATGGTAAATTCGGAAGTTTTTGATTTTCTATATCAACCCACAAATTATTTTTTCCATTGGTAACTTTTCCATTTGAAAAAGGTAAAATCACAACCGGAAACTCCAATCCTTTGGAACGATGTATTGTCATAATGTTTACTGCATTCATTCCTTGCGGAATTATCAACGATGCTTTCAATTTTTTTTCTTCCCAATACTCAATAAAGTCGTTCAAGTTATTATTTTTTTTGATGCTATAATTTAGCACTTCGTCTAAATAAAATTGAATATATGCATTGGGCTCTTTGTTTAATTTGAATATTCTAACCAACTCTTCAATTAGCTCATACAATGCCATTTTAGAAAGATTGATAATACTAAATTCATTTACAATTGATTTAATTATTGAAAACAATCCAACTTTATTTTTTTCTCGAAGAACTAAATCAATTGATTTTTCTTTTATCAAATTTGTTGCAACTAAAAATTCTAAAATTTCGGTTTGAACAATATTATCATTTGTGTTTGCCAAATATTTTAATACAGAATGTAAAAAATTAATTTCCGCTGAATTGCTTAACAGTAAAGAATCAGAAGAAATTACAGGAATATTTTTTTTCGTTAAATAATTTGCAATTTCGCTTCCATCAGTATTTTTTCGAACTAAAATTGAAATGTCTTTTAGTTGAAAATTATCATTTAATAATTGCAAAATAATTTCGTGAGTACGAATTAAATTTTGTTCATACCAAACATCTTTTGTTTCATTAATAAATTCTACTTGCACCAATCCCCCAGTATTTTCAGGATTAAACTCCTGTTCTAAATTTTCATAAATAGATTGATATTTTTCATTCAACTGACTTGATAATGTTCGGAAAAGTGAATTGTTAAATTCTATAATTTCTCGTTTACTCCTGTAGTTTTTATTCAACACCTGCGGATTATGGTTACGATTCAAAGCTTCTTCACGCTCCATTACCAAAGGATTATCTGTATGCGAAAATATTTTGAGA
>JAYTXX010000141.1:0-54928 GCA_043742725.1 Bacteroidota bacterium | reverse complement strand
TTCGGTTGCAACAGCTAATCGATTTTTAAAAAGCAAAGACTCTGTAACCTATAATATCAATGTGATTCCGGATGCCTATCCGCAAATAAATGTAGCAGAGAAAAAAGATTCAACCTCTACAAAAAAAATACTTTTTCGTGGCGAAATAAAAGATGATTATGGTTTTAATAAACTCATTTTCAATTATCGTTTTATAGTTGATAATGATTCTACCACAACTGATAAATCAAAAAAAGAAAGTATTACTTCAAAAGCATTGGTTATAAATACAAATGCTACACAAAACTCATTTTTTCATTTTTGGGATATGACGGAATTGGGCTTGAATGCTGGCGATGAGATTGAATATTATTTTGAAGTGTTTGATAATGATGGTGTGTTTGGAAGCAAATCTACACGCTCGCAAAAAATGAGTTTTAAAGCACCAACACTTTCGGAATTGGCTGAAAAAACAGATAAAAACAACGATAAAATAAAAAATGATTTGCAGGAAAGTATTAGTCGTGCTAAAGAAATTCAAAAAGCTGTAAGTGATTTGGAACGAAAAGTTGCCGAGAAAAAAGAATTAAGTTGGGAAGAAAAAAAGAAACTTCAAGATTTGCTCGACAAACAAAAACAATTGCAAAACAAAGTTGAAAACATAAAAAATCAAAATGAACAAAACAATCAAGAACAAAATGAATACAAGCAACCAAACGAGCAAATGCTTGAAAAACAAAAGCAATTAGAAGAATTGTTTGACAAAGTGATGACTCCTGAAATGAAAGAAAAATACAATGAGTTGCAAAAATTGTTGGAGAAAATGGATAAAAACAAAGTGCAAGAAGCATTGGAAAAAATGAAGTTGGACAATAAAGACATTATGAAAGAGCTCGACAGAAATTTGGAAATTTTTAAGCAAATGGAAGTTGAACAAAAATTGCAAGAGAATATTGATAAACTAAACGAGTTGGCTAAAAAGCAGGATGAGCTTGCCAAACAAAGCGAAGACAAAAAAACAGCTGCGAAAGAACAAAAAACAAAACAAGATGAATTGAATAAAAAATTTGATGAATTGAAACAAGACATGAAAGAGTTGGAGAAAAAGAACAGTGAGTTGGAACAACCGAAGAACCTTGAAAACAGTGAGCAAAAGCAAGAGGATATAAAAAATGATATGCAAAATAGTTCGGAGCAATTGAATAAAAGCGAGAAAAAAAATGCTTCGAAATCGCAAAAAAGTGCAGCAAAAAAAATGGAACAAATGAGTCAGCAAATGGCGCAGGCTCAACAAAAAGAGGAACAAGAAAAAGAGGGAGAAGACATTAATAAACTGCGTGATTTATTGGAAAATTTGGTTCAGCTTTCGTTCGGACAAGAAGCATTGATGGATGAACTTTCAAAAGCAAAAACAAATGATCCACAATTTTATAAATTAAATCAAAAACAAAAAAAACTACAAGATGATTCCAAAATGATTGAAGATAGTTTGTTGGCATTGAGTAAACGTGTACCGCAAATAAAATCTATTGTTAATAAAGAAATTAGCGCCATAAATATGAATATGGAAAAAGCTGGTGATGAAATGAAAGAGGCGCAAACAGTTTCGTTCGATGGAAGAAATCACAAGGAGGAAGCAAAAAGTCGCCAACAATTTGCAATGACTTCTATAAATAATCTTGCATTAATTTTAAATGAATCTTTGCAACAAATGCAAAGCAAAGCAAGAGAAAGCAAACCAGGAAGCGGAAGTTGCACCAAACCTGGAGGCAAAGGCAAAAAACAATCGATGGCAAACTTGCGCCAAATGCAAGAACAATTGAATAAACAAATTCAAAAACTAAAAGAAGGATTAGAAAAAAATGGAAATAAGCCTGGCAATAAACAAGGATTAGGAACAAGTGGAATGAGCCAAGAATTGGCAAAATTGGCGGCTGAACAAGAAGCAATTCGTAAAGAATTACAAAAAATGAGCGACCAATTAAATAAAGATGGAAAAGGCGGAGGAAGTATTGGAAAACTTGCTGATAAAATGGAAGAAACAGAAACCGATTTGGTGAATAAGCTACTAAATACTGAGACTTTGAAGCGTCAAGAAGAAATTTTAACACGCCTTTTGGAATCGGAAAAAGCAGAAAAAGAACGCGAAATGGATGAAAAAAGACAATCGAATGAAGCAAAAAATGAAAATTTAAGTAACCCTAATCAATTTTTGGAGTATAACAAGTTGAAATTGAAAGAAACAGAATTATTGAAAACAGTTTCGCCTTCATTAAATCCTTTTTATAAAGCGAAAGTAAATCAATACTTCAATAATATAGAAAATTAAAATGGTACTTGCAGAAAATCAAAAAATTCGCATTTTATCGAAAGCTGAAAACATTATTTTGGTAGAACGCATGATTGAAGATGTTTGCGATTTGTTTAACATCAACGAAGATTATTACGGCAATATATTAGTTGCACTTACAGAAGCTGTAAATAATGCTATTTATCACGGTAATAATGCTAATCCAAGCAAATCAATTGACATTGCTTTTAAATCATTCGATGACCATGTTTCGTTTATTGTAAAAGATGAAGGCAATGGTTTTAATTATGACAATTTACCAGACCCAACAAATCCTGAAAACATAGAAAAACCAAACGGAAGAGGCGTTTTTTTAATGCGTAACCTTGCTGACAAAGTAACTTTTGAAGATAATGGCAGTAAGGTTTGCCTTGATTTTAAAGTAAATTAACGACTAACTGTTTTTTAAAAAAGCCTTTAGAAAAAATTTTTTCTAAAGGCTTTTTTATTTTTAATCGCTTTTAAAAAACATCTTTGTTTACCTTTGAGCAATGGATTTGGAATTAGAAAAAAACTTTGAGCTGGTATCAAAAAAATTAGCAACGCAATTTGGAGATGATATTGATTTGCAAGCAATCTTGTTTTTAATTGGCGTACAAGAATTAGGTAAAGGAAAAATAAAACTTTCTAAAAATGAAAAGTTAGATGTGATGCACATCGCTATTTGTACATTACTAACTCCTTATGGATATTACAAATACGAAGGATTGGATAAAGATGGTTGGCCACATTGGGAAGTAAATGAAAAACTACCACCACTAAAACCATCGCAACAACAATTGCTTATGAAACAAGCCATCATTGATTATTTTAAAACTATAGAATGATTATTTTATAACAACGGTTACTGATGCGCTCTTTCCCGGTTCATCTACTCTCAAAAGTCCTTTTCCTGAAGCCGCAGGACTTGTGCTTTTAACAGTTACATCAAATACTGCTGGTAATTTTATGCTAAAATCAGCAACACCCGTACCGTCAGTTACTCCATCATAAGTAGCATCACTTGAGCCTTTGTAACCTTGAGCATCCAAATGAACACTGGCACCACTTACCAAGTTTCCTAAACTATCATTCACTGTAACTTTTCCATGGCAAGTATCATCTTTTTTACAAGAAGATGTGTTCACCATTGAAAAAATTAACAACGCAAAACACAGAAGAGGAAAAAATTTTGAAGTAAATAGTTTCATATAAAATGTATTTAACTTAAAAACTGTTTTTAAACCTTTTATTACAACAGTTAATTATCTTTACAATGAACAAATTTAATAAATATTATGAGGTACAAAAAAAAATCAATCATTTTTTCAATTTTAATTTCTGCTTTTTTATTTCTAACATCATTCAAAATCAATGAAAATGGGAGTTATGAACAAATAAAAGTAATGATTGTAACGGATTATGGAGTTATTAAAATAAAATTATATAATGAAACGCCTTTACATCGTGATAATTTTTTGAAATTAATCAAAGAACATTATTACGATAGTTTACTTTTTCATAGAGTGATTCAAAGCTTTATGATACAAGCAGGAGATCCTGACTCAAAACGTGCACAATATGGGACAATGCTTGGAGAAGGCGGTCCAAAATATACTGTTCCAGCAGAGTTCAATCAAAATTTATTTCATAAAAAAGGAGTAATTGCAGCTGCGCGCGAAAGCGATTTAGATAATCCAACACAAGCTTCTTCTGGTTCACAATTTTATATTGTTCAAGGTCGTGTTTATACTGATTCGCTATTAAAAATTCAAGCGAAACGAATTACAAAAATGAAATTGTTTAATGAAATTATCAATCGTACAGAAAATAAAAATTGGCTCGAAAAATATAAATCATTTGCAAAAAATGAAGTAACCGATAGTATGAAATATGTAAATGATATTATTAATAAACAAGTAGAAAAAGAATTGCCAAACGTAACGTCATATCAATTCAGCGATGAACAAGTGAAAGCTTATACAACTACTGGCGGAACTCCTCATTTAGATGGAAGCTATACAGTGTTTGGCGAAGTGTATGATGGTTTTGAAGTGATAGAAGATATTGCAAAACAAAAAGTAGATGGTAATGCTCGCCCAGAGAAAGACATTAGAATAATTAGCATCTCAATAATTCCTTAACTTCGCAAAAAAAATTTGTAAACACATAATGAAAAGTAAAATAGAAGATTTATTAAAAGAGATTGAATCCTTTGCTGGACAAAGCAAAGAACAAGTTGAAGAATTTAGAATAAAGCTATTAAGCAAAAAAGGAAAAGTAACCGAGTTGTTTGATGAATTTAAAACTGTTGCTCCCGAATTGCGCAAAGAAATTGGCCAAAAATTAAATGAATTAAAAAACAAAGCACAAGAAAAAGTAAATGAACTGAAAGAAAAATTTGAAGAAGGAACAACTACAAATCAAAACATTGATTTAACATTACCTTCTGAAACTATTGCCATTGGCTCTCGTCATCCGTTATCAATTGTTAGAAATCAAATTGTAGATATTTTTTCGCGCATAGGATTTACTGTTTCTGAAGGACCAGAAATTGAAGATGATTGGCATAATTTTACAGCACTAAATACACCAGCCGATCATCCAGCACGCGATATGCAAGATACTTTTTATGTAAGCGAAAATCCTGATACGGTTTTGCGTACACAAACTTCTTCTGTTCAAGTTCGCATAATGGAAAACAGCAAACCACCACCTATTCGCACTATTTCTCCAGGGCGAGTGTATCGCAACGAAGCAATTTCTGCACGTGCGCATTGTCAGTTTCATCAAGTAGAAGGATTGTATATTGATAAAAAAGTTTCGTTTGCCGATTTAAAACAAACACTCTTATATTTTTCAAAAGAAATGTTTGGCGAAGAAACAAAAATTCGTTTGCGACCATCATTTTTTCCATTTACAGAAATAAGTGCAGAGATGGATATCTCTTGTCCTTTCTGCAAAGGCGAAGGTTGTAACATTTGCAAAGGTGCTGGTTGGGTAGAAATTTTAGGTTGTGGAATGGTTGATCCTGCGGTGCTTGATAATTGCAAAATAGATAGCAAACAATATAGTGGTTTTGCTTTTGGAATGGGTATAGAGCGCGTTACAATGCTAAAATATCAAGTAAAAGATTTGCGTTTATTTTTTGAAAACGATGTTCGTTTTTTAAAACAATTTCAAGCTGCATTATAGTTTACATTAAACAAATGACGCTCTCTCGTTTTCAACAAATTCAAGAAATGCTAAAAAGCGAACCAACTGATTCGTTCTTGAATTATGCATTGGCATTGGAGTTTGCAAAAGAAAATAATTTCTTACAAGCAACTGAATTAATCGAAAAGGTATTACAGCTTGATGAAAATTATTTAGCCGCTTATTATCAATTAGGAAAATATTACGAAGAACGAAACGAATTAGAAAAAGCAATTGCAACCTATCAAAAAGGAATTGAGATTGCTAAAAAACAAAACAACAGAAAAACATTAGCAGAGTTGAATGAAGCGTTAATATTAATTAACGAATAATTAAATTTGAATTTTAAATCAAAAAATCCCAACAGGAAAACACGTTGGGATTTTTTGTTTTAATATTCTTCTCTATCTATCGAAACAAAGAGAATGGTCCTTTTTCAACATACTCTTTTCCGTCTGCTCCTTTTGCTTTAATAATGTAAAAATAAGTACCATCTACCGATTTACTTCCGCTTGTAGTAACACCATTCCAACCACCATTAATGGTATGCCATTCATATAACATCAAGCCCCAACGGTCATATATTTCTGCATCTAATGTCGATAATCCTTTTGATGTTAATGTAAATAAATCATTTGTATTATCTCCATTTGGTGTAAACACATTCGGCACAAAAATATATGAATTATCATATACCAAAATCGTTACACTTGCTGTGTCTGTACAACTGCCTTGCGATGCTATCATTATTACTTGATAACTTCCTGTTGCTGTATAAATATTCGTTACAGGAGTTGTTGTTGTTGATGTAGTTGTTGTATTGCCATCACCAAATGTCCATAAATAGGTGCTTGCATTGCTACTTGTATTGGTGAAGGTTACTGTCAAGGGTGGTGTTCCAGACAATGGATTTGCAGTAAAGGATGCTACCGGACCTGCTGTTGAACTTACTGTTGAACTTGCTGTGGCTGTACAACCGTTTGTTCCTGTCGCTGTTACTGTATATACTCCTGCTGTTGTTACATTTATTGTTGCATTCGTATTGGTATTGCTCCAAAGGTAATTGTTGCCTCCTGTAGCTGTTAATATAGCACTCGGATTAGCACAGTCAATTGTTCCTGTTGGGGTTACTGTTAACGCTGGTGGCGCTAAATCTACCGCAACTCCTGCTGTGGCTGTTGCTGAACAGCCTGCACTTGAGGTTGCTGTTAATGTATAGGTAGTCGAAACGGTCGGGGTTACTGTTATGCTTGTTGTATTGTCTGTTGTACTCCAACTGTATGTATTACCTCCTACTCCTGTTAATGTTGAGCTTGGTGTTGAACAATCAACTGTAGATAAATTTGGACTTACAGATGCTATTGGTGTTGCATTTACAGTTATCATTACTGCTGTGGCTGGACCTTGGCAACCTGTTGTTTCTGTTACATAAAAGGTGGTTACACTTGCTCCTGCATTAGATACTCCTGAAGCAAATGGGCTTCCTGTTCCTACTACTGTTGTTAAGCTTACATCTGAATACCAGGTTAATGTACCTCCTGTGCCACTTGCTGTTAAGTCTGCTATTACATCTCCTTGACAATATGGTGATGGTGATGTAGCTGTTGGTGCTGGTGGACCTCCTGTATTTCCTATTGTATAAGGTCCTGCTGTGGCAAAACAGGTGTTTGAACTGCTTGTTACTACTAGAGTATAGTCTCCTGCTGTTTGATTAGTTAAATCGCCTGTTGTTGTTGATGTGCTTACTATCGTTGGTGTTGAATTTGACCACGTATATGTTAATGTTGGTGTGCCTGTTGAGCTCAATCCTGTTATACTTCCTACTCCTGTTCCGCAATTATCATCTACTATCGTTGCTGTTCCTGTTATATTAGGTAATGTATTTACCAATACTTCTGCTGTTGTTGTGCTTGTACAGCCTGTAGATGAGGTTCCTGTTACTGTATAAGTTGATGTACTAGAAGGATTAATGCTTATTGTTGCTGTTGTTTCTCCTGTACTCCACAAGTAATCTGTTGCCCCACTTGCTGTTATACTTGTGCTGCTTCCCGAACATATTGTTGAGGAATTAACGCTCATCGTTGGGATAGAACCTACTGTTACTGTACTTATTGCTGATCCTGAACATCCTGAAGTCGACCCTGTTACTGTATAGCTCGTTGTTGTCATTGGGGATACATTTATAGTTGTGGTTGTCTCCGTGCTTGACCATAAATAGTCTGTTGCGCCACTTGCCGTTAATGATATGTTATCTCCTGGACATATGCTTGGCGAATTGACACTGATTGTCATTGAGGAGCCTATTGTTACTGATGCCGTTGCTGTTGATGTGCAACTGCCTGTTGTGCCTGTTACTGTATAAGTGGTATTTGATACTGGAGTTACACTTAAGGTAGAGCCGGTACTTCCTCCTGACCAAGTATAACTACTCGCTCCACTTACTGTTAATGTTGTACTTTGTCCACTGCAAATTGATGCTGAAGCTAAATTGAGCACCGGCAAAGGATTAACTGTAACTGTTGTTGTTTTTGTTGCTACGCAACCAGAAGTTCCCGTTAATGTATAGGTTGTTGTTGTTGAGGGAGTAACTGTTGTACTTGAAGTAGAAGAACCTGTTGACCAAACATAACTTGTAGCACCAGATGCTGTTAATGTTGCACTTGTTCCTGCGCAAACAGTAGGTGTATTAACTGTAAGTGTTGGTCCTGGAACAGCTGCAACGGTTACTGTAGTTGATGATACACATAAATTTTTATCTATTACAGTAACTGTATATGTCCCTGCTGCCAAACCTGTTGCGGTTTGTGTTGTTTGTCCTGTTGGAGTCCATTGGTATGTGTAAGGTCCAGCACTACCAACTGGGTTCGCAGTAGCAGTTCCCGTTGACAAGCCAGTACAAGTTGATGTACTTGTTGCTGTTGGAGGACAACACGCAATTATTGCGTTGAACGATATAGGCTCATCTCCATTACAACCAGCACTTGTCCAAGCACCACTTTCTCCATCACCAGAAGTATTCACTGTCATTGCCAAACTCATTCCTGGGTTACATCCTGTTTTTACTTTAATTGTCCAACAAAAAAGCCACTGTGTTGAAGTTGTAGTTACAGTCGCACCCGTTGTTCCTCCACCTAATGGGTCTCCAAAATTGTTTCCTGGATTTGCATCCTGACTTGGCGCTCCTTTTGCAGCATTTCCATCGAAATAAAAACCCGCAGGCCAAGTTGTTCCTGTAGCACTACTTGTTATCCCTGATGGATAATAACTCCAATTGCATTTTGTGCAATTGTAAGCTGGCGATGGTGCAGTTGTTGTTAAAGTAGTCAAATCCCAACCATTACCAAAAGTAAGTTGAATTCCGTGTAGCCAATTTGTATTAACATTGGTCCAACTATCCACATGGAAACAAAAAGATACTGTTTGCCCAGGAAGATAGGTTCCGTTAGTTGGCGATGGGGATATTGATGTAAAATGTGCTGCACCTAAACAATTTGAACAATCGTGAAATGAGTTTACAGCCATTGTAAATGTCCCCGATTCGCCTGTATTTCCGCTCACTTGAATATAGTAAGTTGTTGTTGAAATCATACCTGCACCAATGTTAAGTGTTGCTGCACCAGCACTTCCAACAATACAACCAACGCCAGAAAGCGCACCACAAGTGCCTGACCAAAGAGCAATGTTAGGATTTGAAAATGTAGCTCCAGTGATGGCAATGTTTACTCCCGAACCAGTTGCTGGTACTGTAAAACTATACCACACACTATTTGCAGGAGATGCCATAGAACAACCTGTTAATGTTACATAAGGGCTTTCAGGCGTAGCATTCACATTTGTACCAGAAATAGTAGTTTTTGCACCACTCTGAACACCGCTTCCACAAGGTCCTGGAGCTGCTAATAATCCTAAACTTTGTGCTCCAGAACAATTATCATTCGCAGGTTGAGCAAAAACGGAAATTGTTAAAACGGAAAAAATTAAAAATAGTATTTGTTTTTTCATTGGTTGAAATATTTAAAAGGGTTGATTTTTTTGTTTAATTTGATTAGTACTTTCTCATTTGATCTTCTCCATGAATTTCAACAATAATACCAGACGGATCAAGATGATATTTTGGTTTTTCTTTTGACATTTGGGTTTCGTTTGTTAAACATGACAAATCAAAACCTGTATTTTTTCCAATCATTTCTTTTGCTGAAAAAAGTTCAACTACTAATCCATTATCGAATACTAATTTTCTTCTATTATTTTCGAAATGATAGCAACTGAAATTTGCTTTCTCAATAGCGCTTATGTATGGATTTAAATCTACAACATTACCTTTTTGAGTAATAGAAAATGTTACATCATTCTTTTCTCTCGAAGATGTCTGTGCCACTATACTATATTGAAAAGTAATGGCAAAAAAACCTAAAATCATTATTTTTTTCATGCGGTTTGTTTTTACTTAATTATTATTTTGATTTTTTATTTTAAAAATTCGAGTATAAATATATCGTTATTTTGGAACAACACAAAAAAATTATACTAAAATTTTTTATGTTTCTAATCCTTTAAATTTATATGTAATAACTCTGACAACACTGCACCCAAAACCCAAAATAATTCCGATATTTGCGCCCTAAATGAGTGAAAAAGAAAATAAAAAAAGAAAATTTTTAGACCGTTTAAATAATCGCTACCGATTGGTAGTTATGAATGATGATAGTTTTGAAGAAAAACTTTCATTACGATTAACGCCACTTGGATTGGTTATTTTAATTGGTTCTATAACCATTGTGATGACAATGCTTGTAACTTCTCTCATTGCATTTACACCACTTCGTGAATACATTCCTGGTTATGCAGATGTTGGTGTGAGAAGAAATTTAATTCGTCTTACACTTAAAAGCGACTCGCTGGAACAAGCGTTAATTGAACGAAATGCGTATTTGGAAAACATTGGAAATGTGTTGAGTGGAAATGTAAAAACGGATAGCTCTGAAAATCGTCCTGATAAAAAAACAGAAACCACCAACTTGAAATTAAATGCTTCTCGAAACGAAACACAATTGAGAAAAAACATTGAATCGCAAGACCAGTACAGTTTGGCTTATGGAACAGAAAGTAATAAAAATGGAATTAGCAATTTTTCGTTTTTCACACCATTAAAAGGAATTGTTTCCAGTCAATTTAAAACAACAGAACAACATTTTGGAGTTGATGTAGTTGGTCCAGAAAATGAAGCAATAAAATCTACATTAGATGGAACGGTGATTTTAGCAACATGGTCTTCCGAAACAGGATACACAATAACGGTGCAACATTCAAACAATTTAATATCGGTTTACAAACATAATTCTGTTTTACTAAAAAAAATTGGCGACTATGTAAAAGCGGGTGAACCCATTGCAATTATTGGAAATACAGGCGAACAAACTACTGGACCACACTTGCATTTTGAATTGTGGTACAATGGAAGTGCAATGAATCCACAAGATTATATGATATTTTAGAAATTATAAAGTGATTGAGAAAAAAAACATAGCAATACTTGGAAGTACTGGTTCTATTGGAACACAGGCGCTTGATGTTGTTCGAGCAAATAAGGATTCGTTTCAAGTAGAAGTGCTTACTGGGAATGGAAATGCCGATTTACTTATCAAACAAGCCATCGAATTCAATCCCAATACAGTTGTAATTGCGGATGAAAAAAAATATCAGTATGTGAAAGATGCTTTGCAAAAGCACGATATAAAAGTGTTTGCTGGAAATAAAGCAATTGCAGAAATAGTTCAAATGGAAAGTATAGATACTGTATTGGCTGCTATTGTTGGTTATGCAGGATTGGAATCAACTATTTCTGCAATTAAAGCAGGAAAACAAATTGCATTAGCAAACAAAGAAACACTTGTGGTTGCGGGCGATTTGGTTACACAACTTGCAAAACAAAATGGAGTAAATCTTTACCCTGTCGATTCTGAACATTCTGCTATTTTTCAATGTCTTGCAGGAGAGTGGGAAAATACGATTGAAAAAATTTATTTAACTGCTTCTGGCGGACCTTTCAGAGGAAAAGACAAAACATTTTTATCAAGTGTTAAAAAAGAACAAGCACTCAAACATCCAAACTGGGAAATGGGAGCAAAAATTACCATCGACTCTGCATCGTTGATGAACAAAGGACTTGAAGTAATTGAAGCAAAATGGCTGTTCAATTTAAAGCCTGAACAAATTGACGTAATTGTTCATCCGCAAAGCATTGTTCATTCATTAGTTCAGTTTACTGATGGAAGCATGAAAGCACAGATGGGTTTGCCCGATATGAAATTGCCCATACAATATGCGCTCGGATTTCCGAAAAGAATGAAATCAGATTTTCCACGTTTTAATTTTATGAATTATCCTCAACTCACATTTGAACAAGCCGATACAAAAACATTTCGTAATCTTGCACTCGCTTACGAAGCAATGAACAAAGGTGGAAACGCAGCTTGTGTTTTAAATGCTGCAAACGAAATTGCTGTGGAAGCATTTTTAAAAGATAAAATAGGATTTTTGCAAATGAGTAATGTAGTAGAAAAATGTTTGCAAACTATTGATTTTATTGCTAAGCCAAGTTATGATGATTATGTGATGACGGATAAAGAAACCAGAAAATTTGCCAACGGACTAATTTGAAAATTTGCCAATGACAACTAAACAAATTGACTAACGAATTAATTTTTATGAACGCACTAACACAAGCACTTCAATTTATATTAAGCCTTTCAATACTTGTAGTACTACACGAATTGGGACATTTTATTCCTGCAAAATTATTTAAAACCAAAGTAGAAAAATTCTATTTATTTTTTGATCCATGGTTTTCGCTTTTTAAATTTAAAAGAGGCGAAACCGAATATGGAATTGGTTGGTTACCACTTGGCGGTTATGTAAAAATTGCTGGAATGATTGACGAATCAATGGATAAAGAACAAATGAAATTGCCACCACAAGAATGGGAATTTCGTTCAAAACCAGCATGGCAACGCTTAATTATTATGATTGGCGGAGTTACTGTAAATGTAATTTTAGGAATTTTAATTTATGCAATGGTATTGTTTGCTTGGGGCGAAGAATATTTACCAACACAAAATTTAAAATACGGAGTTGCAGTTGATACACTTGCCTACCAAATTGGATTGCGCGATGGCGATAAAATTCTTTCTGTTGATAATCAAAAAGTAGAAAATATTGCAAAAGTTCCTTATGAAATTCTTATTAACAAAGCACAAAGTGTACAAGTAGAACGTGCTGGAACAAAAATGGAATTTCAAATCACAGAAGATGATTTGAGTGAAATGATTAAAAACAAATACACACTTGTTGAACCTCGCTATCCGTGTATAGTTGATTCTGTAGTAAACACAATGGCTGCAGCAAAAGCAGGACTTTTGAAAGGTGATAAAATAATTGCAATCAACAATGCTGCTACTCCCTTTTTTAGTGATGTTACAAAATATTTAAAGAACAATAAAAATTTAGAAGTTACTATTTCTGTTTTAAGAAATAACGATACCATTGTTTCAAAAGCAATGGTTTCCGAAACAGGAACACTTGGTTTTTTCACAAAAAATATTGGTAATTTTTTCGAAACGGCTGTAAAAAAATATGATTTTATTTCTGCTTTTCCTGCTGGAATGCACAAAGCTTACGACACGTTTGATGGATACATCAAACAAATGAAAGTTATATTTACAGTAAAAGATGCACACAAAGAAATTGGTGGATTTATGTCCATCGGAAAAGCATACGGCACAACTTGGGATTGGGAACGCTTTTGGTCGTTCACAGCATTTTTGAGTATTGTACTTGCTATCATGAATATTTTGCCAATACCTGCGTTGGATGGCGGACACGTAATGTTTCTTTTATACGAAGTAATTACAGGACGCAAACCAAACGAAAAATTTATGGAATATGCACAATATGCTGGAATGGCTTTGTTGTTGGCACTTTTGTTGTATTCAAACGGAAACGATGTTGTTAGATTATTTAGTAAATAATTTTTCATGAAACTTTATCAAAAATATTTTTTCGCTTTTATTTTCATTTTTATTTCTACCATTTCATTTGCGCAAGATGGCGTTATTAATACCAACTCGAGCAATTTGAATAAAAAAGAAATAGAAGGAAAAATGATGACTATTCCTTACGAACCAAAAATGTATATGGGAAATATTGGCGACAAAATATACATTGAAAGCAAATGGAATTTCAAACAACTTTCAGAATATTTTCGTCATCAATTGGATATTCAATTAAAATTAAAACTGCAAAGTATTCTTTCACCAATTGTTACTTTTTATATTGATTCGTCAAAAACCTCACAAGACCTCGAATACATTTATAAATCTACAAGTTTATCATTTGATTTGTTGGACAAGCCAACTGCACCAACGGTTGAAAATAAAAAACAAAGTGGAATTAAAAACGGGCAACTTGCAGTGGAAGTAAATAATGATAAAAAATTTACAAACATTAAAATTACCAATCCCGAATTGGTTCCTTACTTGAATAAAAAATATAAATGCGATTATTTTATTTTCGTCAATGAATTGGATATGAATACTGTGATGGAATCGTATGACATGGCAAATGATACCTATCAAAGAGAAGTAGCGGTGCATTACACAATTATTGACAAAACATCAAAACTCATTACAGCAGGAGTTGCCAATGCACGTTTTAATTCAAAGGAAAATAATCCAAAGAAAATTGTTGCACAATGCTTTTCAGCTATTGCAAACACAATTGCAACAAAATTTTCGGCAATCATAAATCCTCCTACCGAAAAAAAATAATTTTTCAATTTTTGCAAAAAACAAATTGGAATAAATAAGTCAATGGCTGTTTTTTCACTAAATTTGCTGTCCCAATAATTTTAAAAACAAATACTATGTCGGAAATATTAACTGCAAACACTTTTGGAATTGAACAAGTGTTGAAACAATTAGGAATAAAAGAAAACAATTATGGTGCAAGCACTGGATTAAAACATATTAATACAAAAGGAAAAAAAATAGATTCTTTTTCTCCAGTTGATGGACATTTGATTGGTAGCATTAATGCTGCTACTGCCGAAGATTATAAAAATGTGATGGCAACTGCCGAAGAAGCATTTAAAACATGGCGATTGATGCCTGCTCCTAAACGTGGCGAAATTGTTCGTCAAATAGGAGATGAAATTCGCAAACACAAAGAACCATTAGGAAAATTAGTTTCTTATGAAATGGGAAAATCATTGCAAGAAGGTTTGGGAGAAGTACAAGAAATGATTGACATTTGCGATTTTGCAGTTGGACTTTCGCGCCAATTATATGGATTGACAATGCACAGCGAACGCCCAATGCACCGTATGTACGAGCAATGGCATCCATTTGGAGTTGTCGGAATTATTTCTGCTTTTAATTTTCCAGTTGCAGTATGGAGCTGGAACGCAGCTTTAGCTTGGGTTTGTGGCGATGTGTGTATTTGGAAACCAAGTTCAAAAACACCATTGTGTGCAATTGCTTGTCAAAATATAATTGCTGATGTATTGAAAAAAAATAATGTTCCCGAAGGAGTAAGTTGCCTTGTAATTGGTAACGAATCGGGCGATTTGATAAATAACGACAAGCGTATTCCGTTGGTTTCTTTCACTGGTTCTACACGCATTGGACGACACGTTTCAAAAACAGTTGCTGAACGATTCGGAAATACTATTTTAGAATTGGGCGGAAATAATGCAATCATTGTTTCTGAACACGCTGATTTATCAATGGTTTTGGTTGGTGCTGTTTTTGGTGCTGTTGGAACTGCTGGTCAGCGTTGTACTTCAACCAGAAGATTAATTATTCACGAAAGTATTTATGACAAAACAATTGCAGTTATAAAACAAGCCTATTCACAATTAAAAATTGGAAATCCTTTGGATGCTACAAATCACGTTGGACCATTGATTGACAAAAATGCAACACAAGATTATTTGAATGCAATTGAAAAAGCAAAACAAGAAGGAGCAAAAATAATTGTTGAAGGTGGCATTTTATCTGGCGATGGATACGAAAGCGGTTGCTATGTAAAACCTTGTGTGATTGAAGCAAAAAATGAATATCACATTGTACAAGAAGAAACATTTGCGCCCATACTTTATGTGATGAAATACAAAACAATTGAAGAAGCAATAGCAATGCAAAATGGCGTTCCGCAAGGACTGTCATCATCTATTTTCACAAACAATATGCGCGAAATGGAATTGTTTTTATCACAAGCAGGTTCCGATTGTGGAATTGCAAATGTAAATATTGGAACATCGGGAGCTGAAATTGGTGGAGCATTTGGTGGAGAAAAAGAAACTGGTGGTGGTCGTGAATCTGGCTCCGATGCTTGGAAAGCATATATGCGCAGACAAACAAACACGATTAATTACGGAACAAGTTTGCCATTGGCACAAGGAATTAATTTTACTATTTAAAAGCCTCACCCCTTAATCCCTCTCCAAAGGAGAGGGGCTGTAGGTGAGATGCTTAAGCTGTGTGTGGGTCATTCTGAATTTATTTCAGAATCAGTGCGTAAGCAAATTAGAGGACAAAACAATGATAAACAAAAACACATTTTTCAAAAGCGGAGCAATGTTAGTTGCTTCGCTTTTGTTTTTTGCAAATAATATTATTGCCCAAAAAGATATAATGCAGACTGGGCTATGGAAAGGTTATTTAAAACTCAATGATACAACTTCTCTTCCATTTTTTTTTGAGGTAAAAAAAGAAAAAAACAAGATTTTGCTGGAGGTCATTAATTCTGAAGAACGAATAAAGGTAGACGAAATATCATTGAAACGAGACTCTATTTACATCAAGATGCCAATATTTGATTCTGAATTTAAATGTAGAATTGTAGATGAGTTTTACATTAAAGGAATTTGGATAAATCATTCTAGAAAAGATAAAAATATTATCTCTTTTGAAGGAAAGTTTTGCGATTGTGATTGGGACTCTTTTTGTACGGAACAGCATTTTATTTTACCAGACTCAACAAAAAAATATAACTACGAATGTACCTTTAGTCCTCGTTCAGCAGATTCCTCTAAAGCAATCGGTGCTTTTCAAAACTACTCACGAAATTATCTTAAAGGAAGTTTTTTAACTGAATCGGGCGATTATCGTTATTTATACGGATTAGTAAATTGCGACCATAAACAATTTTATCTCTCATGTTTTGATGGTGCTCATGCATTTTTATTTAAGGGAAAAATGAAAGGTGATAGCATTGTAAATGGAGAATTTTATTCGGGTGCGCATTGGCATGAAAAATGGGTTGCTATTCGCAACGAAAAATTTGAATTGCGAAATCCCGATTCACTTACCTATTTAAAAACTGGGTTTTCAAAAATTGATTTTAGTTTTAAAAATTTAGACGGCAAAACTGTTTCGCTGAATGATGAAAAATTTAAAAACAAAGTAGTAATTGTTCAACTAATGGGTTCGTGGTGTCCAAACTGTATGGATGAAACAAAATTTCTTGCTCCATTTTATGAAAAATACAAATCGCAAGGATTAGAAATTATTGGTTTGGCATTTGAACGAACAGATAATTTTGCAAAAGCAGTAAGTAATGTAAATCGTTTGAAAAATAAATTTAATGCGAACTATGAATTTTTAATTACAATGAAAACCGGTGCCGACCAAGCTTCGGAAGCATTGCCAATGCTGAACAAAGTAATGGCATTTCCAACTACGATTTACATTGATAAAAAAGGAATTGTAAGAAAAATTTATACTGGTTATTATGGTCCAGCAACAGGAAATGCCTACACAAAATATGTGGAACAAACCAATTTGTTTGTAGAAAAATTATTGAAAGAGTAAACAGACAAATTTATTTTAGCACTTGTACAAACCCTTCGTACTTCTGAATGTTTTTATACATATCCCATATTTGAACAGTGTAAAAATATACCCCATCATCAACCATATCTCCCTTGAAACGATGCCCATCCCAATAACCATCTATATCTGTCCAACGATAAATTTTATTTCCCCATCTATCAAAAACTTCACAATCAATGGCTGTCATTCCTTCCATCTTAAAAAATAAACGATCATTTATTCCATCCCCATTTGGTGTAATAATATTAGGAACATTTGCTAGGCAATCGTAATTATCAACTAATACACTATCAGAAGTTATACACCCTGCACCAGCAGATGCAATAACTTTTACCATGCCTGAATCAGCCACAGTGTATGTATTTGCGAAAGAACCATCATTCCATATATATGAATATGTATTTGGCAGAGTAAACGTAATATTGCTACCATTACAAAATGAAGTATCGTTTCCTAAATCAATTATTGGGTATTTAATTATTTGAATATTGGCTTGTGTAGAGTCACTACTACATCCATTTAACGCAGTTACTAATGTATAAATTCCGGCATTGGAAACGCTTGAATTGGATATAGCATTGGAAATATTAGTTGAAACAAAACCATTTGGTCCTGTCCAATAATACGAACTTCCAACAATGCTATCTGCAGAGGACATAAAAATTGTTTTGCCTTCACAAAAGGCAACAAGAGTATTTATTAAAGCAATTGGTTTCGGTATTACGTCAATATTAAATGCGGTATCATTATAACATCCATTTACAACAACAGTAAAATTATATAGTCCACTATCTGCTAACATTATTGGGTTATAGCTTAAGTAGCTTGAATCGGAATAAATTGTTCCTAATGGTGAAGACCAAAAATAATTTACATTAGCTTGAGGATTTGTAACCTTAAGAAGTAAACTATCTCCTTCGCAATAAATTGTATTTCCCGACAATGAAGGAATACTCGGTATAGGATAAACTGTTACAGAACTTGCTCCTGATGGAGTAGAGCATCCTGTAATTGAAACAATCAATTGATACGTTCCTGAATTTATTGTTGTTGCGTTTGATATTATTGGAGTTGAGCTGGAGGATGAAAAACCATTTACTCCTGTCCAAAAATAAGTTGCTCCCGGCAATGTATCGGTAGATAAATTAATATTATCTCCTGCACAAATTGGTGAATTAGTATAAATATTGGGTGGTAAGGCTGTTTGCAAAACATTTACAATGGCTGGGACAAAAGCACTAACACATCCAACACTATCTGTACTTTGAACATAAAATAATTGTGTGCTGTCAATACTAGGAATATTATAAACACTGCCTGTTGCTATTTGAGTTAATGTTGAGTCAAACCAAATTAAAGTTCCATCTCCGCTTGCATTTAATGTTGCAGAAGTTCCAGCACAAGCGATTGTTCCATTTACCGTTGGATTATTAACTGGGTTGTCATAAGTTACGGTTACACTATTCGAAATTCCTGAACAACCATTTTCTGTAACGGTAGCGGAATAAATTCCACCAGACGAAACAGTAATTGACTGAGTGTTTTCTCCAAATAGAAACCAGTTATAAGCAGAATAAATAGAATCAATTTTTAATATTGCGTTTCCTCCTGCACAAACAATAATGTTTGAATCGGGCAAAATATATGGTGTTGGAATATTATTCACAAAAAGATTAAAAGTATCTATTGAGCTTGAACAAAAAGCATCACTATATTGCAATGTGAAAATTCCTTGATAAGATGAGTTGATATTTGCAATTTCTATATTTTGGGAATTATATAAATTGCCCAAAGGGTCTTTCCAACTATAATTTACTCCTATTGCATTGGCTTTTAAATATAATGAATCACCAGCACACAATACAGTATTTCCAACAATTGAAGGAAATGAAGATGCAATAGAAAGGTTTATGTTCACATCATTTTTTCTGCTGCTACATAATGAATCATACGTTTGCAAATAATATATTGTGTTTGTATTAATAATTGGAGTTGTGAAAATATTTCCTGTATGTATTGGTATTGTTGAAGTTGGTGAATCAAACCAATTTATTATTCCAGAAGAATTAGTGCTTAAAGTAATACTTTGTCCAGCACAAACAACAGTATCATTCATAATAGGAGATAGGGGTTGAGGAAGTGTGTTTATTGTAAAAGATTTTGAAAAACCATAACAACCATTTTCGTCAGTAGTTCGCAAAGTATATGTGCCTGGTGTGGTAACATATAATATTTGATCACTTACATTATTTGGATACCAATAATAATCAACCATTCCCGGATTAGGAATTAGTGCAACAGTATCACCAGGGCAAATAGTAGAATCGGTTGCTGTAATATATGACACAGTATTTGATTTTGTAATCACAACGGAGTCAATTGTTGTAATCCCACATTGCGTAATATGACAGATATATGTTCCTGCATTAGTTACCGTTTGTCTAACTGCACTACCACTTAATGGCGACTGCCATTGAATTAGCGCACTATTGCTTGCTTGTACAGAAATAATTGCATTACCATTTGCACAAATCACATTTCCTGGTTCAACTTGAAGATAGGGTGTATTGTATTCTTTTGCTTCGACAAAATTGGTTGTCATTATGCAACCATCAAAATTAGTATGAATACAATGATAATAACCTGACACATCAACATAAATACTTTGAGTATTACCAATACTATCACCTGCTGGACCAATCCAATAATAATTTATTCCTGATTGACAAGTTAATAAAACTGAATCATTCGGACATATAATTCCATCCAAAGGAGAAATAGTTACAACTGGGGCTGGTCTTGGGTTAAATTGATAATCTGCTGAAGCACTATTAATACAACCTGTAATCGAATCTTTCAAATAAGCAAAAATACTATATGTATCACTTACTGAAAAAGGTGCAATCACACGTATAGAGTCATGAAAATTTTGAACAATGGAGGTTCCGTACCAAGTAAAATCAAAAGAATTTGATGTTGCATACAAAGTAGCAGTATCGCCAGGGCATATATTATTAGGTCCTGTTATACTTAACAAAACTGGCGGTTTGGGAAGAATAATTACATAGAACGATCTCTCTACATAATATTTTATAGTATCTATTGTACAATTTATTGGAGCTGATATTATAGTATCGTACAACGTGTAAAACCCTGTAGAATTAGGCAATATAGCTGTTTGTGGCATTTCAAAGGTTGTTACTCGTGGGTCTATGCTCAAATTAGGAGTTGCGTTCCATTTTATATTTTTATACGGAATAAATCCATCGTTTAATGGATAAAGAGCACTATCCATGACATAAGCAACAATTGGTGTTCCTTGGCATACTTTAATTGTATCTGTTGCTTGCAAAACAGAATCAACAAAAATAACATGTGGCTTCGTTACATTTATTCCAGAAGGAACAGTATCATACTGATGAATTATAATTTGTACTGAATCAATATTTTGAAAACACCCATCTTCTCTTTCAGATTTTACCCAATATAAACCGCTCTTATCCACATAGGAAAATTTAGGAAATGAATATGGATAAGCTGTATTACTTCCTGTGTTCCATAAAAAATTATATTGAGCTGCTATCGAATTTGTATCTATTTCAAATACATTTGCTTTTATATCTGTGTGATCACAGACTTCAATAGTATCCTTGCAATCATTAATACATGGTTTTATAAAATTTTGATTACAAAAAATCCCTGTTCTAATAAAATAATCAAATGGCGCTTGAGCCATATCAACAGGACTTGAAATAAAAATATCTTTTTGTCCTTTAGATCGAGAGCCAAGAAAAGCTTGATAATTAGGGTTAGAACAATACACATTGTTATAACTACCATACAAAAAATTATCTTGATAAGTTGTAAATGTTGGCGATGAAGGAACATTAAATACATTCTCGAAACTTCCTGCAATAACAGGCTTGTCTGTAGTTTGAATTGCTATTCCTGAACAATAATCATCTTTATTGCTTCCATACTGTTTGAACCATTGTCGAATTCCAGTTGGAGAATATTTTGTTACAAAAACATCGCGATAACCACTGCTATAAAAAACACCCGAGCCGTATTCTTTTGAATATTCATCAAAACGACATTTGAATAATCCTGCGATGTAAATATTGCCATCGTAATCTAATGTAACACATTTGGAAGTTATTTCATTATCACTTCCATCATTATCAATCCATAATACATTACCATTGTTTGTAAACTTTGCTACAAATATTTTGTTGTCATAGGCACTTGTATTATAAACAATTGGTGTAGTAAAAATTCCCAAATTACCTTTGTAATCTCCTGTTATAATTATATTATCACTATTATCTACAACTATTCCGTAAACTATAGTTTGTAATGCACTCATTTTTACAAACCACTGTTCGTTACCATTTTTATCATACTTCATCAAATACCCAGAATTCATTACTGGATTATTGTGAACCAAGTCAAATGTTATGGTATCCGAAAATTGTCCAACAACGAAAATATTATTTTTTTTATCTACCGCTAAATCCATTCCTCTATCATCGTACTTAGCTTTTCCTTGTTTCACCCATAAAAAATTACCCTCCTTATCATACTTAACAATAAAAATATCAAATGAAGGTAATGTTGTTGATGGATTTATTATGCTAGTAAGAACATCTGTTCCAAAAGTAGCAGAGCCTTTAAATTGTCCAGTAACAATTACATTTCCATCATGGTCGGCTGTTATTCCATAACCCGTTTCCGAAGCACTTCCTCCTACACTTCTTACCCACAGAAGTGTTCCACTAAAATCATATTTAGCAATAAAAACATCTTGTGTGTTTGAAACTGAAGTAATTGTTGTTGTACCAAATGTTGCAGTGCCATAATAAAATCCTGTTATATAAACATTTCCTACATCATCTGTTTTTATAGAATATGCTCTGTCAGAACCCACACCTCCTGCTTTTGTCGCCCATTGAACAACACCCATTGCATTATACTTGGCAATAAAAACATCACCATTTCCAGAAGATGTTAGGGTAGTGCTTCCAAATTTTGCTGTAGCTGTAAAGTATCCAGTTACATAATAATTACCTGTTGCATCCGCAGTAATATCAAGAGCCTCATCGGTTGATTGCCCACCATTGGTAACAAGCCAATTTTGCGCAAAAAGATTTGCAGAAGTTGTAATGAAAAAAAGAAACAAGAGCAAACACGTTAAATTTCGTGTGCTTTTTGTCTTGCGAATAGTGGTAAAATTTGTTTTCATACATATTCCTTTTTAAAGATTTACAAAACGCTTCTCGTAAACAATACGAAAAACCTATCTATATGGTTGGGTGCGTAATAAAAAATTACAACACTATTAAAGGGGGATGTATTTTATATCGGAAAATTAATTCGTTTGGCTAAAGTATAAATAATTAAATAATATTCCTAAAAAAATTAAAAATTCTTAAACCTTCCAAAAACGCCCAATGGAAGTTTGTTTCCTTCAGTTGCCTGAAGAAATAATTCTCCAACATTCAAATTATTTCCTGCTTTTTGTTTCAATAAATTTTCAATAATTAATGATGAAAAACCAAGTGAGTAGGCATTCAGAATTAAAAAATGTTCTTTATCATCCAACAGATTTAAAACACCTTTCATCATTTCGTTGATATTATCTTCCAATTTCCATTTCTCACCATTTGGTCCGTGACCAAATGCTGGAGGGTCGAGAATAATTCCGTTGTATTTATTTCCACGTTTTTCTTCACGTTTTACAAACTTCAACGCATCTTCCACCACCCAACGAATGTTTGAAAGATTAGATAAATCCATATTTTCTTTACTCCACGTTACTACTTGTTTTATAGAATCAACGTGTGTAACATCAGCACCAGCAGCTTTAGCAGCCAACGATGCTCCACCTGTGTATGCAAATAAATTCAATACTTTTGGTTGAGGTGTTTGCATCAATTTTATTGTTTCAAAAATATAATCCCAATTGCTTGCTTGCTCTGGAAAAATACCAACATGCTTAAAAGCAGTTAATCCCAAACGAAATTTTATAGCAGCACTCGAATTATTAATTTCATATTTTATTTGCCATTGCTCTGGCATTTGTTTCAATTTTTTCCATTCACCCGATGAACTCGATTTTGAAATAAATTTTATATGTGCACGTTTTTCCCATTCTGCATTACTCAATGTTTTATCCCAAACAGCTTGTGGTTCTGGACGAATAGTAATGTATTGTCCAAAACGCTCCAGTTTTTCAAAACCACCAACATCTATTAATTCGTAATCTTTAAAATTTTTAGGAGAAAGTAATTGCATAGTTGATTTTTTATTTGGCTAATCTATTTTTCAGAGAGTGAAAATAAGATTTAATTGTAATATGCAGATGCAAATTCACAAAATAGATGTTGTTACTAGCGAAGAATGAATGTCTGATTTTTTATCAAAGCAATCCTACAAAATCTGCGTTCCATTTCCCTCGTTCTCGATACATTTTTCTTATTTGCATTATTAAAAGTTCTACCTTTGCACCCTCAAAAACAGAGTAAACAAGCATTATGGATAAATATTCCTATTTAAGTAACGCACATATTTCATCGGTTGAAGATTTGTTTCAACAATATTTAAAAGACAATAGTTCGGTAGATATTGGTTGGCAAAAATTTTTTGAAGGATTTGAATTTGCCAGAAAAAATTATGAAGAAAAAGGAGAAATTCCATTAAATGTTCAAAAAGAATTTAATGTTATAAACCTTATAAATGGTTATCGTTCGCGAGGTCATTTATTTACACAAACTAATCCCGTTCGTGAACGAAGACAATACAATCCCACATTAGACATTGAAAATTTTGGATTAACAACTGTCGATTTAGAAACAACATTTCAAGCGGGTACACAAATTGGAATTGGAACCGCGAAACTAAAAGACATTGTTGCTCATCTTCATCAAACCTATTGTGAATCAATTGGTGCAGAGTATATGTACATCCGTACACCAGAAGTAATTGAATGGTTACAACAAAAAATGGAGAACACAAAAAACACTCCTAATTTTAGTAAGGTTGAGAAACTAATCATTCTTGATAAACTAAACCAAGCGGTAACATTTGAACACTTTTTACATACAAAATTTGTTGGACAAAAACGTTTTTCTTTAGAAGGTGCGGAAGCTGCAATTCCAGCATTAGATGCTGTTTGCGAAAAAGGTTCAGATATGGGTATCGAAGATTTTGTAATTGGAATGGCTCATCGCGGACGATTAAATATTCTGACCAATATCCTAAATAAAAAACACGAAGATGTATTTTCGGAGTTTGAAGGGCATCTTTCGGAAGAGGCAGATTTTGATGGAGATGTAAAATATCATATGGGATATTCGAGCGATAGAATTAGTAACAATGCAAATAAATTTCATATTAGTTTAGCACCAAATCCATCACATTTAGAAGCAATAAACCCTGTTGTAGAAGGAATTTCACGTGCCAAGATTGATAACTTTCACAACGGAAATTTCAATAAAGTTTGCCCCATTCTAATTCATGGAGACGCAGCATTAGCAGGACAAGGTATTGTTTATGAAGTATTGCAGATGTGCCATTTAGATGGATACAAAACAGGAGGAACCATTCATATTGTTATCAATAATCAAGTTGGATTTACAACCAACTATTTAGATGGACGTTCTAGCACCTATTGCACCGATGTTGCAAAAGTTGTACTATCACCAGTATTTCACGTAAATGGAGATGATGTAGAAGCATTGGTTTTCACAGTTCATTTGGCAATGGAGTTCCGCCAAAAATTCAACCGAGATGTATTTATTGATGTATTGTGTTATCGTAAATATGGTCATAACGAAGGGGACGAACCACGTTTCACACAACCATTGTTATACAAAGCAATTGCAGCACATCCAAACCCAAAAGATATTTATGTAAAGCAATTAATCTCACAGGGAGATATAGATGCAGATTACGCAAAAGAAATGGAGCGTAATTTCAAAGAACATTTAGATGAAGAACTTGCAAGAGCTAAGAAAAGAGGAACAGGAAAAATTACTTCCTTCTTAAAAAGCCAATGGAGTGGATTAAAATTAGCAGATGCAAATGCGTTCGATAAATCACCTAATACATCTGTAGATAAAAAAGTGTTTTTAGATATTGTTAAAAAAACAGTTGAACTACCAAAAGACAAAAAGTTTTTTAATAAAACTCAAAAATTATTTGACGACAGAGCTGCAATGATTGCCAATGATAATTACGATTGGGCAATGGGAGAACTAATGGCTTATGCAACATTGATGCAAGAAGGGTACAATGTGCGTTTCAGCGGACAAGATGTAGAGCGTGGAACATTTTCTCACCGCCATGCAGTAATAAAATTTGAAGATTCAGAAGAAGAATACACACCTTTAAATAATTTTGGAGCAACAGGAAAACTATCTATCTATAATTCTTTGCTTTCAGAATATGGAGTATTAGGATTTGAATACGGATATGCTTTAACAGCGCCAAATGCATTGACAATATGGGAAGCCCAGTTTGGCGATTTCTTTAATGGAGCTCAAATTATTATTGACCAATTCATTACTTCATCAGAATACAAATGGAGAAGAATGAATGGCTTGGTGATGCTTTTGCCACACGGCTACGAAGGAATGGGACCCGAACATTCAAGTGCTCGTATGGAGCGTTTCTTGCAGCAATGTGCCGAAAACAATATGCAAGTGGTAAATTGCACAACGCCTGCCAATCAGTTTCATGTGTTACGCAGACAAATGAAACGTGATTTCCGTAAACCTTTGATTTGTTTTACTCCAAAAAAGTTATTGCGATATCCAACTTGCGTTTCTTCATTAAAAGATTTTACAACAGATGGCTTTCAAGAAGTTTATGATGATGCAACAGCAGATGTAAAATCGGTAAAGAAAATTGCATTTTGTTCTGGTAAAATTTATTACGATTTGATAGAAGCAAAACAAAAAGAAGGAAACAACGAAATAGCAATTGTTCGTTTAGAACAGTTGTATCCATTACCAATAATTCAATTGAAAGAGATTTTAACTAAATATATAAATGCAAAAGAATATTTGTGGGTACAAGAAGAATCGGAAAACATGGGCGCTTGGGCTTATATTCACAGAGCATTTAAAGAAGTGAATTTAAAATATGTAGGACGAAATGAAAGTGCGAGTCCAGCAACAGGATATAGCAAATTGCATACACAGCAACAACAAGCAATTGTGGATGCAGTAATTGAAAAAAAAATAACTAAATAGATGTTTTGATTTTTAAAAATCTAACATCTCAAATCTAAAGATATGGCAATAATAGAAATGAAAGTACCAAGCCCAGGCGAATCAATTACAGAAGTAGTAATTGCTCGTTGGTTGAAAAAAGATGGCGACTATGTTGAAAAAGATGAGGAAGTAGCAGAAGTGGATTCTGATAAAGCTACATTAACTATAAATGCAGAAGAGGCAGGTGCTGTAAAATTAATAGCATCGGAAGGCGATACAGTAAAAGTTGGTCAAGTAGTTTTTTCGATTGATACAAGTGCTAAAAAAACTGAAAGTGCCAAAGTTGTTGTTGAAGCTAAAAAAGAAACAGCAAAAGTAGAGGTGAAAAAAGAAGTTGCGAAAATGGAAAACTATGCAAGCGGAACACCTTCTCCCGCTGCTAAAAAATTGATGGAAGAAAATAAAATTCCTACAACAAAAATTACAGCATCGGGCAAAGATGGACGTATTACAAAAGCAGATGTGTTGAATGTTTTAGCAAAAGGATTTGATGCTTCATCAGCTGAAACATGGGGCGGAAGCAGAGATACAGAGAGAAGTAAAATGTCGCCATTGCGAAAAAAATTAGCACAACGATTAGTAGCTGTTAAAAACGAAACAGCAATGCTTACTACTTTTAACGAACTAGATATGAGTGCAATTTATGCAATGCGTGCAAAATACAAAGACAAGTTTAAAGAAGTTCATGGAACCAATTTAGGCTTTATGAGTTTTTTCACAAAAGCAGTAACCGAAGCATTGAATCTTTATCCTGCTGTAAATGCAATGATTGATGGAGATGAAATAGTATATCACAAATATGCTGATATTGGAATTGCAGTAAGCGCACCAAAAGGATTGGTAGTTCCGGTAGTTCGTAATGCAGAACAAATGAGTTTAGCTCAAATTGAAATTGAAATAAAAAATCTTGCATTAAAAGCTCGTGATAATAAAATTACATTAGAAGATATGACAGGTGGAACATTCACCATTACCAATGGTGGTGTGTTTGGTTCAATGATGAGTACACCAATCATCAATCCTCCACAAAGTGCAATACTTGGAATGCACAATGTGGTTGAACGTCCAGTGGCTGTAAACGGGCAAGTAGTAATTCGTCCAATGATGTATGTTGCATTGTCTTACGACCACAGAATAATTGATGGAAGAGAATCTGTTGGCTTTTTAGTAAAAGTTAAAGAGATGCTTGAGAACCCAACTAAAATGCTATTCGGAGGAAAAGACCCCAATGAAGTGGTTTTAGGAGTATAAAAATTTTGAGAGAAAACAATTGAACATAAAAAAGCCGTCAGAAAATGACGGCTTTTTTGTGGGCCCACTTGGAATCGAACCAAGCACCACCTGATTATGAGTCAGGTGCTCTAACCGAATGAGCTATAGGCCCATTGCATTTTATTGCAATTTAAGGACTGCGAAATTATATATTTGCATCCAATTAACAAACACAATTTGCATTTTTATTATGGCAATTAACATAAACAACTATAAAAATATCATTTTCGATTTGGGTGGAGTTATTCTCAATATCAATTATCAGCTTGCTGTAGATGCTTTTAAGCAGATAGGATTACGTGATTTTGAAACGCTGTTTTCTCAAGCTAATCAAAAACAATTGTTTGATTTGTACGAAAAAGGATTGATTTCTTCGGATGAGTTTAGAGAACAACTCAAAATTTATCTGCCAAATAACATCAACAACACAACTATTGACAATGCTTGGAATT
Organism: Bacteroidota bacterium; assembly: GCA_043742725.1. Lineage (GTDB taxonomy): Bacteria > Bacteroidota > Bacteroidia > 2-12-FULL-35-15 > 2-12-FULL-35-15 > 2-12-FULL-35-15. The sequence goes on along the minus strand of JAYTXX010000141.1, from coordinate 26,535 downwards.
CGATGTTACTTGATTTACCTATCGAACGCATCCATTTACTCAAACAAGTAAAACAAACACATCGTACATTTTTATTGAGCAATACCAACGAAATTCATATCAATACTTTTAATCATTATTTACAAAATACATTTGAAATGGCTGATTTATCAAGCTGTTTTGAGAAAATGTATTTGTCATACAAAGTGAAAATGCGAAAACCCGATGCCGAAATTTTTGAATTGGTTTTACAAGAAAATAAATTAAATGCCAATGAAACTCTTTTCATAGATGACTCCATACAACATATAGACGCGGCTAAAAAGCTGGGCATTCAAACCTATTGGCTGGATGTAAAAAAAGAAAGTATTTTAAATTTGATTTAATTATTTTATTTCCTGACACAATTCTATCAACACACCATTGGAAGTTTTTGGATGTATAAAACAAATCAATTTATTATCTGCACCTTTTTTAGGTTCTTCCGAAAGCAGCGTAAATCCTTCGCTTTGCAAGCGTTTCATTTCAGCATAAATATCTGTTACTTCAAAAGCAATGTGGTGAATTCCTTCTCCTTTTTTTTCAATAAATTTTGCAATCGCACTATCTGGATTTGTTGCTTCAAGTAATTCTATTTTGCTTTCGCCAATCATAAAAAAGGAAGTTGAAACATTTTCACTTTCTACCTTTTCTAATTTGTAAGGCACTTTACCAAATAACTTTGTAAACAAGTCATTCGATTGTTCTATATTTTTTACTGCTATTCCTAAGTGTTCTATTTTAAGCATTGCAAAAGCTATTTTTACAAAAAAATAATCCCGATTTTTTACATCGGGATTATTTTATATAAATTTTATCGAGAATTATTTTTTAATAAATTCTCCCATTTTATTATCGTAATTCAAATAATATGCTCCCTTTGGAAGATTAGATGCATCTACAGTTGAAGCAAAACCTTTCTTTACAATATTTCCATATTGGTCATATATTTCAAACATAGTTTCTGTAGCTGCACTACCAGACAGAAAAGAAATTTCCTTTGAAACTTTTGCAGGGCTAAAAGTAATTTCGTGTACAGCAGAACTATAATCAATTGATTTTGATACGCGAGGCAAACCAGTATAATCAATTTGTTTTACTCGAAATTGATTTTTTCCTGAATGTGGGGTTACTTTAAATGAATAGTTGTTCAAATCAGCCGTTCCAGCACCTTCCACTTCACCTACTTTTACCCATTTGCTCCAGCGATATTGTTCAACAACGTAAGTAAGTTTTCCTGATTCTCCTTTTGATGACCACTTCAAAGTTAAATCTTTATCAATTGCCATTGTTGCAACTTCAAATGTACTTTTTGGTTTTAATACTTCTGGATTAAGAATTTTTGGTTTACAATCACTGCTATAACTAATTTTTACTTCTACCTTATCTCCTACTTTAAGTTGGCAGTTTCTAAAATCAACTTCAAAGGCACTTGAAGCCCATTCGTCAGATGTTACGTTTCCATTAACTCTAACTTCCTTTACACAAAATCCAACACCTCCAGAACCAAATGGGTTTTGGATATATAGATTTTTTCCTTGATAATTTCCCTCAAGAACAATAGTTCCCAGAGAAAAACCTGCTGTGGAAGCAAGTGAACAAACGATGGCAAAAATTACTTTTTTCATATCAACTATTTTTTAAAAAGAAGAACAATTTTAATTTTACTGTAACTCATTTTGGTAATGCAATATTAAAATCTTATTTGAGAATTTCAAAACAAATTTATATTTTTTTTAATAAACATTGCAAATTAAATAAAATTTATGATATAATCACCTTTATTTAAAAGAATAAAATTTATTTGCAATTTCGTAAAAGATAAACTATTCTTGTATAATATTCATGGTTTAACAAATCGAAAACAAATGAAAAAAGTATTCCTTATAAGTGTCTCCGTAGCATTAATATTGGGCGGATGTACCCATTCTGAAAAAAGAATAGCAAAGGGGGATCGTGTTTATGGCGGAACTCTACGAGTTAACGAAATTGATTTGTACCAAACATTATTTCCTGCATCTATTACCGATGTTAGTTCGGGGCATATTGCAAATCAAATTTATGAAGGATTAGTTAAATTTAATCCAAAAGATTTGAGCATTATACCTTGTATTGCCGAAAAATGGGAAGAAGATGCCAACGGAACAACCTATACTTTTCATTTGAAAAAAGGAGTATATTTTCATGATGATGAATGTTTTTCGGGAGGAAAAGGAAGAGAAGTAAAGGCAGCAGATTTTAAATATTCATTTGAATTGCTTTGTACAGATATGAAAGAAAATTTGAACTTTGGAGCAACTTTTAAAGACCGAGTTGAAGGGGCAAATAAATTTTTTGAAGCGAGTAAAGGCAAACCAAATGGCAATATTGAAGGAATTAAAATTATTGACGATTACACCTTACAAATAAAACTCACCGCACCAAGTGCATCGTTTTTATCAGTGTTAGCATTGCCAACTACAAGTGTAATTGCAAAAGAAGCATACGAAAAATATGGTTCATCATTAAGCGTAGGAACGGGTGCTTTTACACTTGTTCCAAACAATGATAAAAGCAATGCGATTCTGGTAAGAAACAACAACTATTATGGAACCGATTCTTTGGGCAATCAATTGCCTTTTTTAGATTCTATTATAATTAATGCCGCTACATCTAAAAAAGAAGAACTTGATAATTTTGAAAATGGCAATTTATCAATGGTTACAGGCTTGCCATCAGAATCAATAAAAGATTTGGTAGAAAATGAAATAAGTAATTTTCAAAGCAAAACGCCAAAATATATTTTGGAACGCTCCCCAGAAATGGGTAGCCAGTATTATGAATTAAATTTAACAAAAGAACCATTTAACAATTTGAAAGTTCGTCAGGCATTTGCTTATGCAATTGATAAGAATAAAATTGTGGAAAATATTTTAAAAGGCGAAGCATACGGTCCTGGCATAAATGGATTATGCCCACCATCATTCAAAGGATACGATATTAGCAAAATAAAAGGCTATGATTTTAATCCTGAATTGGCAAAAAAATTATTGGCTGAAGCTGGTTACCCAAATGGAAAAGGATTTCCGAAAATAAAAATTGAATTGAATAGTGGAGGAACTAAAAACACAAATGTGGTTGTTGAAATACAAAAACAATTGATGGAAGTATTAAATATAAATCTTGATTTTGAAGTTGTATCGCAAAAACAAAAATTGGAAGATGAACAATATGCTCGTGCCGAAATGTTCCGTGCTGCTTGGATTGCAGATTTTCCAAGTCCAGAAAATTTTTTGTGGATAGCTTATGGAGCAACCGTTCCAAATGATATTTCATTGCCATCATTCCCAAATTCTACTCGTTACAAAAATGCTGAATACGATAGTTTGTTTGAAGCAGGAAAAGCGGCAAAAACGCAAGAAGAAAGCTATAATTATTTTTTACAAGCGGAACAAAAATTAATGGACGATTCGCCAATTATTGTTTTGTGGTACGAAGAAAATTATCGTTTGTTAAAATCAAACGTGCACAATTTTTTCTTTAACCCGATGCGCTACAGAGATTATTCACAAGTGTATATTAAAAATTTAGTTTCGAAAGAAGAAACCACTGAAGAAAAAAAATAAAACATTAAAACACTAAAAAGCCCTGCCAACAATTAATTGGGCAGGGTTTTTTGTTTATATACAAATGGCTTTCACAAATTATTATATCGTTTTAGGAATTAAAAACACTGCAACTTTTGCAGAAATAAAAACGGTTTATCGTGAGCTTGCAAAAAAATATCATCCCGATAGAAACCCAGGTAACAAAGCCGCAGAAGATTTTTTTAAAGAAATTCAACAAGCCTATGCTGTACTTTCAAATCCTGAAAAAAGAAAAAAATATGATTTGAAATTTAGCTATTCTTCTTCGCAACAAACCACACAAACACGCACACGCGCCACAAATACAAACTACAATGGCAATGCATACCAATATGCACAACAACAAGAAAAACAAAAACAAAAACAAAATTTTTATCAATCCAAAACCACACAAAATAAAAAAACCGAAAAAACCGAAAGACATCCAATATTGATAAGTATTGGCATTGCAATGATTTTACTTTACTTTATTATTTCATATTCAACAAAAAGTGAAAACCCAAAAAGTATTTCGGAACAAGGAATTACAAAAATTGAAGATCCTCTAATTAAAGAAGTAGAAGATGACACAAGCATAAATATTTTCGACTCGCCTTATACCGATTTTTTTGGGCAAGAAGTGTATGACAATAAAAGTAAAAATGCAATTACAATTAATAATAGCAATAATTGCGAAGCGATAGTGTGTTTACAAGAAGTGAATGAACCACATAAAACTATACGGAATCAATACATGACAAGAGGAACTACTTTTAAAATGAATAACATTCCTGATGGAGTTTATTTGTTAAAAGCTTATTTTGGAAATAATTGGGATGCGAAAAAACACTTGACAAATACTATTACTGGCGGATTTAAAGATGAAGTTGGTTTTTTGAAATTAAATTCGGGAAAAGAAAATTTACAAATGCATCAACAAAAAATTGGAAGTAGTGTTTCTTATTCTTCTTTTGAAATTACTTTAAATCCTTATGAAACAAAAGAAACAGAAAAAATAAAATTAGAAGATTTTTTAAAATAAAAATTTACTTTTCTTCTTTAAACCAACCACTATACATCACATAATTATTTGCAATACGATTTATTTCTCCGTGTATTAATTCCTGATTAATATCTTTCACTTTTTTTGCAGGAACTCCAGCATAAATTACTCCCGACTCAACTTTGGTATTTTCCAGTACCACAGCGCCTGCGGCAATAATAGTATTGCTTCCAATTTCGCAATTATCCATTACAATTGCACCCATTCCAATCAACACATTATCGTGAATAGTACATCCGTGAACCAACGCATTGTGTCCAATAGAAACATTGTTACCAATTATGGTTTTTGTTTTTTCGTATGTACAATGTATTACTGCTCCATCTTGCACATTCACTTTGTTTCCCATTCTAATGGAATTTACATCACCACGAACAACTGCATTAAACCAAACACTGCATTGTTCACCCATTTCTACATCTCCTACAATGGTTGAATTTTCTGCGAGATAACAATCTTTTCCAAATTTGGGATGAACACCTTTTACCGATTTTATTAATGCCATTGTTTTTGTTTTTTTATTAATTTATTTTTTACTCGTGTATTTGATTTTCTTTTTTACAACACTCATCCAATTTTTTATACGCTTTCGGATTTGCTTTTACATCATCAGCATCATAACCTGCATTGGAAATAGCAATGCGAATTTTTTCAGGTGATGTTTTTAATGGATTGTAAGTAACTGTTACTATTGCTGTTTTTACCTCCAAGTCCGATTTTTTCACACCTTTTTCAAATGCCAATGCTTTTTCAATCGTTTCTTTACACATATTACACACCGATGAAGTTTTAATTTTTACTTCTGCAAATTTCGATTCCTGTGCAATTGTTTTGTTGTTTGTAAAAATTACAAGCATTACTATAATGCCTAATAATATTGCTGATTTAACTGTTTTCATTTTTTAAAAATTAAAATTTATTTAATACTTAATCTTATTCCTAAATAAGTTATTCGTCCATCAATTGGTGCGTATATCATTGATGCATCAAAATTAGTTCCAAAAGGATTTTCAGATGCAACAATAGGATTTGATTGTGTATAATTCAAAATATTTTCGCAACCCAAATACAAATCAAATTTCCTGAATTTTTTTGTGATTTGTGCTTGTAATAAAAAATAACTTTTTGAATGTGTGGAAAGTTGATATTCCACAGGGCTTAACACCGTACTTGGGATTCTACTTTCGGCTAACCAATTGATTGTGAAATCAAATTTCCAAATTTCTTTGTACGTTGAATACGATAAATTCAACATTACACGATGCTTTGGAACATAGGGTTTGTCAAGCAATTCATAGTTATAAGTAGTTTTTACATCGTACCATTTGTAAGCTAATTTTATGGCAAATTCTTTTATCGGTTCAAAACCAAAATCAACTTGCAGACTATTGGAATATGATTGACCTTTCAAATTATAAAACACTACTTTATTTACATTTTGGTCTAAATCAACAATGATTTGATTTTGAAAATCAGTTCTAAAAAAATCTACATTTATAAATGCTTCGTTGCCGAATAATTTGAATTTTTGATTCGCTGAAAAGCCATAATTCCAAGCTATTTCGGGCTTAAATTTTTCTTGAACAATTACTTTTCTTGAACTTGCGAACACCGATTGGTTTTCAATAAAAATGTTTGAAGTTCTAAATCCTCTTCCACCTGACATTCTTAAAGTAGTTGATTTTGTTGCGTTCCAACGCAAATGCAAACGAGGTGTAAATTGCATTCCATATAAATTATGATAATCTTCTCGCACTCCTGCCACCAACGAAAATTTTTCTAAATATGTATAGGTGTATTCCGCAAAAACACCCGGAACGCTTTCTGTTCTTACAAATGCGGAATCATTATATTTTTCATTATAATCGTCCCACAAATAACTTGCGCCAATTTTATATTTATGATTTGTGTTATTAATAATACTTGCATAAATCACATTTGCATAAAAATTTTTTTGTTCTCCCTTATATTTTCGCAAACCAAAATACATTTCCTGTTGTTGCCATTTTCCTGAAGTTTGTATTCCAATACTTTTGTAAGGTGTGGCTGGAAATAAAATTCCTGTTTTTGAAAAATATTCTACTTGCTTTGTATTAATGCCTATTCCGTACGATTTTGTAGTTCCGTAATCGGAAGAATAATTAAAATTTGTTTGTCCACCTTGACGTGTTTCATACAACGCTTTTATTCCAAGTTGTGCTTCCAAACGCTTACCACTGTGATAATTCCAACGATTGAAAACATTATACTGACGAATTAATGGCATATCTAAAAAACCATCTTTGTTCATATCTTGCTTCACACTCAAATCGTTTGCGTGTACAAAAAGCATAGTGCTCCATTTATCATTTAGCTTTTTTGCAAAATGAATATTAGCTTCTGCTCTACCTTTTTCATTACCATAAATATTAATGAAAAAGCGTTTTTTTTGCTCCTGTGGTTTTAAAAATTCCAAATTAATTTGTCCAGAAATACTTTCATAACCATTAACAACACTACCTGTTCCTTTGGTAACTAAAATATTATCAATCCAAGTTCCTGGAATATAATTAATTCCATAACCAGCCGAAAGTCCTCTCATTATTGGAATGTTTTCAGAAAGTAATTGTGTGTAAACGCCATCTAAACCAAGCATCTGAATTTTTTTTGCTCCCGAAACAGCATCTGTAAAAGCAACATCAACCGATGCGTTGGTGCTAAAGCTTTCGGAAAGATTACAACACGCAGCTTTCAATAATTCTTTTCCACTTATTATTTCTGTATTAATTGGATTGAACGAAGAGTACAATGTTGAGTTTTGTTTCGCTTCCACATTTATTTCTTTGAGTGTAATAGAATTTTTTAAAATTATTTTCAAATCCATTTGGTTACTAACTTTAACAAGCAAGGTATCGCTCACATAACCAACCAAACTCACAATTAATTTTGCTGGAACACTGTCTGGATTGGGAATTTGAAACATTCCATTGGCATCTGTTGTGCTACCAATCATGGTATTTTGCCAATAAACATTTGCTCCTGGCAAAGCTTCATTTGCTCCTTTATCATTAATGCCAAACACTTTTCCCATAGTGTGTTGAGCTGCTAATGAATGAGCAATGAAAATTAAAAATAAAATTATACGATACATTTTTTTGATTTTTTAAAACGATTTTTTTTCTGAAAAACAGAAACATGCAGAACAGCAAAAATTATTTTTTAAAAATCAAATGGTAAGAATAGAAATAAAAGAAAGTAGTTCTCTGCCCGAAAGCTTTGGCGGAATAACGAAAGAAGAATGTGTTAAAACAAATGTTGAAGTATTTATTTTAAATTTTTGAGTTGGATTTACAAACGAAATTTGCGAAGAAGGTTGTTCTATATTATTTTTTTCAGCGTGTTGAAAATCGCTTAAATTAAAATATATATTGTTGATATTGCAACAATCGCTTTTTAAAAGTGGAGTTACTGATTTTTTTTCGGGACAACAATCTTTCAAATGAACCAACGACAACTTTGTTTTTCCGCTTTTCAAACAAACCATTTTATTGGCAGTAAAACCAAGCGAGGAAAGCAAAAAAATAAATGCTAAAAAAAGAGAGATTATTTTTTGTGTTGTTTTCATTTACATTACAAATGTACAAAAATGAAATAGACAAATTTACTTTTCAGGAATTATTGAATTTATTTTGCTTTGACTCAAACTTGGAATAAGCGCTGGAGCTATCTTTCCTATTGGTTTATAAAGCAATGATTCTTCTTTTGATTTGAATGAAATTAACGGATAACTTTTTTCAATTGCATCAATCACAAAAATAAAAACGCTAATAATTAATGCGAATTTTAAAAACCCAACAATGGCTCCAGCTATTTTATTAAGAGCACTTAATGCCATACCTTCTATAATTTTTTGAACGAGTTTTGCAACAAAAAAAACAGCAATAATGATTGCTAAAAAAACGATTACAAAAGATATAATTGGCAAATATGTTGAATGCCAATCAAATTGTTCAGTTAATTTATGAGCAATAAAATCGGAAAATTTTATACCACCCCAAATACCTAAAGCAAATGCAATGAAAGAAGCAATTTCTATTATGAAGCCTTTTGTGAAACCTTTATAAATGCCCCAAACAAGAGGAATGCAAAAAATTAAATCAATAAAATTCATATAAAATTATACTCTAACGCCTATTACTAAAATATCATCTACCTGTTGCAATGGACCACGCCATTCTTCAATTGATTTTTCAATGGCAATTTCTTGTTGTGTCATTGAAACGCCACTCAAACTCATAATCATTGATTTGAATTGTGCGAGTTTAAATTTCTTTCCATCGGGTCCACCAAATTGATCGGCATAGCCATCTGAAAATACATAAATCGTATCCTCTTTTTGTATTTTAATAATATGATTTGTATAATTTTTTTGACTCGCATCGGTGTAGCTTCCTATAGCAATGTTATCTCCTTTCACTTCAATAAATTCTCCTCCACGTACTATGTACAAAGGATTGTAGGCTCCAGCAAATTGTAATTCCATTGTTTTTAAATTCAATGCACACAATGCAATGTCCATTCCATCACGAAGTTTGTGTCCTTCCGAAGTTTGCTTTAATGTTTCACTTACTCCTTTATTGAGTTTATCTAAAATTTCAGATGGATATGCATTTGATGTTTCGCTTACTACTTGTGTTAAAATATCGTGTCCAACAATACTCATAAATGCTCCAGGAACTCCATGTCCAGTACAATCTATTGCAGCAAATAAAATGGTATCTCCTTTTTTATCAACCCAATAAAAATCTCCACTTACAATATCTTTGGGTTTGGCAAACACAAAAGAGTTTGGTAAATATTTTCTAATTGCTGTTTCAGGAGGCAATATGGCTTCTTGAATATGTTTTGCATAACGAATACTATCGGTAATATCTTTATTTTTTTCAGCAAGTTCAATATTTTTATATGCTAATTCTTGAGTGCGCTCTTCTACTTTTCCTTCCAATATTTTTTTTGCTTGTTTTAATTTTCGTGTACGCAATTTATCAAACACATAAATTCCAAAAACACCAAACACAAATACTAAAACATAAAATAGTATGGTTTGCCAAAATGGTGGAGCAATAAAAAATTTATAGGATGCTGGTTGAATATTAAAAATTCCATCACTGTTACAAGCTCTTATCAAAAAAGTATAAGATCCTGGAGGTAAGTTTGTGTAAACAGCTTCATTCACGGTTGTATATTCGGGTAACCAATCTTTATCAAAGCCTTCTAATTTATATTGATATTTTACTTTTTCTGGATTTGAAAGGCTAGTACCAATGAATGAAAATGTTAAGTGATTTTGATTGTAAGCAAAACGTGCATCATCAGGAAATGGCACCTCTTTCATAAATAATTTTAATCCTGTGATGTATGTTTTGGGTTCAATATTATTTTGTTTGTCTTCTTTTGGATTGTACCTCACAGCACCCATAATGGTTCCGTACCAAAGGTTTCCATCTTTATCAATTGAAACTGCATTTGGATTTGTTTCTACTCCAAGAAATCCATCGGACTTTCCATAATGAATAAATTTTTTTGTTTCACTATCAAATCTATCAATGCCTCTGCTGCTTCCAATCCAAACATGATTATCATTATCTGCTATAATTGAATATGGCGAATCGGTTGTTAGTCCTTCTTTTACAGTATAGTTTATAAATGTTTTTCCATCGTATTTATAAAGTCCACCACCATAAGCTCCAAACCACAAATTGTGTTGTTTATCTTCGTTTATACATAAAATAAAACGGTGGTACATTCCATCTTTTTCTGTAAAACTTTTAAATGTATTTCCATCGAACATGGATAAATTTCCACCCAATGCACCAAACCATAAATTACCTTTGCTATCTTTGAAAATACGATAAACATTGTTTCCTCCCAATCCATCAGCAATAGTATAATTACGAAATTCTTTTGTTTCCGAATTAAATTTTGATGCTCCTTCTTTTGTTCCAAACCACATGTTTCCTGCATTGTCTTGGCTTATTGCAAACACTACATTTCCCGCTAAACCATTCTCTTTATTGTATGTTTCAAATTTATTTTTTCTACTATCAAATTTACAAACACCATTGAAACCTGTACCAAACCATAAATTTCCATCTCTATCTTCAAAAGAAGAAAGTACCACATTGCTACTCAATCCATCTTTTGTATTGTAGTTTTTTATCGTATGATTTTGCTTTCTATTAATTGCAGAATAACTAAACGTAATTTTTGAAATTCCATCATTCGTTCCTAACCACAAATTTCCATCTCTGTCCACAAGCGTTGTCCACACAAGGTTATTAGTAAGGCTATCTGCTTCATCATAAATTTGAAATCGTTCGCCACGATATTCATTTAAACCAATATCAGTTCCAATCCAAATATTGTTTTCTCGGTCTTGAAACAATGTATTTGCATTAAAATAATTTAATCCTTGTTTTGTGTTATAGTTATAAATAATAGCTTTAGAAATAGCTTCTGTTCTATCTTTTGAAGGAAATGGAGTAATTTTTATTGCACCACCACCAATGGTTCCAAGCCACACATTGTGTGTTTTATCTTCCAATATAGAGGTAATAAAATTTGCCGTCAATCCATCTTTTAAATCAATTCGCTGACCACCATTTTCAATTGCTTTTGTTGGATTTTTTACCGAAAAATCATCTTTTATTTTCAATATCATCACTCCAGCATCGGCACTTCCAATCCACATTTCATTTTCATTTGCCAATGCCATTGTGGTAATTCTATTGCTATGTAAGCCATTGCCAATATTTAATATGCTGTGTGTTGATAATGAATTAGAATCGAAAATGGTAATACCAATATCTGTTGCCACCCACACATTTCCTTTTTGATCTGTGCATATTTTGTAAACATTATCACTGCCCAATCCATCTTTTTTGGTAAGCATAACCATTTTTTTATTTTCAGGATCGTACACAAAAACACCAGCACCTTCCGTTGCAATCCAATAACGATTTTGTTCATCTTGAGTTATTGAAGTAACTGTTTTGAAACGCGTATATTCTTCTAATTTTAAATTTTCTATTTTCTGCGTTTTATGATTGTACATAGATACTCCGCCTGCCCAATGTCCAAACCAAATATTTCCATTTTTATCTTTACATAAAGATGTTACCCAATCTTCGGCTAAAGAATCATTTTTAGAATATATTTTAAAATCTCTACCATTATACTTACTTAATCCAGATAGTGTACCAATCCAAAGATTTCCTTCATCGTCTTGAGTAATGCACTGTACTTGCGATTGCGACAATCCTTGTTCCACACCATAGTATAGAAAACTTGTTGTTTGCGCTGTGATTGAACGATTACAGAGTAGTACGTTCAAGAGCAAAAATAAAAGCAGTTTATATTTTTTCATTTGAGAATGATTTCAAATTTTGTTTATAATATCTAATTTTTAAACGATAAAAAATAAGCAATTTCAACATTATAGGTTGCTTCATCTATTTCAATATTATTTTTATAACAATAAATTTTTCCCCAGAAATAACTTACTTTTTTGTAGGTATCTAATTTTTTATTTAATGTAATAACAGTTGTGCGAGTAGTTTTAACAAAGCCATCATCAACACTTACAGAAACATTTGGCAACTCTTTTGGTTTGTAATTATTGGCATCGGGCAATGTTTTTTGGTTATTAATAAGCACCGAGCGTTCTGCAAATGCTGCTGCTTCAACAAGCTTTCGCATTTCATTTAGTTTATATTGTTTGTTTTCTAACTCTTTCTTTTTCTTGGTTTTGCTTTCTGCTCTCAAAATATCCGACTTTGCTTTTAAATCACTTTCTCTACGCATTTGTTCTATTACAGTATTTCCGCGAGCTTCTTTCATTTCTTCTTTAAATGCTTTTTGTTTTGCAGTTCGTTCTGTTTCGGCAACTAATTTTAGCAAATCATTTTCGTAAGTTGTTTTAATTTCTTTGTTCTTTTTTGCAAGCAACACTTTGTTTTGTTTTTCACGTTGCAAATGAATTCCTTCCGTTTCCATTGTTTGTTTTTCTGGCTCAACTTTCTTTGCATCTTCTTTCAAACGAGCCAATTCAGAAGCTTTCAGCGCATCTTCTTTCGCTTTTTGTTCAGCTAAAAGTTTTTCTTCCGCTTCTTTTTGTGCTTTCAACTCTGCTTCTCGTTTGGCTCTTGCTTCTGCTTCTAGTTTGTCTTTTTCCGCTTTTGCTTTTGCTTCTTTTTCAGCATATATTTTGGCTAATTCGGCAGCATCTATAAATATATCTTTTACAAATGCAGCTAAATAAGCTTCGTCATCTTTAAACGATTTTTTTCCATCGTATATAATTTTTGTAAAAGGATTTTTGTATTTCGCAATTCTTATTGTGGTATTATCTGTTTGAAAAAATGGAATATCGGCTTGATAAAGCGGAAACAAATCGCCTCTGTCTCTTGGCAATTGACTGGTATAAACCATCAAGTGCATATCCACACAACCTGGGTATGAAAATGTAATTTTATAATCGGTTCCAAAAACTAAATAAAATCTAAATTTTCCGTTTTTACCCGTTTTTACTTGCTCTTGCTGAATGGTTCCTGCACGAAAAACTGTAACCGTTGCTCCAGATAAGGCATTGTTATCCTTCACTGTTCTTCCAGCAAATTCAAGCATTCCAGGTGCTTGAGCAAAACTATTTTGAGAAAAGAAAATAAAAGAAAAGAAAATAGCCACAAACGAAACACGAAGTAATCGCTTATCGAAAAATTGGGTGGCTAAATCGGTCATACAAATTATTTTATCTAAAACGAAAGTACATATTTTTTTGATTTTTGCTAACGAAAAATACAATTTAATCAATCGTAATATTTAATTTTTTATACACTGCATCTCTTTTTAATTCGCGCACTTCGGCTGGTTGCATCGTTTCTAATCGAATATCTTCAATAGCAATTCTTATTAATCGTAAACAAGGAAAACCCACACCAGCAGTCATTTTACGAACTTGATGAAATTTCCCTTCTGTTAATGTAAGTTCAATCCAAGATGTAGGAAGACTCTCACTTATTGGATGTCCGCGTGGAGGAAGCTTTTCAGGCTTTGCAACTACTTTAGCTTTGCATGGTCTTGTTAAATAAGGTCCAGCATCAAGCGCAATGGTAACGCCCTCTTCCAATTGCTGAATGGCTTGGGTTGTTATTATTCCTTGCAATTGAACTAAATAAATTCGCTTGTGTTCAAATGCAGGATTAAGTAATTTGAAATTTAATTTTTTGTCGTTTGTTAAAATCAATAAGCCTTCGCTATTTTCATCTAATCTACCAACAGGATAAACATCTTTTGGAAAAGGAAAACCCAATTCGCCCAAACATTTTTTCTTGCGATGAGAAGAAGTAAATTGAGAAATAATTTTGTAAGGCTTGTAAATAATGTAGTAATTCATAATTGCGAAAATACGCAATTAAACAAATTAAATAGTATCGGCACTTAATGCTTTTTTATAGGTTGCCAAAACTCGTTCTCTCGCAAATCTATGTTCAACAATAGGTTGCGGATAGGTTAGTTCTTCAAATTCGGGAACCCATTTGCGAATATATTGTAATTTTTCATCAAATCGTTTTGTTTGTTCATAAGGATTAAACACTCTAAAATAAGGCGCTGCATCACAACCGCTACTTGCAGCCCATTGCCAACCACCATTGTTTGCAGATAAATCAAAGTCTATTAATTTTTCTGCAAAATAAGCTTCGCCCCAACGCCAATCAATTAATAAATGTTTTACCAAAAAACTTGCAACAATCATTCGTACTCTGTTGTGCATAAATCCTGTTGTATTCAATTCTCGCATTCCTGCATCTACAATCGGATAGCCAGTTTCACCTTTGCACCATGCATCAAACTCCTGTTCATTATTTCGCCAAGGAATTTTTTCATATTGTTTTTTAAATGCGCCAGTTGCAACATGCGGAAAGTGAAACATAATCATCATATAAAATTCTCTCCAAATTAATTCATTCAGCCATTGGTCGTTCAACTGTTTTGCCTTTGTTGCCAATTCACGAATACTTACTGTTCCAAAACGTAAATGAACACTCAATCTTGAAGTGCCTTCTATTGCAGGGAAATTTCGCAATTGGTCGTATTTAAAAATTATTTTTTCATCCAAAAATGGAGCAGATAATTTAAGTCCACTTGACAAAAAACCTATCTCTTTTAGTGTTGGAAAATAAAATGATTTTGCTTTTAAAAAGTTAAAAAAATATTTTTCAGTTGGATATGATTTTAGGTAAAAATCATTCAACTTATTTTTCCATTTGCGCATATATGGCGTAAATACAGTATATGGCAGATTATCATCTTTTACAACTTCACTCTTTTCAAATATAACTTGGTCTTTATATGTTTTGAAAAAAATATTTTTTGAGAATAAAAAATCTTGAATTTCTTTATCTCGTTTTATTGCATAGGATTCGTAATCGTGATTTGTATAAACGCATTTTGCTTCGTACTCATCTACCAATTTTTTATAAACATCAATTGGTTTTCCTTTCAAAACCAATAAAGAAGATTGAATTTTTTCTAATTGAATTTTTAATTTATCTAATGTTTGATAAATAAAATCGACACGTTTATCTTCTTTATTTTCAAGCTTTTCGAGGATAGTCGTATCAAAAATAAAAATTGGTAATACATTTTTATTTTCTTTCAACGCATAATAAAGTCCTGCATTATCATTCAAACGCAAATCTCTACGAAACCAAAATATTGTTATTTCCTGTTTTTTAAACACAATTGAATTTATTAAAAAATTATCTACTACAAAAAAAATATTATTTATACTTTAATTTTTTTTCGTTTTTGTAATTTTTATTGTTTAATTAATCTATTTTATTGTTAAACATTAATTTTGAGAAATAAAATCTTTTAAATCAACCATTAATTTTTTTCTTGCCAAAAATATTCTGCTTTTAACAGTGCCAATAGGCAAATTTAATTCGTCTGCAATTTCTTTGTATTTAAAACCATCAAAATATTTTGTAAACGGAATTCGATAGTCTTCCTCCAATCCGTCTATTGCTTTTGCAATTTGTTTTTCGTGAAGTTGCGATTCTGCACTTGGACTATTTGCTCCTGCCAATGGTTTTACAGTACTTAAATCATCTGTTTGCTGAATGATTTGGCGTGTTTTGATAGAACGTCTATAGGTATTAATAAACGTATTTTTCATAATAGTATAAAGCCACGCCTTTAAATTTGTAGCATCAGCAAATTTATCGCGATACTTTATCGCTTTTAAATAAGTATCCTGAACTAAATCTTGTGCTTCTTCATTATTTAATGTTAAACTGTAAGCAAAGTTTTTCAATGAAACCCTTTGATTAACGAGCTGTTGGTTAAATTCTATTGCTGTCATAGTATATGTTTTTAAAATTGTTTTTTTATTTTGTTTAACAAATGTACTAAAAGATTAAACAAAAACAATAATTTTGTTTAATCTTTTTTTGGAAAAGCTAAACAATTGTTTTAAACACAAATTAAAAACAGGCTCGTCTAAACAAAATAAAAACTATTAAAAACCCAATACTGAAAAGGATTATAAGGCAATCGACAAGAAGAATTTAATTAAATTAAATCCAATAATTCGTGAGGAGTAGAAAATTTGTTTACGTTTTTAGGAAGCTTGATATTCGATGATTTTATTACCTGCGAACCAGACAATAAGATTTTTGCTTTAGGAAATGATGTGGCTAAATTTTTAACATATATGCTCAAATTGTCCATCGAATGAGTAATTACAGAAACAATATAGTGAGGTTTGCGAATTTCATACACTTTTTGCAAATCCAATATAGGAACAGATTGACCTAAATAAATTACTTGATGTCCTTTCGATTTTAACAAATAAGTAAAGTATAGCAAACTCAATTCGTGCAACTCCATGTCTGGTAAATAGAGTAGAAATTTTTTTGTGTTTTTATTTTCAGAAACAAGTTGACCATCAATAGCAACAATTAATTTCTGGCGAATTAAATTGGAAATAAAATGTTCTTGTGCTGGATTTACGCTTCCCGTTTGCCACATAATTCCAATTTTATGAAGAAAAGGATAAACCACATTTTCAATTGTATGAGCAAACCCTTGTCTTAAAATGTTGTTTGAAATTATTTTTTCAAATCGCTGCTCATCAATTTCAACCATTGCAATAATAAGCCCATCAATTTGTTCGGAAGTTGAAGTTTGCGATTCAACAATTTTGTTCACTTCTGCAACAATTTGTTTATCGTTTAATGAAGCTATTTTAGAAATTTTGTATCCGTGATTATTTAAAAGGCTAATGTTTAAAAGTGCTTTGAGCTCATTGTTGCAATACCAACGAATATTTGTGTCTGTTCGTTCTGGCTTCAAAATTCCATAGCGTTGCTCCCAAATACGCAACGTATGGGCTTTTATGCCCGAAATTTTTTCTAAATCTTTTATGGAATATTTACCAATCATTTTTACTAATTCTGTTTAAAAACAATATGAATTGAAAAAGGTTTAAACTATTTTACATTCAAATAAATCTTCAAAATGTTTTTTCAATTTTTGTTTCACTTCTTCTTCATTTATATTTCTTCCAAGTTCTTTGTTCAATGAAGTTACAGCCTTATCTGCGATACCACAGGGAACAATATTTTCAAAATAATTCAAATCGGTATTTACATTCAATGCAAAGCCATGCATAGTTACCCAACGACTTGCACGAACGCCCATTGCACAAATTTTTCTTGCTCTTGATGGATTTTCTGATTCCAACCAAACGCCCGTTTCTCCTTTGCTTCTGCCCGATTCAATACCATATTCAGCTAATGTGCGAATAACTATTTCTTCTAAAAAACGCAAATATTTATGAATGTCGGTAAAAAAATTATCTAAATCTAAAATAGGATAACCAACAATTTGTCCTGGTCCGTGATAGGTAATATCTCCTCCTCTATTTATTTTATAATAGGTCACATTTTTTTCTTTCAGTTGATTTTCATTAACAAGCAAATGCGCCTCTTTTCCACTATTTCCAAGTGTATAAACATGAGGATGCTCACAAAAAATTAAATAATTAGTTGTTTGTTGTTGTTCGCTTTCAGAAAGTTTACGGTTGTTAATTTTAGTTGCAACAATTTCATCAAATAGTTTTTCTTGATAGTCCCAAGCTTGCTTGTAGTCAATCAATCCTAATTCAATAAATTTTACTTGTTGCATTTTAATTCGTGAATTGTAGATTTAGAGAATTAGTAAATGCTGCCACTTTCAAATTTCCCATTTCTCTAAATTTCAATTTTTATAGTTTTGCAAGTTTTGATTTCAACGCATTAATCACATTTATTTCCATTAAATCGGCACCTCTCATTTCGCCCAACAATACTGAAATCCAATCGCCAATATGAACAAAGTAAAATGCTTTTTCAATCACTGAATTTCCTTTTGAAAAAATTTCAGTAATGTTTGAAGTATAATTTTTTATTACTTCTTTATTCATTTCAACTCGTGATAAGTTGCGTGAATATTCATCTTTATCAAGTAAAACAACAACACTTAAGTTTTCGTTTTTTTGTGTCCAACCCACCAATTCGTTGTGATTCATTTCTGGGATAATGTGATGCCAACAAAGTATTTTTGAATTTTCGTTCAACTGCTGACGGAAACGTATTGCAATTCCTTCGTTGTAGGTTGTTGCATAAATTACAGGAATTTTATCTTTCAATTTTTTTGCAACAATTGTTGCTTCTGCAATTATATTTTTTTGCTCCACTTCAAGCAATTTTGCTGATGCTTCAAGCTCTGCTTTGTAATTTGTATTAATTATTTTATGAAATCCAAGTATAAAAAATAATTGAGTTAATGAATATCCCAAACAAGAACGAGGAGGCATTCCTCCAGGAACAACAATACAATCATAGTTTTTTTCTTTTGAAATTTCAGCAACTTTTCCGCCTGAAGTAACACTCACAATTTTTGCATTTTTAGCAATTGCCAATTCCATACAATTAACTGTTTCTTCAGTGTTTCCAGAGTACGAAGAAATAATTACCAATGTATTTTCATTCACATAAGCTGGAATAAAATATCCTTTTGAAACATTAATTGGAACATTTGCGTTTGCAACTACAAGTTCGCTTACAATACTTCCGCCAATTCCCGAACCACCAAGTCCACAAACCAATACATTTGAAATTTTATTTTTAGATTCAGTCAATTTAGCATTGCTTCCAATATTTATGGCTTCTTGTAATTGTTTTGAAAAATTTGCTACCAATGTTTTCATCGCTTTATATTTTTATTTTTAATAATATGAGGATGTGAAAATACAATTTTTTGTGGAGATATTATTGAAGTTTTTAAATTCATATTTCACGCTTTGCTTGTATATTTGCCAAAAAATAAATCCTTTTTAAATGAGTACCGAACATAGTGAACAAGAATTATTAAGACGTCAAAAGCTTGAAGATATTACTAAAATGGGCATTGATGCCTATCCAGCACCATTAGTTGAAATAAATGCAACAGCAAAAAACATTTTAGACAATTTTTCGATAGAAAAAGAAAATGAATATAAAAACATCAACATTGCTGGTCGTGTGATGAGTGTTCGTGATATGGGAAAAGCATGTTTTGTGAGTTTACAAGATGCTTCTGGACGTATTCAAGTATATATTCGCAGAGATGATATTTGCCCTAATGAAGATAAAACATTGTTTGATGTATTGTTTAAAAAACATACCGATATAGGCGATATTATTGGCATTACAGGATTTGTGTTTATTACAAAAGTTGGCGAAATTTCAATTCACGCTACCACATTTAAAATGTTGAGTAAGGCATTGCGCCCTTTACCAATAGTAAAACGTGATGAAGAAGGAAACGCATTTGATGAAGTTACCGACCCTGAGTTTCGTTATCGTCAACGTTATGTCGATTTGATTGTAAATCCACAAGTAAAAGATACGTTTGTAAAACGCACAAAAATGATGAATACCATTCGTGATTTTTATAACGCAATGGGATATTTGGAGGTTGATACGCCTGTATTACAAGCTATTCCGGGAGGAGCAGCGGCTCGTCCATTTGTTACACATCACAACACTTTAGATATTCCAATGTATTTGCGTATTGCAAACGAATTGTATTTAAAACGCTTAATTGTTGGAGGTTTTGATGGCGTTTATGAATTTTCTCGAAACTTCCGCAACGAAGGAATGGACAGAACACACAATCCTGAATTTACAGTAATGGAGCTGTATGTAGCTTACAAGGATTATTATTGGATGATGGATGTAACGGAAGAATTAATCGAAAAAATTGCAATGGATTTGCATGGAACTACAAAAGTGCAGGTTGGCGAAAATGTAATTGATTTTAAACGTCCATTCAAACGTGTTACTATGTTTGAATCTATAAAAGATTTTACGGGAATTGATATCAGCACAATGGATGAAAACCAATTACGTGATGTTTGTAAACAGCTACACATTGAGGTTGCACCAAGCATGGGAAAAGGAAAGTTGATTGATGAAATTTTTGGTGCAAAATGCGAAGGCAATTATATTCAACCAACTTTTATTACAGATTATCCAATTGAAATGAGTCCGCTTACAAAAAAGCACCGTAGCAAAGTTGGATTGGTAGAGCGTTTTGAGTTAATGGTAAATGGAAAAGAATTAGCAAATGCTTATTCTGAATTAAACGACCCAATTGACCAACGTGCCCGATTTGAAGAACAAAGTCAATTGATGGAACGTGGAGATGATGAAGCAATGTTTATTGATTATGATTTTTTACGTGCATTAGAATATGGAATGCCTCCTACATCAGGCATTGGAATTGGCATTGACAGATTAGCAATGATAATGACTAATTCACATTCTATACAAGATGTTTTATTTTTTCCGCAAATGCGACCAGAGGTTGTAAAAGAAATAAAAAAGACTGCAATTATTTTAACCGAAGATGAACAAAAAATTTTAGCGGAAGTAACAAAACAAAATCAAGCAACAATAGCAAGCATTAGTGAAACAACAGGTATTTCAAAAAATCAATTGCAAAAAATATTAACCTCTTTAACCGAAAAAAATATGGTGAAGAGAGAAGGTCCTGTTTTTCATCCGATAAATTAATAATAAATTACTTATTGTATAATTTAAAATGGCGCAACAAACTTCAAATAATAATATCAAACCACAAATTAGCTTCGGGTTTTTAATAATTATAATTACAATCATATTTATTGGCTACAAAGCATGTAATAATAATAATTCAAGTACTGTTGAAACTGCAAAACCTGAAGAAATGCAAACAGAAGCTTATGTGATTGCAAAAATTTTTATGGAAAAAAACTTAAAAGCACCTGCAAGTGCAAACTTTCCTGCATTTGATTATAGATTTTATGCTTCAAATGAAACATATCAATTTATCATTAAATCTTATGTAGATGCTCAAAATATTTTTGGAGCACAATTAAGAACATATTATCTAATACAAATGAAATGGAATGGTAAAGATTGGGCGGATATAAACAACTGGGAACTTATAGACCTGGAAACTGACCAAAATGAATTTTAAAACAACTAATGGAGGGGCTTTAAATGAATTAAAATTCCGTTTATAATTGGAATAAAAGCAAGAAACATGAAAAAAATTATCCTTATATCTATTATCATTCTATCCCTTTCAATTGGAATATATATTGGATATACCATTCCAAAAGCAGATATCCAAATCCATTACAGCATTATCACTAGAACCAATGTAGTAAAGTTAGACACAGTGGCAAATACCGATGATCCGGGAATGTATTTAATGGTACCCAATTTTAAATCTTCAATCAAAGTAGATTCAAACCTTACTAAATTCCAATTTAATAAAATTATCTATGAAAGTACTCCAACAAAATAAGGGACTTTTATTAATATTATTGGTACCCTTTCTCCTATATGAAATGAGGGATATACCACCTCAACCTGATCCTCCTAAACAAAAGCCTAATACAGATATAGTTGCTTTTGATTGGGAAAACAATAGGGAAATAACCAAAGAAATGGCAGATACTATGGTATTTACTGGTGGACATTGGTATGGGCAAAGTAATCTACCTCAAATAAAATCTCATACTCAAATCACTACACATACAAAAGAGATTAAATGGTTGGCACCAGCTGGATTAGATTACTATTACATTAAGGGAGATAAGGCTTTAGAAAGGCTTTGGAGAAAACAACAAGAAAAGTAAACCAATTAGATTATATTTAATCAAGTAAAATAAAAGTATGCGATTTGTAAATGTGTATTAATTAGGAATTTTAAATGAAAAAAATAGCAGTTATAGGAGGTGGAAGCTGGGCAACAGCAATAGTAAAAATGCTTTGCAACAATGCCTCTCAAGTACATTGGTGGATACGCAATGCAACAACAATTGAACACATCAAAAAATTTAAACACAATCCAAATTATTTAACTTCAGTAGAATTTGAAACGAATAAATTAGTGTTGAATGTTGATTTGAAAACTGTAATTGCAAATGCTGATATATTGATAATGGCTGTGCCTTCTGCCTTTTTGAAAGATGCCCTTTCTGGTTTAACAGCTGATGATTTTAAAAACAAACAAGTATTTTCTGCTATAAAAGGAATTGTGCCTGAACATAATTTAATAGTTGGCGAATTTTTTAATACTGAATATGCTATTTCGATAGAAAACATTGGTGTAATTTCTGGTCCTTGCCATGCAGAAGAAGTTGCAATGGAAAAACTTTCCTACTTAACCATTGCTTCTGAAAGCAATGAAAACGCTACTTATGTAGCATCGCAATTAAATTGTCGCTACATTAAAACAGTTGTTTCCGATGATATTTTTGGAACAGAATATTCGGCAGTACTGAAAAATGTTTTTGCAATTGCAAGTGGTATTTGTCACGGATTAGGCTATGGCGATAATTTTCAAGCAGTATTAATTTCCAATGCTATTCAAGAAATAAAACGATTTGTTGACAAAGTTCATCCAATTGATAGAGATATAAAAAGCTCTGCATACCTTGGAGATTTGCTGGTTACAGCTTATTCGCAATTTAGCCGCAACAGAATGTTTGGAAACATGATTGGAAAAGGATATTCTGTAAAATATGCACAAATGGAAATGAATATGGTGGCTGAAGGATATTATGGAGTACAATGTATTCACGAAATAAATAAAAAATACAATGTTGAAATTCCTATTACTGATGCTGTTTATAGAATTTTATACGAAAAAATGTCGCCAGCAATTGAGATGAAATTACTCACTGACTTGCTTTCCTAAAATTATTTTTTAGTTCAAATTAATGTACAAAAAAAGAAATGTCATATCTATAAGCACATTAATTGTTTCTCTGATTTGCTTAAGTGTATTGCTGTATTCGCAAACAATAGTATTATTTCCTGCATTCATACATTCTTGGACACAGAGCGACAGGTATGCACTTGCATTAAATTTTATAAGCAATGGATTTGATTTGTTTCACCCAAAAACATTTAATCTACAAACAACAGAAGGCATCACGCGAGTAGATTTTCCAATAAATGAATTTATTGTTGCTTTACTCATGAAGATTTTTGGAACTACAAGTCCATTTATTTTTAGAATATATACGCTCACAATAAGTATAATTGGATTAATTTTTCTTTTTCTCACAACAAAAAAAATTACTAATTCAGAAACAAAATCATATTTTATTACCTTATTTGTTTTTCTTTCTCCCGTTTACACTTATTATCAAATAGGCTTTATTCCAAGTATTCCAGCAATTTCGTTTTTTTTTATAGGATTTTATTATTTCGTGTTGTACAATGAATCTAATAAAATTCGATTTTTTATACTCGCTATTTTGTTTTTTCTTTTAGCAACACTTATTCGTTTACCCTTCTTGATTTTTTTACTTACTTCAATTATTTTGATATTGTTTTCGTGGTTAAAAAACAAAAAAGTAAACAACAAAGAATTAGTTATATTTTCTACCAGTATGTTCATTTTTGTTGGGTACTACCTTTATAATGTTCATTTAGGAAAGCTGTATGGAAACATGTTTTTAAGCTATTTAATGCCTGCTAAAAATTTTGATGAATTAAAAGAAATAGTAGCTGAAATGTATAATCATTGGGGATTTCATTATTTTACATTGTGGCACTATTTAATTTTATTGAGTTGCGTAGTTTACACAATTGTAGTATTATTAAAGTATAAAAAAGCTAGGGGCAAGCAAAAATATTGGTCATTTTTTTTAATTACATTTTGTGGTTCATCGCTATATTTTTTAGCAATGGCGAAACAATATTACGCACACGATTATTATTTTCTAGATTCATTTTTTGTACCCATAATATTACTTTTTATACTATTATTAAAAAACATTAAAATAGAAAAACTGTTCCAAAAAATTATTTGGAACTCTATTTTTTCAATTATAAGTATTTTGTTTTTTATAAATTCAAAAAACATTCAAGCAGAACGATATTCAACAGGACCTTGGGATAGAACAGAAATTACACGGCAAAACTTTATTGGAACTGAAAATTTTTTAGATAGAAATAAAATCTCGAAAGAAGCCAAAATATTAGTGATTGATGCATATACAACCAATGTTTCTCTCATTTTAATGAATAGAAAAGGTTATACAGTTTTAGGAACAACTAAAAAAAATATTTCAACTTCTTTATTTTGGTGCAAATGGGATTATGTTGCTATTCAAGACAATTATTTAGTATCAGACGTTATTAAAAGTTATCCGCTTATAACTTCATTATTGGAAAAAGTAGCAAGTACAGGAAGGGTAACTTTTTATAAACGCAGTAGCAGAATGCATTCAAAAACACTAAAAGAGTTTTTATCTATTTCTGTTGAAAATACATTGTACTCCCAAACTATTTCATTCGATGAACCAATAACCGACACAGCTCATGTTGTTTCTGGCTGGACATTTTCTAAAAAATATTTTTCTCCACCACAAGCTGCAATGCTCGATTCTACTATTGAATACGGAACTACATTTCGTTTTAAAGCAAGCGAATTAAAAAGCACAACAAACTTAAAAGCATTAATTAGTGCTAAAATATGGAACGACACAAACATAGATAAAGTGCAACTGGTAGCGGCAATTACCAACGCCAAAGAAACCGTTTTTTATCAAAATTATTTTTTAAGTGATTATTTAAAATCCTCCAGCAAGTGGCAACAAATAGAATTTCAATTCGTTCTCCCTTCTTTTAAAACTTCAAATGATGAGTTGAAAATTTATTTATGGAATCCATCAAAACCAACTACTCTGTATGATGATTTAGAATTAATCGTTTATAAATAATTTTTTTTATTTGTTTTTAAGAGAAGGAAAAATAAAAAAATAAACGATGGAAATAATTGAAAAAATAAGCGATGGAGAGAAGTAGAAAGATGAAATTGCAAATCGTGATAAGAAATAATATAGGAATAAAAATAACCAATCAACATTAATAAAATTAGCACAAAGCCATAAGCAATATTATTTTTATTTGAAATACCATTTACAACTATTACAATTAAAAATATCCACCAAGGATTTACAATCCATTCTCCAAAATTTGTAACTCGTTCCAAAAACCAAGCGCCAATTATTTTATAACGTTCCCAATCTACTACTTTGTGCATAGCAGAAACATCGTGTGATTTTAATAAATCATTCGTTGGGGCAACAGCCATTTTATAGTAAATTATCAATAACAATATTGGGAGCATTCCTAAAAAAATATATTTTAACTCTTGCCATAAAAAGCGTGGTGATTTTATTTTTACAACTACGCGCGCAACAATTAAACATAACAAAAACAACAATCCCTCATTCTTGCTCCAAGCCGCCATTGTTGCAAATATGCCTGAAGCAATCAAAAAATATTTTTTATTTTCTTGAACATTGTCTGCAAATGCCAACATCACAAAAGTTGCCAAGAAAAAAAATCCCAATGTAACATCTGCATATTGTGAGTCGCCCATTGTAACATAAAAAGGAGTACAAAGCAATATTAATCCCGCTATCAATCCTTGCGTTTTATTAGTAAAATATTTTACCGCAGATGACAATAAACCTATTGTGCAAAAGGTGAAAACAAATGCCGAAGCAATCGGAATCCAAACAGTTTCGTTACCAATTAACATCCAACAGCGAGCAATAAAAGCACTTTGCAACAAAGGATAATCGCCATGAAAATCTTCCGCATTAAATTGACTAAAACAATTTGTCCACACAGTTGGAGCACGCGCAATAAACTTTGCTTTCATATTCCAATACGACCACGCATCCCACAAACCGTGAGGCTCTTTGATACTATCGAAATAAAATATTCCAACATCCATCAACCAAGAATAACTGTAAACAACAAACAATAAAATAAAAATAATGTGTTGTTGAAATAACGATGTAATAGAAATTTCTTTCAGCGAAATTGTTTGTTTCGTTTTATAAAATTTTAGAAATAAAAAAAATAAAATGATTGATTCTATTCCTACGATAAAATATAATTTAACTTTTAATAAATTAAGAACAATAAAAAAAACTGATGAAATGCCTATACTTGTTGGAAAAGAAAGATTGAAAATTAATCTGAAATTGTTTTCTAATTGTTTTTGAAATAGAAAAAATAACAAAACAAAAGCAATACAAAACGAAATAATTAAGGAAAAAATTACAATCATTTTGAAAGAATAATTAATCCGTTATTAAAATTTTTCAACTCATGCCAACCATTTTGAAAATGTTGATTTGAAGCCACATCAATTTGTTGTGAACTATATAAATTGTACAACAAAGTATCATTATCCGAACTT
>JAYTXX010000140.1:0-12572 GCA_043742725.1 Bacteroidota bacterium | reverse complement strand
ATGTGTGCTTGGGTTCCGCAATGTATGAATTGCGATGTGAGTTTAACGTATCATAAACATAGCAATCAATTGCGTTGTCATTATTGTGGCTATGCAATTAAACCACCAACAAAATGTGCTGCTTGCGGTGATACCAATTTAAAAATGAAAGGTTTTGGAACAGAAAAAATTGAAGAAGAGTTAAGTATATTTTATCCTCAAGCAAAAATTGCTCGAATGGATTTGGATACTACGCGAAGCAAATTTGCACATCAACATATTATACAAGATTTTGAAGATGGCAATATTGATATTTTAGTAGGAACACAAATGGTTACCAAAGGTTTGGATTTTGATAATGTGAGTATTGTTGGAATTTTAAATGCAGATAGTATGCTTAATTTTCCTGATTTTAGAGCACATGAAAGAAGTTACCAATTGATGGCACAAGTAGCAGGAAGAGCAGGAAGAAAAAATAAACGTGGAAAAGTAATTATTCAAACACATCAACCAGAACATAGCATTATACAAGATGTGCTCAACAATAATTATTTAGGAATGTACACCAATCAATTGTTGGATAGAAAAAATTTTAATTATCCTCCTTATTATCGTTTGGTTGAAATTACATTGATTCATAAAGATGTTGATTTGATAAATGTTTCTGCAAAATATTTAGCTGATGATTTAAAACGACATTTTGGAAAACGCATTTTAGGTCCAGAATTTCCATTGGTGGCGCGTATTAGAAATGCGTACCATAAAACTATTTTATTGAAAATTGAACGTGATACTTCTGTTGTTCAAGCAAAAAAAATAGTGAATGAATTGATTTTTAATTTTAAATCACAGGCAGATTATAAGGCAGTGAGAGTGCAAATGAATGTGGACCCAATGTAATAAAAATGGCTACCTTGATTAAAAGGTAGCCACTCACAAATTAAACTAAACAACAATTATTACTCGCACATAATGGTGCCATCGATTGGGTATTCTTGTGATGTAATTACATCCATCACTTTTGCGCCACTTCCCATCTCAAATGAGTTTTCTCCTACATTCACATTTCCACCAGAAGTAACGTAAATTTTAGCATTTCCTAATGCTGATAATGTTGCATTTGGAGCATTGCTAAAGTCAACAATTTCACCAAGTCCATCAGTTCCAGAAACTGTATTAGCTCCAAAATCAATAAATTTATAAGTGCCTGTTCCACCTGTTGTAGCTACAAAAAAGATAGCAAGATTGCGTAATGTAAAATTGTTTCCATCAATGTCTCCATCAATAGCAACAACACCACGCAAATCACGACCATTCATAAAGCCGTTCCAATTAGGATCGTTCATAGATGCTTTAATACACAACACATAGTTGTAATCAAAACTTTTTCCATTGTATGCCAATTGACCTAAACCACCACCGCTATTGCTCGATTGTGCCAAGGTAAAAGATGTTCCAGTTGTTGGATCACTCCAAGAATAAACTGTTCCATTTGCTGTTGAGTATGTTGTATAAGAAATTGTTACGTTTGAATAAGTACTACTTCCTGAACCTGAACCAGCTTGTTGGCTAGAACCTCCAGCTTGAGAAGAAGCAAAATCACGTAATACTCTTTCAACTGATTTATTCATTTTATCAGTTTTTGTTGTAGTTGTGCTTGAATTGCAAGTATGAGATGGATTTCCCGTTCCCTCTTTGCTACAAGAGCCAAAGGCTAATGCTACAACAACTAATGTAGGTACAAAAATTTTTTTGCCTACTATTATTGTTTGTGAAAATATTTTCATGATGTATAAAAATTAAAAAGTTAGAAAAAAGAAAGGAGTTTGCGTTAAACTCCTTTCTGGTAAATATTTTCTAGAAAATGAAACCTAAACGAATAGCACTATTGAAATTTGGTCCAATGTTCATTTCGCTTCCTTGTGTTGTTGGATCTGGGTTACCTGGATCTTTAGCTGGAGCAACTACTGCTGGGTATGTAGAAGGGTATTCAGTTGTCTTTTTGTAATCACTATACATTACATATTGGAAACCAAAACCTAATTCAGTTCCTAAATATAAATGTTTAGTAATGTAGCAATCAAAACCTGCAATTAAGTTTATTCCTAAACGGAAAAAACCACCTTTGTTTTTGTTTTTCTCAGTTTGAATTACAAACTCATCTGTAGTTCCTCCTGCATCAAGACCTGTTGGAGTTACTTCAGTTGTTGATTGTCCTGCCAAATCCAATTCAGCTCCCATGTATGGGCTTAAACGATTTGTTCCTTCAAAATGTTTTTCAAATCCTGGTTTGATGTTCCATCCAAAAACATTTTTCTTGTATTTTTCAGAAACTGTAGTGTTTGCTGTAAGATTTGAATTGAACACTGAATCCGCTTTAGCTGAAGAGTAGCTCAAACCAATTCCCAAACGGAAAGCAGTTTTTTCGCTCAAGAATCTTCTGTAACGAATATACGTTAACTGAATAGGTTTACCATTTAAAGGAACAAAGTTCAACTCTAAATTGTTTGCACCAGCTGCAGGTTTATAATCTGTAGCTTCTTGTGCCATTGTGAAAGCACAAGCAGAAAGTACTAATGCTGAAGTTGTAAATAATTTTTTCATAAGTTTTTTGTTTTAGTTTATGGTACAAAGTAATGGATTAATCTTTAATAAAACAATAACTTCTATTGGGTATTTTTATATCCGTGCTGGTACGGATGTATGGTGGGTATTTTAGCTAATTAATTTGTGTTCAATAGCAAACTTTATTAGTCCTACAACGGACTTTGTATTTGTTTTTCGGAAAATATTTTTACGATGAGTTTCCACCGTTCGTTCGCTAATAAAAAGTGTTTCGCCAATTTTTGCATTGCTATATTCTTGTGATATGAGTTGTACTATTTCTTTTTCGCGATCGGTAAGAAACACTTTTTGTTCTTTTTCTTTCTGTTGTGCGTTTTCCGAAAGTGCTTTCATCATTTCTGCGGCTACTTCATTGCTAAAAAACATTCCTCCATCTGCAATTTTTTGAAGTGCATTTAGCAATTCTGCTTTGCCCGTATTTTTTAAAATGTATCCCGAAGCACCAGCATCAAGCATTTCGGAGATGGTACTTTTTTCTCCAAACATGGATAAAGCAAGAATTTTTACAGAGGGATATTTTTTTTTGACAATGCGTGTAAATTCAATGCCATTAATATCAGGCATATTTATATCGCTTAAAATAATATCTGGAAGTTTGTTTTCAATTAACTCAAGTGCTTTGGTAGCGTTTTTTGCTTCGCCAATAATTTTAAATTTATCTTCATCATGCAATAATGCTTTTATTCCATCAATTAACATTTGATGGTCATCAACAATAAAAATTTTGGTTTTGCTCATATAGCAAATATATGATTAATTTAGGTTATAGGAACCTCAATAGTTACAGTAGTTCCTTTGCCAATTTGAGAATCAAAATTAACGGAACCGTGTAAATATTCAATGCGTGATTGAATATTTTTTAATCCTATTCCATCACTTTTAATTTTGGCAGAATCAAATCCTACTCCGTTGTCTTCTATCATTATTGTCAATTCATTGTCGTGACGAATGATTTGAATATGTACATTGTTAGCTTGAGCGTGTTTAATAATATTATTTACAAGTTCTTGTAAAACCCTAAATAAAATTGTTTCTGTAGTACTTTCCAATCGTTCATTTAAACCATGTATTTCTAATTCTATTTTTAATTTAGTATTATTTATTCTATTTAAAAATTCACGAACAGCGATTGCCAAACCTGATTTTAGCAATGCATTTGGCATCATATTATGCGAAACATTTCTTACTTCTTTTACCGAATCATCAATTATGTCGAGTGCATTTTTCATCATTATTTTTTGTTCTTCTTTTTTAAAATCTAATGATGATTCCAAACTGCTTAAGTTTAATTTCACAGCCGAAAGTTGTTGTCCTATTCCATCGTGCAATTCTCTGGCAATGCGTATGCGTTCGTTTTCTTCGGCTTCTATTATAGCTTTTGAGCGTAGTTCTTGTTGATGCATCATTTCATTGTTGAACAAAACTTTTTGTTTGAATTTGTATCTTGAGTAAAATAAGTAAGAAAAAATTCCTAAAACTATGATTGAAATCAGTAGTAAATTTCGTTGATTTTTTTGTTTATTTAATTCCAATTCTTTAACATTCAATTCCAATTGATTTTTTTCAATTTCTTTTTGTTTTTTCTCTGTTTCGTATTTTGTATTCATTTCTGTAATCTTAGAATTCAAGTCTTCGTTTACTAATGAATCACGATAGATGTATTGTAATTTCTGGTATTCTAAAGCTTTTTGTAAATCACCTTTTTTCTCATAATACATTGTAAGCATTCCATACAATGATGGAAGTTCTGGAAGCACATTCCTGTGCGTACTTAATTTTAATGCTTCATTTAATTTCTGAAAAGCAATTTGATTTTTGTTTTGTTTTAAATAAATACTACTCATATTTACTAAACATGAAATCATTGATTTTTTATCATCCAATTCTTTTCTTATTTGATACGATTCTTCAACTGTTTTTAAAGCATTTTGCAAATCATTTATTCCAACATAAGCCGAACTTAAATTGTTGAGTGTGCTTGATAAATATTCTTTATCGCCCGTTTGACGGCAAATTTCAAGTGCATGGAGATTATATGAAATAGCTTCTTTGTAATTTTTTCTTTTAAAATAAATATTGGCAACATTCACATACGAACCCGCTAAACCATAATTGTCGCCAATTTTTTGTTTTATTTCAATAGATTTAAAATTGTATTTCAATGCTTCTTCATCATTGCCAATATTGTAATTGAGTACTGCAATATTGTTTAGCGAATAAGAAATTCCAATATCATATTTTACTTCTTCAAAAAGATTTAATGCTTTTTGCTGATTTTCTAATGCTTTTAAATATTCACCTGTAGCTTGATAAATAATTCCGATTTTGTTGTACAATGCCGCAACACCTTTTTTGTCGCCATTCTTGCTTCGTATTTGCATCGATTGTTTATAATAGTCCAATGCTTTTGAGTATTCTTGTTTGTCATAATACAAAATCCCCAAATCGTTGTAGGCTTGGGCAATTCCTTTATTAAAATTTATTTTTTTTCCTTCATCAAGTGCTTTGTTTCCATATTCAATAGCCTTTGTTGCCGATACTCCTCTATACTGCCAAGTAAGTTCATTATAGGTTTTTACTAAATCAGAATCCTTTTGTGTGAGTGCAATTTTTTCGAGACTATCAATAAGTGCTTTATTATTTTGAGCAACCATTTGTGATGCAAAAAATAAAAAAATAAAAATGTAAAATGTTTTTGTTTTTTTCATTTTTCAAAAAAATTAGTCAATTGAATTAGTTGATTTTACAAAATTTAAAATGCCTTGAAAATAAGCATCAGCAACTTGTTGTATGCGTTTGTTATTTTTTTTGTCAGCTTCTTTGTTCAATAATTTACATTCATCCATATTATCTTGATACAATGTTTCGCCATATACAAGCGGACTGTGAATGTATCGTGTGAGTTGTAAATTTCTACAATACACGCCATTGGCAGAAGTAGCTAAACAACCTTCTGTTAAATATTTTGCATCGTTTATTGATGCTGTTTTTGTTTTTAAAATAGTTTCAAAATTTTTAACAACCGATGAACTCAATGCAATAGACTTTTCTAAATCATCGGTAATTAATAATCGTAAAAATTCAAAACGTTTTTGAGGAGTGGATAAATCACTTTTCATAAATGCACCACCAACAAATGTCATATTGAAATTTTTTGTGCTTGGTTTTGCCCATCCAGTGTTGGTTTCATCAACATTGAAATGAATGATAATAGTAAAATCGGGTTTGAAATTGTTAATGATTTCGGCTCGTTTTTGCAATTCCAAATCTTTAAAAATGATTTTAAATTTATCACGTTTTGTAAATTTTGAATTCAAATAATAATTCTTTTTTTCTTGCGAAATTTTTCCATTTTTAAACAAACTATCAATTGTGTTTTTGTAATCATCATTCAGCCATTGCTCAAATGTTTTTCCAAAAGCCGTTTCACCATTTGCTTTGCGAGTTAAAAAAACTTCAGCACCTTCGGCTTCCAATTTTTGTTTTAGCAAACTTGCAGTTGCAAATGTGAGCATTCCTTCGGCAAATTCTATCGGTTGATGTATTCCATTTGCATCATCTTTTCCGAATTTCAAATATTTCGATTCTATTTTTCCAGATTCCACATTACCCGCTGTATGTCCTGCATCTATTGCTATTCGGTAGCCTTTAAGTTTAAGTTCATTTTCATTATGCTTTAAAAAAACGCCATCAACAACTTCCCCAAAAGGTAATTTGAATTCGGAAGTTTTAAAATAATTTTTAATCAAATCGTTGTAAGAGTACATTTTTACTTTGTCTTCAAAAATGCTTTTCATTTTCCAACTCACAAAAAATTCTGCAATATTATTTTTTTTGTTTTGTGCATTAGCATAAATACTTATTCCTTTTGAATCTATTAAATAATAAGGCGATAAGGATTTTTCTTTATCTAAATAATTAGATGCTTTTTCTGAATAATAATTTATTTTTGATTCGGTGTTTGCTTCTTGTGCAAAACAAGTTGATGAAATAATAATTAATAAAAATATTTTTAATAGTCCTTGCATATCTCTTTGAAACTCTTTTTTCTCTGTGAACTCTGTGTTAAAAATTTGCTGTATAAATTCAACCAAAAATAATCAAATAACAAAAGCAATTGATAAATGAGTAATTTTGCGTTATGAAAATTTTATTGCCCAATCTCGATTCGGAATTTACTTTTAAAACCAGCAGAAGTGGTGGTGCTGGCGGACAAAATGTAAATAAAGTTTCTACAAAAGTTGAACTCGATTTTGATGTTGTAAATTCCACATTGCTTACTGATGAACAAAAACAAATTATTTTAAGTAAACTTTATAATAAAATTTCGAAAGAAGGAATATTGCAAATAGTTTCTCAAACCGAAAGAAACCAACTTGGCAACAAAGAAATTGCAGTTAAAAAGTTTTATGAATTAGTAAACAAATGTTTTGTAATTCCTAAAAAACGAAAACCTACCAAGCCTACCAAAACAGCTAAAGAAAAGCGTTTGACAACTAAAAAACGTGATGCTGAAATTAAAAAAATGAGAAAAAAAGATTGGTAGGTTTATGGAAAAATTTTGTTGTTTAACAAGTTAATAGAATTTATTTGTTTAGTTGAATTAAATAATTTTGCTTTTCTAATTCGTCTTGTTTAATATCAATCCTTTTGTATACATGAGATTCATTTAGTGGGGTGTTCCAATTTAGTTTTTCAATAACTTCACGTTTATAAAAGCGAATTGTTATTCCTCCCCATTGTTTTGCAAAACTTTCTCTTGATCGAGGAAGTGGTCCGAATTCTGATGTATCATTAGGTAATATTTTGTGTTCATTATTCAAATAATCTATTTTATATTTATCTGAACTTTGCATAAGAGGTATATAAGCTATATTATAAGAATACTTATAATCTTTGTAAGCATGGACATAGTAGTAAAGGGAATCATTGGTGTTGTTAACAATTTTGAACCCTTCATACATTGGGTCGCAAGAGAAAAAAAACATTAGAGAGAAAGTTAACCCAATTAAAATAAGTCGATGTTTCATTTAGTTTTTAAATATTATTTTACACTTTTCACAAACTCATTCCACAAAACATCATTTGGTGGAGGAGCAACAATAGTAATGTTTTCTTTTTTTACAGGATGAATAAATTCAATTTTTCGTGCGTGCAAATGAATAGATGCATCTTTGTTACTTCTATCAAAACCATATTTCAAATCGCCTTTTATAGGACAACCCATTGATGATAATTGCACTCGTATTTGATGATGTCGTCCCGTGTGTGGCTTTACTTCCAGCAAATGATAATTATCTAAACTGCAAATTAATTCGTAGTCCAACTCCGAAAGCAAAGCACCCGCAGTTTCTTTTTCAAATGCTTTTGACATATTTTTTGCTTCATTTTTTTTCAAATAATGAATCAATTTTCCGCTTGTATTTTTAGGTTTGTTTTTTACAACTGCCCAATATGTTTTTTGAATTTCTTTTGTTTGAAACATTTGATTCAATCGTGCCAAAGCTTTGCTGGTGCGGGCAAAAAGAACAATGCCACTAACAGGTCTATCAATGCGATGAACAGTGCCAATAAAAACTTCGCCAGGTTTATTGTATTTTTCTTTTACATATTGTTTTACAAAATCACTCAAAGGTGTATCGCCTGTTTTGTCGCCTTGCACAATATCAGAAGGTCGTTTGTTTACAGCAATAATGTGATTGTCTTCGTAAAGAATTTGAAGTTCGTTCATTGGTTTATTGGTTCAATAGCAAATTAGTTTACTCGTTTATTAGTGGTGCAGACCAATGAACTAATAAACAAATGAACTATTTAATATTGTTCATTTGCATTTGGAAAATCTTTTGACTTCACATCTTTGATGTATTCTCCAACAGCACCTTTTATTTCATCATACAAATTCAAATATCTTCTCAAAAAGCGAGGATTAAATTCATGTGTAAGTCCAACCATATCGTGAAAAACAAGTACTTGCCCATCAACACCGCCACCTGCGCCAATTCCAATAACTGGTATAGATATTTTTTTTGCAACTTGCTCGGCTAATTTTGCAGGAATTTTTTCGAGTACCAACGCAAAACACCCAGCTTTTTCAAGTGCTATAGCATCGTCCATCAATTTTTTTGCATCGTTTTCTTCTTTTGCTCTTACGTTGTAAGTTCCAAATTTGTAAATACTTTGAGGTGTTAAACCCAAATGTCCCATCACTGGAATACCAGCAGTTAAAATACGTTCAATAGATTCGGTAACTTCTTTTCCACCTTCTAATTTCACAGCATGTGCACCACTTTCTTTCATTATTTTTATAGATGTGTTCAATGCTTCTTTTGAATTTCCTTGATACGTTCCAAATGGCAAATCCACTACAATTAAAGCTCTATCAACAGCACGAACAACCGATGATGCATGATAAATCATTTGCTCCAATGTTATTGGCAATGTGGTTTCGTGTCCTGCCATTACGTTGGATGCACTGTCGCCAACAAGTATTACATCAATTCCAGCGGCATCCACAATTTTTGCCATTGTGTAATCATAAGCTGTGAGCATCGAAATTTTTTCACCCTTGCGTTTCATTTCACTCAACACATTGGTGGTTACTTTTTTTATCTCTTTGTGTACCGACATTTTAATTGTTTTTTATAGTTGCAACAAAGCTACAAATAGTTTTCGATTACATTTTGTTTTCAATAGCCAGCAATCAAATGTTAAAAATTTGTCATCTAAAAATTTATTCAAAAACAATAAAATTAATTAATATATTTGCTCTTCAATATTTTTAAAATAAAAAAACGTGAAAAATAAGTTTGCATACATTTTACTTTCAGCAGTATTGCTTTCTGCTTGTAGCACCGATTTAGATGTGGTAGGTAAGTACAAAGAAACAATGGTTGTTTATGGATTGCTCGACCAATCAACCGATACACAATATGTGAAAATAAACAAAGCATATTTGGGAGAAGGAAATGCTTTTCAAATGGCGCAAATAAAAGATTCAACACAATATGTAAAAACATTAAATGTTACCATCAATCGTGTAAAAAATGGTACTGTTGTAAGTTCATATAATTTACAACTACATAATTTTATTCCAAAAGAAACAGGCGTTTTTTATGCACCAGACCAAGCAAATGCAATTTATTCATTTTATGCTCCTGTTGGAACATTGAGTACCGATGGCATTTATAAATTAAGTATTACTAATAGTGATACAAAAACAGAAGTAAGTTCACAAACTTCATTGATTAGTGGTGCTACTTTTACTTCACCGCCACCTTCATCACCATCACCATCTTACAAAATAATTATTCCTTCAAACCAAGAAGCTACTTTTGCTGTGCGTTGGACAAGTGGAGCGAATGCAAAAATGTATCAGCTTACTGTTCGTTTCAATTATATCGATTCTACAACATCAGGAAATATTTCAAAACATTTGGATTGGTTATTTCCAGTGCAAACAACATTAGGCTTGTCTGGTGGAGAAAGTATGCAAGGTGATTTTGTTGGATTGGAATTTTTTAAATACATAGCAAATCAACTTCCAACAGTGAATCCAATTTCTGCTGGTGAATTGTGGGCACGCAAAGCAGGTAAGGTTGAATTTTTACTTACTTCGGGTGGAGATGACTTCAATACTTTTATAGAAGTAAACGCCCCATCAACAAGCATTGTTCAAGAAAAACCAGAATACACGAATATTACAAATGGACTTGGTGTATTTTCGGCACGTTTACATAGTACAGCTTTTGGAAAACCTATGGATGCTAATAGTATAAATGAATTGTCTTGTGGAGAAACTACTCGTAGTTTAAATTTTTTAAATGCTCAAGGTCAGCCTTGCCCATAAAATTCTGTCGCTTTGTCATAGAAAAAAGCGTTGCAAAGAATTGCAACGCTTTTTTTATGTCATTATTTCGGCAAAATGCTGGTGGCATAATGATTGAAAATGCCTCATCGTAAAAATAAAATAAGTAACAATTAAACCCCAATATAAAATGAGTAAAATAATAGGAATAGATTTAGGAACTACAAACTCTTGCGTATCAGTAATGGAAGGCAGTGAGCCAGTTGTAATTCCGAACAGCGAAGGAAAAAGAACAACACCTTCGGTGGTAGCATTTGTAGAAAATGGCGAACGCAAAGTTGGTGACCCTGCCAAACGTCAGGCAATTACTAACCCAACAAAAACCATTTCTTCTATTAAACGCTTTATGGGAATTAATTTTGACGAAGCTCAAAAAGAAATTCCTCGTATGCCTTACAAAGTGGTAAAAGGTGATAACAACACACCACGTGTACAAATTGATGACAGAAAATATACTGCTCAAGAAATTTCTGCGATCATTTTACAAAAAATGAAAAAAACTGCTGAAGATTATCTTGGACATGAAGTTTCGGAAGCAGTAATTACAGTGCCTGCATACTTTAATGATGCACAACGCCAAGCAACAAAAGAAGCTGGAGAAATTGCTGGATTAAAAGTAAAACGTATTATCAATGAACCAACAGCTGCGGCTTTGGCTTATGGC
Source organism: Bacteroidota bacterium (assembly GCA_043742725.1). GTDB lineage: Bacteria > Bacteroidota > Bacteroidia > 2-12-FULL-35-15 > 2-12-FULL-35-15 > 2-12-FULL-35-15. The sequence continues at coordinate 1,440 of JAYTXX010000140.1, read as the reverse complement.
TTGGATAAAAAACATGATATGAAAATTGTTGTGTTTGATTGCGGTGGTGGAACACACGATGTATCGGTACTTGAACTTGGTGATGGAGTATTTGAAGTAAAATCAACAGATGGTGATACACATTTAGGTGGTGATGATTTTGACCAAAAAATTATTGATTGGTTGGTTTCAGAATTCAAATCCGAAAACGGAGGATTGGATTTATCAAAAGACCCAATGGCTTTGCAACGCTTGAAAGAAGCAGCAGAAAAAGCAAAAATTGAATTATCAAGTACTGCTTCATCAGAAATTAATTTGCCTTACATTATGCCAGTAGATGGTATTCCAAAACATTTGGTACGTACTTTAACGCGTGCAAAGTTTGAGCAATTGGTTGATGATTTAATTAAACGTACTATCGAACCTTGTAAATCAGCATTGAAAAATGCAGGTTTGAGCACAACAGATATCAACGAAATAATTTTGGTTGGAGGTTCAACTCGTATTCCAGCAATTGTAGATGCAGTTCAAAAATTCTTTGGAAAAGCACCATCGAAAGGTGTAAATCCAGATGAGGTTGTTGCAATTGGTGCCGCTATTCAAGGTGGTGTTTTAACTGGCGAAGTAAAAGATGTATTATTACTCGATGTTACTCCGCTTTCATTAGGAATTGAAACAATGGGCGGTGTGTTTACTAAATTAATTGACGCAAACACAACCATTCCAACAAAAAAATCGGAAACATTTTCAACAGCAAGCGATAATCAACCAAGTGTTCAGTTGCATGTGTTGCAAGGAGAACGCCCAATGGCAAAGGATAACAGAACTATTGGACAATTTAATTTAGATGGAATTCCTCCAGCACCACGCGGTGTGCCTCAAGTAGAAGTAACATTTGATATTGATGCAAATGGAATTATTCAAGTGTCGGCAAAAGATAAAGCAACTGGCAAATCGCAACAAATACGCATTGAATCTGGTAGCGGATTATCAAAAGAAGACATTGAAAAAATGAAACGTGAAGCAGAATTAAATGCCGATTCAGATAAAAAAGCAAAAGAAGAAGTTGAAAAAGTAAATGCTGCTGATTCAATGGTTTTTCAAACCGAAAAACAATTGAAAGAATATGGAGAAAAAATTCCAGCAGAAAAAAAATCAGTAATAGAAAGTGCTTTAGCTGAATTAAAAACTGCACATGGAGCAAAAGATGTTGCAGGAATTGATGCTGCAATGGAAAAATTAAATGCAGGATGGCAAGCAGCTTCGCAAGATATGTATAATGCTACACAAGGTGCTGACGCAAATGCAGGACAACAAGCAAACGCTGGTTCAAATGCAGGAACAACAGATGGCGAAGTTACCGATGTTGATTTTGAAGAAGTGAAAGATGAGAAAAAATAAAAAATAATTTTTTTGTTTGTATTGAAAAAATTGCGTTTAGAAATTTCTAAACGCAATTTT
>JAYTXX010000139.1:0-6259 GCA_043742725.1 Bacteroidota bacterium | reverse complement strand
CTTTAACACAGTTTAACATTTATAACAAATACTTTTTCAATAGACAAACCCTTATAAAAATTGAATTTATAAGGGTTTGTGTGGTTGTGGTACCTCCAGGAATCGAACCAGGGACACAAGGATTTTCAGTCCTTTGCTCTACCAACTGAGCTAAGGTACCAGCTCATTGTAATTGGGGTGCAAATGTATAAAATTATTTACTAATTCAAAATAAATATAGTTTTGCGCATAAAAAAAACGATTTATACTATTTTCAATAGAATAGAATGAATAGAAAAAGCAATAATGGTTGAGTTAGTATTTTATCCTTATTTTTGAAAACAAAAAATAGCTTGAAATTAATTATTGACATAGGAAACACAAAAGTTAAAACTGCCATTTTTGAAAAAAAGGAATTGAAAGATTTTTTTGTTTTTGAAAAGACAGATGAACTTTTGCAATCAACTATTTTTGAAAAAAATAATATTACTAATTGTATCATTTCTACTGTTGTTAACGAAGTTGACAACTTCACCAATCAATTAAAACAAAAAACAAAAGTCCTATTATTTACAGCTGAAACAAAAATTCCAATCAACAATTTATACCAGTCAGCAAGCACTCTTGGTAGCGATAGATTGGCGGCAAGTGTTGGCGCAAACGCTTTGTTTCCAAACAAAAATATTTTAATAATTGATTGCGGAACTTGTATCAAATATAATTTTGTAAATAACAAAAATGAATACATTGGTGGTGCAATTTCACTTGGTTTGCAAATGCGATTTAACGCCTTGAATACTTTTACTGCTCGTTTGCCGTTAATACAAAAAGATGAAAATTTTAACACGCTAATTGGAACCAACACAACCGAAAGTATTTTGTCGGGTGTGGAAATGGGCGTGATTGCAGAAGTAAAAGGCTTTATAGAACAATACGAAAAGCAATATACTGACATGAAAATTCTGTTAACCGGTGGAGATGTTAATTTTTTTGCGAAACGGCTAAAAAACAGCATCTTTGCAGACCAATTTTTAATCCTCAAAGGATTGAATGAAATTTTAGATTTTAACATTGATGCAGAAAGCAATTAAAGTACGAGCAATATATTCGATATTATTTTTTATAATTTTCGGTTTTCATTATACCTCAAAAGCCCAAACAGCAACAAGTTCACCCTATTCACGTTATGGAATTGGAGATGTAAATACAAGAAATTATTCGCAAAGTTTTGCAATGGGAGGAACCAATATTGCGGTTCAAAATGATACACTTTCAATGTTTTTTATAAATAATGCAAATCCTGCATCGTATTCCAATATGCGATTAACTACTGCTGAATTAGGTTTAAATTTCACACACCTAACTTTACAAAGTAGTTCCACAAAAAAAAGCATCAATAGCGCATCGCCTGGCTATATTTCATTGGCATTTCCCTTGTATAAAAAATGGTGGGGAGCAAGTTTTGGTTTAATTCCATACAGTTCTGTTGGATACAAAATTTCCGATCATCAAGAATTAACAAACATTGGTGGTGTAGATGATTTGTATGAAGGTACGGGTGGTATCAATCAAGTTTATTTTGGAAATGGAATAAAACCATTTGCTGGATTTAAAAAATTAAAACACAAAAAAACATTATCGGGTATATCATTAGGATTTAATGTTTCTTATTTGTTTGGCAAAATTGATAATACCAGACGTTCAATTTTTTCAAGTAGTAGTAATTCATTCAATACAAAAACAGGAACAACCACACGCATTTCTGATTTATATTTGGATTATGGTTTACAATATTCATACACGATTGATTCTGTAAAAAAACGTGAATTAAAAGAAAAAGTAAAACTTTTATTTGGTGCTACATTTGCCGCACAAACAAACATAAGCGCTAAAATTGATAGCTTATCTACAAGCTATGTTGTAAATTCTAGTGGATATGAACTTCCGAAAGATACCATCGAATATTCACAAAATAAAATAGGAACAGTTACATTTCCTCTCTCATTTGGAGTTGGATTTGGTTTCAAAAAAGGAGACCGCTGGTTAGTTGTGGCTGACTTTGCAATGCAGAACTGGAGCAGTTATCAAGCATTTAACCAAACGCAAGGATTAAAAAACAGTATGCGTGTTTCAATAGGCACACAATATGTTCCGAACAACAAAGCAAATGGAAAAGGTGACTATTACAAACGTGTTTATTATAGAATAGGCGCACGTTACGGACAAACAGCCATTGAATTAAAAAACACACAACTCACCGAATACGCAGTGAGTGCTGGCTTTGGGCTACCTGTTGGAAGAAATTATTTGATGCAAAGTTTCTCTTTAGTAAATATTGGTGTTGAGTTTGGCGAAAGAGGAACTACTACAAACAACTTAATCAAAGAACAATTTTTTAAAATAAATGTTGGATTCACAATTAACGACCGCTGGTTTGTGAAACCAAAATTTGATTAATTTTACATTATTCCTATGTCGAATTTTGTAAAAAATAATTTTTTCCCTTTCCTATTCATCTTCTTTTTATTGATGAGTTTTACAGCTTGTGAAAATGATATTGCAGTGGTAAACTCTATCACATTTACTTCCCAAAAACAATTACCAATTGAATCAGGAAAAAATGTTGAAATCATGTACAGCGATTCAGCAAAAGTTCGAGCAAAACTAAATGCACCTCAATTGGACAGGTATGTGGGACAAAAAGCATACATGGAATTACCAAAAGGAATGGAAATAATTTTTTATAACGAACAAAAAAAGCAACAAACAAAACTTACTGCCGATTATGGAATTGGCTTTGATTCGGGCAATGGAATGGAACGAATGGAAGCAAAACGAAATGTGGTGGTAATAAATGAAAAAGGTGATAAATTAAATACCGAACATTTAATTTGGGATGCTGTTACAAAAAAAATTTACACCGATGCTTTCGTGAAAATTACCACAAAAGATGAAGTACTTTATGGCGATGGATTAGAAGCCAATCAAGATTTTTCGGAATATGAAATAAAAAATCCAAAGGGAAATATAAAAGTAAACGAAGAAATTATTGACAACAAAAAATAAATTTGAATTATGAATAAAATGTTTAGAATCCTTGAAATTATTTGGTTAGCAATGGGCTGTGTAGGCGTAATTATGACTGCATATTCTATTTATACAAAAGATATTTTAGGAGCAAAATACTTTCTTGTTTTTACATTGGTGTGTGGCATTATTTACGCCATTCGCAAACGACAACGAAAAAAACATGAAGCAGCTCAAAAACAAAACGAATTAAAAAAATAAAATTGAGTCACACCGTCATCATACTTATAGCATTAATCGCTTCAGCATTTTTTTCTGGGTTGGAAATTGCTTTTATTACTTCCAACAAATTACGCATTGAATTGGAAAGCAAACAAGGAAATTTTTTAGCAAAAATTCTTTCCTATTTCAATAAATATCCTTCACGTTATTTAGGAACAATGTTGCTTGGAAACAATATTGCTTTGGTAATATTTGGTATTTATATGGACGAAACATTGAATCCAATGCTTGAACCCTACATTGCTTCAAAAGGTTTATTGTTGCTTATTTCAGCATTTTTATCAACAATGCTAATTTTAGTTACTGCCGAATTTTTGCCAAAAAATATTTTCCGAATTAATCCCAACAGAACACTACGATTATTTGCTTTTCCGCTTACAATCGTTTATGGACTGCTTTATCCAATCGTTTTAATTACTATTGGAGTATCCGAATTTATTTTGAAAAAAATAGTTCGAATAAAAATTGAAAAAGAAGACACAGCTTTCACAATGATTGATTTAGATAACTATTTGAAAGAAGGACATTCATCAAAAGAGAAAAAAATAGAACGCGACCATGAAATACAAATATTTCAAAATGCACTTGATTTTTCAAACATCAAAGCACGCGAATGTATGATTCCTCGCAACGAAATTATTGCATTGGATATTAGAAATACATTAGATGATTTAAAAAATAAATTCATCCAAACACGCTTATCAAAAATTTTAATATTCTCTGAACGTATTGATAATATTATTGGTTACGTGTACTCAAAAGAATTATTTAAAAATCCGCAAGACATAAGAAGTATTTTATTGCCCGTAAGTATTGTTCCCGAATCGATGGCAGCAAGCGAAGTTTTAACCATATTTATTCAGCAACACAAAAGCATAGTGATTGTAGTTGATGAATTTGGTGGAACTTCTGGAATGCTTACAATGGAAGATATTATGGAAGAAATTTTTGGAGAAATTGAAGATGAACACGACAAAGAAGAACTGATTGAAAAACAAATTTCAGAAACTGAATTTGTTTTTTCTGCCCGATTAGAAACCGATTACATCAATGATACCTTTCATTTGAATCTTCCTATACTTGATAATTTTGAAACATTAAGTGGATTGATTATGCACTATCACGAAAGCATTCCACACTTAAATGAAGAAATACGGATTGATAAATTTTTGTTTACAATCACAGCCGTTACTCGCACACGCATTGAACAAGTGAATTTAAAAATTTTACAAAATGCTGATTAATTTTTTCTTTTAAAGTTTTCTAAAAAATGGATGAAGAAAAAAAGAAAAAGAAAAATTTTACTCCCAAACAAGCAAGTTTAAAAGCTGAAATGTATTGTGTTTACCAAGAACGCTGTCAGCAAGAGGTGCGCGATAAACTATATGAATGGGGGTTGTATAGCAACGATGTAGAAAACATTATTGCGAATTTAATTACTGATAATTTTTTGAATGAAGAACGATTTGCAATTGCATTTGCTGGAGGAAAATTCAGAATAAAAAAATGGGGGCGAGTAAAAATAAAAATAGAATTGAGAAAACGTAAAATCTCCGATTACTGCATCAAAAAAGCAATACAGGAAATAGATGACAAAGCTTACATAAAAACATTAAGCGATATTATTACAAAAAAATTGAAAGAAATAGCAAAAGGAAAACAACACATCCGAAATTACAAAGCTGCGCAATATGCTATTTCTCGTGGGTTTGAAGGCGATTTGGTTTGGGAAGTTTTAAAAGAAAATGCAGAATAAAATTACTTAACAATTATTCTACCCAATAAGGCATTGAATGTTTTTTTTGCTTGAAGCAATTGATGTTGTGTCTGCATCAATTCCATTTGCTCTTCTTCTGTCAAGTTTTCTTTTAATTTTTTTTGAATATCGAAAATCATCATTTCCAATTTTCTGCTTTTAAGTGCATACACAGCATTTTCAATTGATTTTTTTAAAATCTCTTCTTCTTTTGTAATAAAAATATTGTGTTGTTCCCAATTGGAAAGAGAATATGGACTACTTATTAAATCCACAGTTAAGGCACAAATGGCTGTATCGTGATGATTAATAAAATGGTTAAAATCGGGAATATTATTTTTTTCAAGTTGTTCTATGAATTCATCACAAATTATTTTATACAAATTATTTTCGAGCACAATATTATCGTGTTGTAGTTCGTGAATAATTAATTGTGCAACAGAAACTTCTATTGGCAAAGTATTGCCATTATCATCTTTTTCATCACTATCAACAAGCACATTTTTATTTCCAAAATTAATGAGCAAACGAATAATATCACGCTCTTGATATTCGGCATCGGCAACTGCAATTTCTTTTTTCTTTTCAACTACAAAATTTTCTTCCGTCCCAACTCCTTCATTTGATGCGCTTCTTTGAGCATTGTGATTTGCTTGATTTCTTTTTTCGTTGAAATTTTTTGTGCGAATTTTATTTAATTCCGTTAATAAAATTTGCTCCTCCACATCCATAATTCTGCTACACTCTTTTATATAAACCGAACGATAAATTGCTTCGGGAATGAGTGCAATGCTTTCTACAATTTTTACAATTGCATTTGCTTTTTGCAAAGGATCATTTTGTGTGCCTTTGGTTAAAATTTCTGCTTTATAAGAAATAAAATTTTGTGCTTTATTTTTAATAAAATCTTTTAATTCTTCGGTGCTTACTTTTTTTGAATACGAATCGGGGTCATCGCCATCAGGAAAAGAAAGCACCTTCACATTCATTCCTTCTTCCAACAACAAATCAATTCCTTTCAATGCCGCATTAATACCAGCTTGGTCGCCATCATAGGAAACAATTATATCATTCGTATAACGCTGAATTAATTTTATTTGTCCTGCCGTAAGAGCTGTTCCACTGCTCGCCACCACATTTTCAACTCCAGCTTGATGCAAGGCAATTACATCCATATAACCTTCTACCAAAAAGCAAAATTTTTCTTGACTAATT
>JAYTXX010000138.1:0-4818 GCA_043742725.1 Bacteroidota bacterium | reverse complement strand
CACCTCAAGTGGTACAGATACATTTGTATGGAATACAACAGAAATGACAACAAGCATAACAGTATCACCATCAGTAAATACCACTTATACAGTAACAGCCACATCGTTAAGTACAGGTTGTACAGCAAGTACAACAGCAGTAGTGAATGTGAATATAACAGCACCAATTGCCACAGCAACGCCAACAGCAATGTTGGATTGTAAAACACCAAGTGTAGTATTAACAGCTAGAGGAGGAGGAAATTATAGTTGGAGTAATGGTTCAACAGGAAGTCCAATAACAGTAACCACAGCAGGAACCTATACAGTAACAGTAACGGATTCAAGCAATGGTTGTACAGCCACAGCAAGTTCGGTTGTAAGTTCAACAGCAGGACCAGTAGCATCGTTTACAGCCAATCCATTAACAGGATCAGCACCATTGACAGTAAACTTTACCAATACAAGTAGCAATGCAAGTACATACGTATGGAGTTTTGGTGATAATAACACAGCAATAACAATGGATGCAAGCAATGTTTATACTAATACAGGCAATTACCAAGTAATGTTGTTAGTATCCAATGCAAGTCAAACGTGTTTTGATACAGCAAGTGTAACAATAATAGTGTATGATAATTATTATTTGTTTGTACCCAATACATTTACTCCAAATGGCGATAACACCAATGATGTATTTATGGTAACATCAAAAGGAGTATCAAAATTTGAAGCAACAATTTACGACCGTTGGGGATTAAAGATGTATGAATGGACAAATGTAACAGGAGGTTGGGATGGACGAACAACAAGTGGCAATAAAGTATCAGAAGGAACATATTATTACATTATAAAAGCAACTGGAATGGATAATATAGAACATATTGAAAAAGGACCGATCTCCTTGTTTAGATAACTAAATAATGATTACAACAAAAAAAGTCCAATGCAATTTTGCATTGGACTTTTTTTGTAAATAAACTCAAAAATTAAATTCAATACATTTTAATTTTTCTCCTTCAAAAGCAATTGTAGCTTTATATTCGCTATGTGTTTGTAGCTTTTTTAATGTCCAAATTTTCCCATCATACAATAATATATTAGTCTCCGTTTCTAAAAAAGCCGACAAATCTATTTTGCTAATATCTACACTCAATCCAGTTCCAGTAGCTTTTATATACGATTCTTTAAAAGCCCAAAACGTAAAAAGTACATCTTCATTTAATTCATTATTTTTGAAAATCAATTGCTTTTCTTTTTGTGAAAATGAATAATCAGAAAACGAAACAACATCATTCAATTTTTTAATTCGTTCAATGTCAATTCCAATTTCTGAATCGGCTGAAACAGCCATTAAACCAAACGTGCCGCGATAAGAAGCATTAAAAAATAAATTTGAATTTTCAATGAATGGTTTTCCTAAAGCAGTTGTGTTGAAATTTATTTCTTGAGGTAAACAGTTTAAATATTTTGCTAAAATAATTCTTCTAAATCTGCGATTACAAATAAATTTTATGGCATCTTTTTTAAATACGAAATTTATATAACGCAATTTTTCTTCATCAGAAAGTATTGGATTTTCCATTTCTGCGTCATAATCTTTTTCATTAAGTGTGTAGCGCCAAATATGTATTTCGCCTTTTTGCAATTTCATAGAGAACAAATATAATTTTTTAACTTTACGATTATTAAAATGAATTGCAATTCAACAAAAAATTATGCTCACACAACGACAATTATTTTTAAATCACATAGCACAAACAAGCGAAACTCCATTGGCTTTGGAAATAGAAAAGGCTGAAGGTGTTTATTTATATGATACTTCGGGAAAACAATACATGGATTTGATTTCGGGAATTTCGGTGAGCAATGTTGGACATCGTCATCCAAAAGTAGTAGAAGCGATAAAAAATCAGGTAGATAAATATATGCACTTGATGGTGTATGGCGAATACATTCAAACACCACAAGTGCAATTCGCAAAAGCTCTTTCGGAACATCTTCCTAAAAATTTAAGCGCAGTTTATTTTGTAAATTCAGGAAGCGAAGCTATTGAAGGTGCAATGAAATTGGCAAAACGATTTACGAATAGAACAGAAATTATTTCTTTCAAAAATGCTTATCACGGCAGCACACAAGGCAGCTTGAGTATAATGGGAAACGAAGAATTTAAAAATGCCTTTCGTCCTTTGTTGCCCGATACAAAACAAATTGAATTTAATAATATTGCTGATTTGCAATTTATAACAACTCGCACAGCTTGTGTAATTGTGGAAACTATACAAGGCGAAGCGGGAGCAATAGTTCCTCAAAATAATTTTTTAGAGAAATTACGAAAGCGTTGCAATGAAGTAGGAGCAATGCTTATAGCAGATGAAATACAATGTGGATTTGGAAGAACAGGAAAATTATTTGCATTTGAACATTATGATTTTGTACCCGATATTTTATGTATAGCAAAAGCAATGGGAGGCGGAATGCCAATAGGAGCTTTTGTTTCATCAAACGAAATAATGAATTCGCTTACACATAATCCAATACTTGGACACATTACTACTTTTGGTGGACATCCTGTTTCTTGCGCTGCAAGCCTTGCTTCGCTAAATGTATTGATAGAAGAAAAACTTATTGAACAAGTGGAAGAAAAAGAAATATTGTTTCGTAAATTATTGAAACATCCAAAAATAAAATCTATCAAGGGAAAAGGTTTGTTGCTTGCACTTGAATTTGAAAGCTACGAACAAAACAAAATGATTATTGATAATTGCATCAGCAACGGAATTATTACCGATTGGTTTTTATTTAATGCACATTCAATGCGTATAGCACCGCCATTAACAATTACTGAAAGTGAAATAAAAACGGCTTGTGAAATTATTTTAAATAGTATCAATGAACTGGTTTAACTTTGTTTAACAGAAGCCTTCAATAACTTGGCATCAACATTGTTTTGCTACAAAGTATAACCAATAAAAATTTTACATTATGAAAAAATTCAGTTTATTATTTGCCTGCGTTGGAATAATTTCAGCAGCAACTTTTGGTAACGGACATTATCATTTAATTAATCCACAAGAAGGAGCAAAAGCAAAGCCAAATGGAGGTTCGAAAGTAGAAGCGCCTCAAAAAATGGAAACAGTGCACAAAGCAGACAACTCAACTGCAACTGTAGTAAAAGCAGAGAACACAATTATTGCACCTTCTTCTGTTCCTACTCAAACTGCAACTGCAAAATCTGTTCATCCGACTTATAAAAAAACGAATAGAGTAAAAGCAAAACCAATGAATAATGCAGAAAAAGTTCCTACTACAGTTCCGAAATAAAAAATTGAAATAAAAAAAAGATGCTTCGTTCGAGGCATCTTTTTTTATTTCAAGAAAACTAGTTAATCCTTAACTGGAGGCTTGTCTTTCAGCTTATCAAGCAATACACGTTTAAATTGTTCTTCTGCTTGATAAAGTTTCGCAACTTTTTTTATTGGTAAAACGGCTTTGAATTTCGAGTGATATTCTTTTTGTATTTCTAATTCTTTTTGACGAAATAAAATTTCATTATCAACAGCTTGTTCTACTTCTTTATCCGAAAGTTCATCAAAATTTTGTTTTGCTTCACGATTATCTTGTCTGCGTTTTTTTCGCAAATCATCCATTTTATCTTGGTATTGATTATATATAGGCCAAAATTTTTGTGCTTCTTCAGGCGTTAGGTTTAATTTTTTTGTAAGAAAACCAATTTTCATAGATTCAATATTTTCTCTGCGTTCATTTTGTTTGTTTCTTCTTCCATCTTTTGTTGGAGGAGGAGCTTGAGAAAAAGCAATATTCATAGCAATTACAAATGCAATAATCAAAACAGATTTTAAGGTATTTTTTTTCATGGTGTAGAATTTATAATTCGTTTTTCAAATTTGTTTCATCAATATTGTTATCAATCAAATAATTTTCAATTTCATTTTCATCAGATGTAAATGTTTCATTGCTTGCCACAACACTTTCTATAACTGTTGATTCATCAATAGTGTAGAGTTGTTCGTCCACCGTCATTTCTTCTGTGGCAATTTCTGTTTGTAAATGTTCAGCATTTTTATTCATAAAATTTATTCCAGAAATAGCAATAAAAATTGTTGCTAAAACAGGAATTGCAAATCTTGGTTTTAGCAGTAAAATCAACCAATTCAAAATGGAATTACTTGATTTTGTATTAACAATTCGTTCTTGTATTCTGGTTGGAAAATCTTCAAAATAATCGTTTGGCACTTCAAATGAATTGTATTTAGGGATGTTGTTTAATATAGGCGCAATGCTTTTTAGTTCTTCAAATTCTTCCACACGTTGTTGAATGTTTGAATTTAATTTTTCAAAATAATTGTTTTCAATTTTATAAGGATTTTTATTTGAAAAGCCTTTCAAATCATCATCTTCAATATGTGTGTTGTTATTCATTCGCTTTATTGACTATAAAAAAATTTAAAGGTTTAATGTGTAGTTAAATATGTTTCAATTTTTTTAACCGCATGATGATACGATGCTTTCAGAGCACCAACTGATGTTTCCAGAATTTCACTCATTGCTTCATATTTCATTGCATCAAAATATTTCATATTAAAAACAATACGTTGTTTATCGGGCAATGTAAGTATAGCTTTCTGTAATTTTCTTTGAATTTCATCGCCTTTAAAATAACTATCACTTTGTAAATTGTTTTCTAAAAAATAAGAAACATCATCAAGTGGAATACCTTGTTGTTTTTTCTTTTGATTTAAAAAAGTAATGGATTCGTTGGTAGCAATACGATACAGCCAAGTATATAGTTGAGATTTTTCTTTAAAATTTATTAAA
>JAYTXX010000137.1:0-6291 GCA_043742725.1 Bacteroidota bacterium | reverse complement strand
AGTTGAAGAGATTGTTTTTAGGGCTATAGTTCTATCCCCAAAAGATATACTATCAGAACCATCTAATATTGTTGCATAAGTGCACTTTTTGCTGTTTATGATTGTGTCTTTTAAGGTAAAAGGAATTTTAAAAAGAGACTTATTGAGATAAGATGAATCTATGAAATTTCTAATAAATAGAATAACAAATTTTGTATCTATAGCAGAGTTTGAAAATGTATAAGTTTTTGATTTGGAATATATATCATATTGTTTGTCTAATATTTTTAGTCTTTCATATTCCATGTTATTTACATCAAGATAGTATATTAATTTTTTATTCTTATACAAATATTTAACATTTAAAACGGCTTTCGATGTGTCGCGGGAATTACTTTCTTTCATCTTTTGTGTTATCGTTAGGCTTCCTGCAATGGGATATAAATTAGGTATTGTTTGGGCTAAAACTACCGATTTATATAAAATAATTAGAGCTATAAAAAGATTTTTTTTCATGTTAATGCTGTTTTACAGCAATATGTTTTTGGTTTGCCGAATAATAAGGAACCCCATCAGGATAATAAAATGCAATATTATCCAAATTAAAATATAAAATTATGGTATCGTTTTTTAGTTGGTTCTCATATTTTTTTGTAATAGTATCATCCGGATTAATTGACAAACTCCACCTTTTATTAAAATGATCATAACATGGAAATGGTGGATTATATCCCCAAAAATTAGAATCAGAATAACAGGTAAAATGATATTTAAAATCAAATTTATTTGCAAAATTAGTTACAACTAAAGTGTCTTCAGCTCCACCATTCGTATTTGGTGTTGAAAAGTGTGCTATTGTCATAACATAACCAATATTATTAGCAGTATCTTTTACACTATAAGTTCCCACAAATTTTTGCCAACAAGGCGGAGGTGTTATTGTTGTAGAAACATGCTCATCTTTTTTACATGTAATTATGAACATAAAAAAAATAAACAATAATACATATTTTAGTATAGATTTCATGATATTCAAATTTAATAAATGTTTTTGAAAATGCATGATTGTTATAGCTTATTTTTAGTGGGTACAATCCGTTCAAAATTTTAGCAATGTTTACATGAACACATTAAAAATAAATTTTTGTAAAAAAAAGCCTTCTCAAAACGAGAAGGCTTTTTTATTTATTTTTTATTCTTTGCTTTTTGCATAAAGTTAGTATCGCTATTGTCGAAGCGGCTACCACGTTTTGATTTGAAAACATCGAAACGGGTTTTCACTTCTGTTTGAGGCCAAGTATTATTTTTCTCGTTAATGTCCGCAGTTTCTTTGTAAGGGTCAAGTAAAATAGATTTTACCTCTTTCGATTTTACAAATGTTTTTGTTACTTTATTTTCATCTTTTCTCCAGATGTATGCATTGATGCGTTCTATTTCGCTTGTTCCATCAACAAAATTCCATTGAATAATTATTGGCATCACCGTTCCACCTTTGTTGCTAAATTGCAATTCGTAATAAAAATTATTTTCATAATATTTTGCATCATTTTCTGAAAACACACTTAACTTATCATATTGATTTCTTACGTTTACCATAGGATAATCAGTTGAAGCAGGTTTGTTGTAAAAATAATAATCACGCAAAGTTGTATCTGTATCTACCAAAAATTTCATTCCACTTTCACGATTTCTAATTTTAGAAATATGTTCAAAATCTTTTTTAGGTTCTTTTATAGTCATTGTATCCATTTTCACAGGCAATACTTGCGATGCCTTTACAGTAAATGCTTTTACGCTATCCAACGAAATATCAACAGGGTCTATATCATAAAACCAACCTCTCCAAAACCAATCTAAATCTACTCCCGAAGCATCTTCCATTGTTCTGAAAAAATCAGAAGGCGTAGGATGTTTGAAAGCCCAACGCTGTGCATATTGTTTAAAAGAGAAATCAAAAAGCTCACGTCCCATAACTGTTTCTCGTAAAATGTTTAATGCTGTAGCTGGCTTTCCATAGGCATTTGCACCAAAGTTATTGATGTTTTCGCTGTTGGTCATAATTGGTTCCAATTGTTCTTTTGGCATTTTCATGTAATCCACAATTTTGTTTGCAGGACCACGAGATGATGGAAAATTATTATCAAATTCTTGTTCTGTTAAAAATTGAACAAATGTGTTTAAACCTTCATCCATCCAGCTCCATTGACGTTCATCACTATTAATAATCATTGGAAAAAAATTATGTCCTACTTCGTGAATGATTACTCCAAGCATTCCATATTTAGTGCGTTCTGTGTAAGTTCCATCTGTTTCAGTTCTTCCATAATTAAAACAAATCATTGGATATTCCATACCGTTAGAGGCTTCCACACTTATTGCTGCAGGATAAGGATATGAAATAGTGTATTTTGAATAAGTACGAATGGTATGTGCAACAGCCTTTGTAGAATATTTGCTATACAATGCGTAAGATTCTTTTGGATAATAACTCATACACATTACCGTTTTTCCATTTTGTTTTATTCCCATTGCATCCCAAACAAATTTGCGAGAACTGCCCCAAGCAAAATCACGCACATTTTCTGCTGTATAAACCCATGTTTTGAATTTTGTTTTATCTGGATTTTTTTCTTTTTCTTTCGCTTCATCCAAAGTGGCTATTTCTATTGGTTTGTCGGCTGTTTGTGCTTTTGTCCATTTTGCTTGTTGTGCAGGAGTCAATACTTCTAATGGATTGATACATGTTCCTGTAGCAGCTACAATATGGTCGGCAGGAACTTTCATACGTACTTTAAAATTTCCAAATGCCAATGAAAATTCGCCACGACCTGTGAATTGTTTATTGTTCCATCCTCCGTAATCGTTGTAAACACACATACGTGGATACCATTGTGTGATAGTGAACAAATAATTTCCATTGTCTTCAAAATATTCGTATCCGCCACGACCGCCAATTTTCATACGGTCAGAAATTTTATAATTCCATTTTACTTTAAATACAAATTGTTGATTTGGTTTTAATGAAGTTGGTAAATCAATGCGCATCATTGTATTGTTTATTGTATATGGCAAAGCGTTGCCAAGTGCATCAGTAACGCTAATAATATTATCGCCATAACCATTCAATTTCTTTTTTATATCCAAACCATCCAACTGCACATCGGTGTAGGGTGCATTCATTTTACTTCCATCAAAATTAGTTGATTCCGAATTTGGATTGTGTTCATTTTCATCAAGCTGTAACCATAGATATTTCAATACATCTGGCGAATTGTTGTAATATGTAATTTGTTCGCTACCTTCTAATTTTAATTCTTTTTCATTTAAAAAAGCATCAATATCATAGTCTGCACGTTGCTGCCAATAAGCACTTCCGGGCGCACCAGAAGCTGCTCTGTAACTATTTGGAGTTGGTAATATAGTTCCTAACTGTTCAAATTTATTTCCGTGATTTGCTTTCGGATTGTTTTGAATGTTTTGTGAAAAGGCTGAAACTATTGAAAATAAAGCGAAAGCGGAAAGTGTAATTTTTTTCATTTAATGTTGTATTAATTCTATAAATCGTTGAACGGAAATAATAGTTGCTAAAATCAAAACAGATGACGAAACAATTTTATTCCAGTTGTTTTTGTTTGTTTTTAAAAACGATGTTAAAACTACCGAAAATAAAAATATAATAAAAACAATAATTAGTTGAGCGGTTTCAATTCCAAGATTAAAGGAAAATAATGGATATGATAGGTTTTCATTTTTGTTAAGTAATGATTTTAAAACGGTTGAAAATCCCATTCCATGTATAAAACCAAAACACAAAGCCATAAAATAGTTTAATTGAAAACCGTTGGTTTCTGTTTTATTTCCTTTCCATAAATTATAAACACAAGTAAAAATAATAGTGATAGGAATTAAAAATTCAATTAAATAAGTATTGATGTTAATGATATTAAAAACACTTAATGCAAGTGTAATACAATGTCCTATTGTGAATGCCGTGATTAGAATAATAATTTTTTTCCATTGCTCGGCTTCATATACTGCGCAAAGTGCAATTAAAAATAAAATATGGTCGTAGGCTTGCCAATCAAGTATGTGCTTTATTCCTGTGGAAAACCAAATGCTAAACTCGTTCAATTTTATTACTTTTGCTGTTGATGTTGAACAACAAGTATAATTGTTTTTTATTAAAATTACCAATCATAATTTTATTTTTATGCATAAATAGTTCGTTTGTGCCCGTTCATCGTTATTATTTAAGTCTTACCGAAGTACACGTAAACACTCAAAAGCAAACGCTTGATGTGAGTTGTAAATTATTTACGGATGATTTGGAAAACGCACTTTTCAAAAAATATGGAAAAAAAATAGATTTAAGTACTTCTAATAAAAATAAAGAAGTAGAAATTATTTTAAATAAATACATCAACGAAAATTTCAAAATAAATGTTGGAGGAAAATTGCAAACACTTTCTTTTGTTGGTTTCGAAATAGATGGAGATGCAACGTGGTGTTATTTAGAAATAAATTCGTTTAAAGAAAAAGGAAAAATAAATGTGTTAAATTCCTTACTATATGAGTATTTGCCAGAACAATCCAATATGATAAATTTTTATTGGAATGAAACCAACAAAAGCGCAAAGCTTACCAATCCTGATAAAATAGCGGAATTTATTTTTTGAAAAAATTACATTTCTTCTACAACACCCATTGCACAAAACTTTTCTATTCTTGCATCTACACGTTTTTTAGGAGTCATTTTTTCTAAAGTTGCAATGTGTTTTAATACTTCTGCTTTCACTGTTGCAAATATTTCTTGATGATTAACATGTGCGCCACCCAATGGTTCTGGAATAATGCCATCAATCAATTTATTTCCAAACATATCATCTGCAGTCAGTTTCAATGCTTCAGCTGCACGTTCTTTATTATTCCAATTTCTCCACAAAATAGAAGAGCACGATTCTGGTGAAATAACCGAATACCAAGTATTTTCAAGCATCAATACTTTATCGCCAATGCCAATTCCTAATGCACCACCCGAAGCTCCTTCGCCAATGATAATACATATTACAGGAACTTTAAGTTGCGACATTTCTAATAAATTACGAGCAATAGCCTCGCCTTGCCCTCGCTCTTCTGCTTCTAAACCTGGGAATGCGCCTGGTGTGTCAATAAGAGTAACAATGGGCTTATTAAATTTTTCGGCTAATTTCATTAAACGTAATGCTTTGCGATAGCCTTCTGGATTTGCCATTCCGAAGTTTCTTATTTGGCGCATTTTTGTATTTATTCCTTTTTGCTGACCAATAAACATAACTGTTTTTCCATCAACACTTCCAAATCCGCCAACCATTGCTTTATCGTCTTTCACTGTTCTATCGCCATGCAATTCCATAAATGTTCCATTGGTTAATGCATCAATGTATGCTAATGTATAGGGTCTATCGGGATGACGAGAAACTTGAACACGTTGCCAAGGTGTAAGATTGCCATATATTTCGGTACGGGTTTGTTTTATTTTTTCTTCAATATCAGTAATTGTTTTAGAAACATCCACTTTGCTTTTTTCGGCAACTTGCTTTACTTTTTCTAATTGTTCAATCAACTCTGCAATTGGTTTTTCAAAATCTAAATAGTTCATTTTTATTTTTTATTAGAACGCTAAAGTAATAAAAATGATTTAAAACTAATTATCGATTTTTGTACAATTATTTTATTGGAAATTTGCTTAATTAAAAATAAAAACTAAACCAATAATTAAAACAACCGCGCCTACCGCTGTGATTCCGTATAGTGGAAAATCGAGAGCGTTGGAGCCTGTGAAGTGAAGATAAATACTGGAAATAAAACCAATACCAAGTAAAAGAACACCTGCTAAAATAAGTTTCACACCGTTTATATTTCTGTGTTTGTGTCGCAATTTTTTTATTTGATTTATTATTTCTTCCAACTCTTGAGGTTCAATATTTTTTGTTGAGAGTTGCGTTTTAATAAATTCAATGTCTTTTCCTTGGTCAAACATTAATTTAGCATTTTGTAAATGCTTTTCAAATAAATTGTTTTGCTCCATTGGTTTTAGTTTGTGTTTAAGCAAATTTAAAATAATACACAAGCCAGCAAAATGATTTTGGTCATAAGTTTTAGTTTTTAAAAAGTATAATAATTGATATTTCTTGTATTTTAGTTGCTGAATAAAGTTGTTGATGATAAAAAAAAGTGATATGGCATTGTTTCAAAATTCGGTAATAAATAAACATCTTAAAACAGTAGATAAGCAATTGCTAAAAACAGCTTATGGAAAATTTAAAAATTATT
>JAYTXX010000136.1:0-11388 GCA_043742725.1 Bacteroidota bacterium | reverse complement strand
AATGGCCCTTAAATTTTCAGAATGTAACAGCTATAAGAGTATTTGGATTCTTTTTCGACCTTAATCAGGGGATGGTACTTGCAATTCCTTTTATCTTGTTTGTCTATATTTTCTTATGCATCAGGAAATTAATTTTCCTTAAATCTTCAACGGCAAAATGGGATTTATTTATTCCTGTAATTGTTCTGATAATGACAATAATTGTAAGTGCAATTATTGTTTGGAATATGGGACAATCTGTTGTAAACAGATATGTAACCTATATAGGTGGTATAATTTTAGTGCATTTTTTTATGTTAGCAATGCAGATTAAAAGCAAAATAAAAAGAAATGCTATTTTGATAATTTCTGTTATTACACAAATTACAACAGTATTTTATCACAATAGCTTAAGTAAATACGACTGGTCAACAAATATTCCAAAACCATTATCCAATTGGGCATTAGAAAATTATCCGAAATTATATAACCCAGATCCTATAATTTTTATTGCAAGATATAATCCTAACGCTATTTCTGACTTATCGTTATCTCCTGTTTACTTTATAAAATCTAATGGTGAGATTGCAAAACTTTTGGTAAATAAAAATCATATTCATAATTTAATAAAGTTGGGATTATCCGAAAATAAAATAGATTCAATAGAGCCGCATTTAATTTTTTTGAATGACTGGGCTTATGTAGATATTAATTCCCAATTACAAAAATCGTTTTCTGTTTTCAAAATTAAAGAAATGGATAATAGAAGAAAAATAAATGATCAAATAGCTATTATTAAGGCTTCGCCAGAGTGGTATAACAAAATACTGGAACAGGCCAAAAAAGAAAATATTTCTGAAGAGGAAACTCTTGAGAAAAATGCTATATATATTTTAAGCCTCCATACGTTACCAAATATAAAATTTGAAGACAGATTAAATAACAAAATATTAGAAATCAAATTCAATAAAAATTGGCTTAACCAAATTGAACAGAAAGCCAAAAAGCAAAATATTTCATTGGATTCGGCAATTTATATAGATGCAAAATGGATGGTAGAACAAGAAGCAAAAAAATAAATTTTTCCAAAACATTTTAAATCAACTTCTTCAAATCTACAATCCAAGCTTTAAGCAAAGTCGTTTCTTCTTTCCCGATAACATTAATTTCAATTAATTTTTGGTAGCAGATAATTAAATTATCAAAAATATTTTCTTTTCCTTTTTTCAATTCAAGTTTTTGCAATTCGCTACAAATATTGAAATTGTTGGTATATCCCGAGATTTCATCTTCAAAATCTTTCATCAAATTATGTTCGTTGCGTTCTTGCCAAACAGTTGGTTCGTGGTACAAAATGCTCCAACCACATTCCCAAGAAATACGTTGTGCAACATAGCTGCGCCAAATATCAGTCATTCTGAAACTACAATAAGATGGCAAATACATTAGTGCAAATGCTTCTTTGAACCAATGTGTATTTTGACTATTAAAAGGACTCCACGCATTTTTTCCTAAAGCCAATTGTGTTTTAATTTCAAAATTTAATGGCAATGGATACGTTAAACGATACACAGCATCCACATCGGGATTTTCATCCGCCAATCCTTGTTGAATAGGACACTCAGCAGTTTCAAATTTTAATGAAGTTAAATCAATTTGTTTTTTTTGAAGTTCTTCCAAAGGAAATCCACGGGGCCAAATCATTTGTTTTGTAAAGTAATGATACACATTTACCCAACCCGAATTTTCAAAACGATAACTTTTTACTTCTCTTGTTTTTGGTTTCCAAAATTCTTCTCTTGGAATATTGTCATCATCTGTTTCAACCAATTCTGTCGCACCATTTTTAATGGCAATTAAATAGCCCAAATTTTTTCTTGAGTAATGACGTGTAGGAGTAATTTTAGCCAGTTCAAATGGCAATGTTTGCTGACGCTCAACACTCCAATAGTCGCATCCATCAAGTTTAAAATCAGCAGGAGATTTTGTATCACCAATTACAATAAATGGAATATTTTTTTCGGAACAATCTTTTGCAAATTGATTTAAAATTGGATGTTTGTCATTCGCAATGGAAGTGATAATTAAAGATTTTGTCATACGTATTTTTTTATTTTAACAAATATACTTTTTTGGTTTTACATTTTTATTCAATCGTTAGTTCATAAATTTCTCCAGGAATATCATTTGCAGGAAACGGCAAATTATCTTGTGAATAAGGCGTTCCGGGCCACCACTTTGTGTTGTGAAATTCTTGTGTAATAATCAACAACATTTGATTATTAGGAATAGAAGTAACTTCATCATTCATATAACCAACCACTCGCATTTTATCTGGCGATGCACCAATGCGCCAAATAATTTCGGTTGGTTGCCAATCAATTTCAAAATAATAAAATTTCCCGGCAAAAAGTTTATCATCATTTTCTTCTTGTTTTTCGGTAAGTGCACGATACCAATGATCCCAACGATGTGTATAAAATGTTTTTCCTTTGTAATCAATAGGATTACAACCAACACCAAATTTTTTAGGTTCCCAACAAGCCATATCCCAATTGGTGCAGGCTACTGTAATTTTATCATTTGCATTTGTAATTTCTTCTGGCAACGAAACATTCCAACTAGTTATATTTTTTGAATTATCTGTTGCTTTTTTGTAAACAGGCGGAAACTCATTGTCGGGGCAGTATGGCGGAGTTTTTAAAATTTCAAAATCAATTTCGGAATAATCAACAGCGGCTACTCGTTTGTCGTTTGCACCACCCCAATAACTTGCCATGTAGCCTTCCTTATTACAATTTCTGCGATAATTCCATTCGCCACCACCTTGTGTGATTAGCCATATAGCATCGGTTATTCCATTCCAAACACCTTTTTTATTTAGCAATTCCGTAAGTTTTACTTTTACTCTGTATTTTCCATACGTTAATCCGTGTCGTGTAATAATTCCAACACTTTCTTTTTTCCATTCACCATATTTTGTTGCAGGATTTTTAATTACAATTTTATTTTCTTTAGCATCTGAAAATACTGTTTCGCAAGGCTTTTTAGAAGTTTGAATAATGGTGGGAATCAATTCTTCTTTTCTATAAAATTGTTTGTTCCAGTTGTAATCCATTTGCGAATAATTATCTTTCAAAACATCAGCAACCACAGGAATATTTTCCATTTTTGTGGAAGCATCAACATAATTTATGAATTGCTGAATAGGGGCATTTTTGTACAGGTTGCTGTCTTGTCCACACGTTTTACAAAACAAAGATTTGTCATAATTTGTGCCATTGAAAATCATATCATTTATATAAATTCCACCACCCAAATTTGGTTTTGCTTCTACTTTTAATTTTTGATTTGATTGACAAACAATACTGTTTTTTAATTTGCTTCCATTTCCCCCAAAATAATAATAGAAAGGATTTTTAAAATGTTCATTCGTTTTTGTATTGATATTTTTTATTTCATTAGGAATTTCTTTTAAGCCATTTTCGGTTGTGATGACTAATAAAAATTTGTAATCGCCAACTCTCAAATTCCGCTTCCAGCGGTCATTTAAGCTGTTTGTAAAATAACGTGTTTCATTTCTTGGGTTTCCAACGATGCGAAACTTGTCTTGAATTTTATGAAAATTATTATCCGCTTCAATTGTTGGTGTTTCTTTAAAAGTGATAAAAGTATTTTCCCAAGAACCATAAAAATTTTCTTCAGCCAAAGGATTTTCTTGTTTTGTTAAAGAATCTATTTCGGAAAATTTATACGTTTCATTTTGATAATAAATTTTGTAATAAAATTTTTGTGGAGCAACAGTATTGTTTTTTATTTCATATTCAAAGGTAAATTGTCCATCGCTTGTTTGTCTTATTGTGGGAACCACAAAGCCATTCATAGCATTTGTATAATCTAAAAAAATAGTTTTGTGTTCGGTGCTATCTGCTTGCCAATTTGCAATTGGACTGAAATTTCGAATGCTAAAAGTTTCACAAGAAAGAGGAGGCATTTCATCTTTTTTGTTGCAAGAAATAAAACACGCACAAAATAAAAAAACAAAAATCACAAAAGTATTTTTTGCAGAATGATTATTTATGTGATGTATGTTTTTCATTTTTTACTTTCTATGCTATAAAGTTGTGTGCTGTTTGGTAAAGAAGAAATGTTTTCAAACTGATTGCAATGAACTCCTTTAAAAGTATCATCTGCGCAATTTCGCATCATAATTAAAAGCGATGTTTTTTTTGAATCAATAAAATTTCCCGCCACAATTTTTACAAATTCAAAATATTTTGGATTGTAATCATTTGGATAACCTTTAAAATCAATATTTCCAAGAATTGTGAAGTCTTCAACTTGTTTTTCAATTAATTTTAAATCAAAGCGCCAATCGGTATTTAATTTCAAAAATTCAGTAGTTGAATTTTTATAAAAATTGCCTTTAAATAAAATATCATTGTTGCTAAAAATGTTTTTATTCATTGTTTTTAATTCGTTTTTAGTTGTTAATTTTTCTTTCAAATAAATTTCTTTTTCTTTTCCTTTCAATATTGAAATCCATTCTTTTCCTGAAAAATCAAGTGTTTTGTAAGTTCCATTTTTTTCATTTACAATTAATACATTTTGTTTATTGTCCGTATTATAATCTCCAGCATAAAATTGATTAGTAGTATTCCACAATGAATCGGAGTTGATTGTGCTTTGCCAAATAAGCTGAAATTGCCCGCTTTCAGTTGAGTATGCAAACAAACTAGCTTTGCCATTTTTTATACAAACTATTTCATCTAAATTATTTTTATTTCCAGTAAAATTCCCAACCAAATAAAAATCATTAGGCGAAAAATCGGCTAAAGAATTTTTTTTGTCCGATGTAATGAATGTGCCGTTATTGTTTTTTATTTCTTGTTTTTCAAAATAAATTGTAGGGAATGGTGGTTTATTTTTGTCTTGCACAAATCGTTTTTCGTTTATTGCATTTGCATCAATTGTTGTTGAATACCCTTTCCTTTCAGCAGTTTCGCCATACACAATTTCTAAATCATCAATTATAACTTTCTCTTTTCCTTTGTTCCAAAAATTAATATAAATTTTATCGTTCAACGAAAATTTGTTTGTTGGCAATCGAAAAACGGCATTCAACTTTGTCCATTTATTTTTCTGAAAATGATTATTTTCTGTACTCTTTCCATCCCAAAAAACGCTTTCGTTTTTATCGTTCATAATAGATAAAGTAAGCACTGTGTTGGGATTGTCGGTTAGCGGATAAATCCAAATACTTGCTCCAACTTGTTTGAGAGAATCGGAACTAACATCGTTTATAGTTTTGATGATTGAAGGACCATATTCTTGTCCAGCACTTAAATCACACGCTTTTGTTCCAGAATGTGCGGTAGTTATTTTTATGTTGTCCGTTCCGCTTATTCCATCAAGTGTTTCAAAGTCATAAAAAAAATTTGTATTCGAAATTTCTGTTGAAGCAGAATTAAATTTTTCTTTGGATGATAATTCTTGAATAGGTGGATTGCGTTTTTGTTTTTCGAAATAGAAAAAACAACAAGTAACACCAATGATTATAATGTAAAGTAAAAGACTCTTTTTTCTGAAAAAATTATTTCCTGACATTCTAAAAATGGAATAGTTATTTTTTGAAATGTTTGAGCAGAACAAAAACTTCAAACGAAGTGTATAGAAAATACATTAGCAAAAAACAAATTGAAAATCCTAGTGCTTGTTCCCTCATCAATAGTGCAAAAGCAATAATAATAATGAGATAAACAAATAATTTAATTCCGGTAATTGCCATAAAATAGGTTACAAAATTTTTAGGATTTTGTTCCGAAACTTTAATTAAAATGTAATGAATTAATGCTGTTGATACAACAAAAAAGAGCCCGATTCCCCATCCCAAATTTGTTTGAAATCGTTGTGGTGCAAAATAATTATAGACGAATAAAATAGTGAAAGAAAGTAATGAAAAAATAAAAAGTTGAATGAAAAATGTTTTGAAAGAAGCCTTCATCGTTTTTTAATAACGTCTTTGATAAAATAATAAATAGCTAAAAAAACAGAAAGTAACATCAACACCAAAGTAAATATGGGAAATTTTAATTGAAGCCATTTGTCTAATTGAATTCCACCCATAGTTCCACCTACAATAATAGCAATCATCTGTATGCCCATCCCCGAATATTTAATATACGGGTTAAGCTGTTTTTTCTGCAAGTTGGGTTTTTTCTGCTGTTCCACCTTTTATATCTTTTATTACTCCACCCATACTGCAAGAGCCGGAGAATGTTGCTCCTGGTTCAACGGCAATTTTGTTTGTAATAATATCTCCGTTTAGTTTTGAAGATGCTTTGAGTGACAACAATTCTGAAACACCAATTTTCCCTTTTATTGTTCCTGAAACATCTGCATTTTGACAAATAATTTCTCCTTCAATGCTACCCGAAACGCCAACAACCAATTTGCCTTTTACATTGATAGAACCAGTTAATGTTCCATCAATTCTAATATCGCCATTTGTTGTAATGTCGCCTTCTATAAAGGTTCCAGCACCAATAAGATTTACTGATGGTTCGGATGTGTTGTTTTTTATCATGGATTTATTGAACATATTAAAGTGTTTAAATAAATGGTGTATAGTTGTAGCGAAGTTAAATTAAATTTCTAAAAAAACAATTCTTTTATTTGAATTTCTGTGTAAAAAATTGTTGGTATTCTTCTACATTTTTTTCTTTATAAAAAGTAGCATAGTTTTCTGCCGAAATAATAAATGATTGATATGTTCCCCCTTGTAAATCTTTGAATGCATCATTTTTATTTTTCATGAACATATAATAATCCATTGCTTTTCCTTTTCCATTAAAAGTTTTTACACTAATAAGTTGGCGAGAAAGGTCTAGAAAAATGCTTGAAATGTTTAAATCTTGTGTGCCAAACGATTCCGTATTTAAGTCCGAAAGTTTTGTTTTAAATTTATTAATGTCTCCTTTGCCATTTTCTACAATTGTTACCCAGTAATAATCGCCATCTTCTTTGAAAATAAATTTTGATTTTGTTTGTGTTGTATCAACCGCTGCTGCTACGTTTGTATTTGTTGTTTTGTTTTTTTGTTTTTTTATTGCATCCAAAATTTCTTGCGCTTTATCTTTCACTGGTTCTTTTGGATATTTTATAACCACTTGTGTTAATGCGCTTTCAAAAGCATTAATGTCCTGCGTTCTGCCAATACACAACGCTTTGATGAATGAAAATTGAGGAATCAAATTACTTTTCGAATAATTATTTTCAGCTTCCTGACAATTAGCAAGTGCTTCAACATATTTTGCTTCAGAATAAAGTTCAAATGTTTTTGTGTAAAAACGCTCAACTTCACTTTTGCTTGCCATTATATCTTTTGCATAATCTGGGTTTTTAATAATTTTTGCATATTCCGTATCGGCAAATTCTGTTAAAATTAAATTTTTATAATATTCTGCTTTGGTTTCGTTATTCTGCGATAAGTAAGTTCGGTACAATTGATAATAGGTAGAAAGTTTGTATTTATTATCAGGGTAGCGTTTGAGAAGTTCTTCAAAAGTTTCATTTGATTTTTTAAAATTCAAAATTTGTTCTTTGTAAATAGAACCTGCATTGTAATACGCATCAATTATTTTATTATTAGAATTTGCAACAGCTTCAGGTGTTAATGGAATTTTTTGCAAATAATAATTTTTATCTTTTTTATTTTTAATTACATTTTTTCCTTTTACAGTTCCTTTTGTAGAATCGCTTGTATTAGCAATGTTTCCGTCATCATCCAGCGGTGTGTTCGCTACGGCTATTTGGTCTTTTTCGGTTCTACGCCAATTGTCTTCCAGTTTTCTGCTTCCCCATTTTTTTGAAAACTCACCAACTCCAAAACTAACAGTTGCTGGATTGTAGAAATACCAAGCAGTTGAAGCACCTGAAGTATTTTGAGTTGTTGTTGTAGTAGTTGTATTTTGAAGATTTGTAAGTTGCGTTTGTTTTTCTTCTTCTTTCTTTTTTTCTTCGTTTTCAACTTTTGTAATCAACTTTTCTATCGCATTGTTTCTATCTTTTTCACTCATTTGAGCCAAGTGCTGTAAACTATCTTCAAGCGCAATTGTGTTTAAATTGATAACCAATGCAGTTAAGCTTTTTTTCTTTTCATTTAATCGATCATAATCAGGATAATCTTTTGGTAAAATGCCCAAAGCACTATCATAATTTGCTTGAGATGTTTTGTAATCAAGTTTATCAAAATAAATATCAGCACGTTTTAGGTAAGATAATGCTTTTTGTGTATTGTTTGAAGTGCTTTCTTTTATTGACTTTCCAAGATAATTGATTGCTAAAGGAATATCTTTTTCTTTTTCCGCAACTTGTGCAAGTGCATAATAAATTTGGTCTCTAAATTCAATGTTTTTATCATCACGCAACAATTTCATTAATTGTTTTTTTATGGGTTTGCTATCGCCCGATTCCATATCGTATAGCTTTGCCATATTAATTTGTGCACTAAAAGCCATATCGTATGAAGGATGTAATCCTAACACATTGTTGAAATATTGTGAAGCTTTTTTGTTGTCCCCTTGTTTTTCATAAAGTTGTGCCAACACATAATTATAACGAGCTCGTGTAGTTTTTTTACGAGTGAGCATAATGCCTCTTGTAAGTTGCTTTAGAGCTGCATTATAGTCTCCACGTTTGATATAAAAATCAGCTGCAACCAATGCAAATTCACGCTGAAAAATTTTCTTTTTAGGAAAATCTTTTGAATAACGAATATCATCAACCATTGTTTCTGATAAAGAAAAACTTCCAATTTCATTATCTGTGCGAATCATCCAAAGTATTGCTCCATATTTTGCTTCAGGATTTGGATATTTTTTCGAAACATACTCAAATGCTTCTAATGCCGAAAACAAATCACGTTTATAAAAATGCGCTTTTCCAATAAGCATATAATTTTCATCAATCCACTTACAAGCGTTTACAATTTCTTCTTTTGTTCGTTTGTTTTTTATAGCATGTCTTTGAATTACAGTTGAAGATTTTTTAATTGTTTTATCAAAATCGCTATAATAGTTTTTGGAATTTTGATTATCAGTATAAATAAAAAGAGGAATTATTTTTGAAAAATCATCTTTGTTTGCTTTTTCAACCTTTTTAACCGATTCTTTTAAATTGTCGTTTGAATAATAATAACCATTGTAGCGCGCATTCATATTGTGCCAACCGCGGTAATACCAATTGTTTTTTGTGGTAGAGCAACTTGCCAGAAAAATTAGCAAGCAAAAACAAATTATATTTTTAAATAAATAGTTGTATTTTTTTTTCATCATCAAAAACGATTCACAATCTCCCTTTGCTTTTCAAAGTGCAATAGTATATAACTTCGGAAGTGCAAAAATATTTTATTTTAACTAAAATTACTGTTCTTTTTTTTGTTTTCGTACATTTTTACAACAACATCAAACTAATGCATTAGCTTATTTACTAATTCGGCTAATCCAGCACTTGCTTTCTTTTTTATAAAATTCATTTTTTTTATACCAACAATTTTCACCTCTAATGGATCGATTAAATACTTTTCAATATCATCTGGCACATAATCAATCAAACTAGCCGCAGGATATACAACCAGCGATGTTCCAACGATGATTAATAAATTTGCTTTTTCTGCAATTCCATAAGCAGTTTCCATCATTGGTACCATTTCGCCAAACCATACAATATGTGGACGAAGTTGTGAACCTTTTTCGCATAAATCACCCAAGTCTAAATTGGGTTTTTCTATTTTGTAAATCAACGATGCGTCAATGCTACTTCTACTTTTATTAATTTCTCCATGCAGATGAATTACATTTGTGGAGCCTGCTCTTTCGTGCAAATCATCAATGTTTTGAGTGATGATGCAGACATCATATTTTTTTTCTAATTCTACTAAAGCTTTGTGTGCATCATTTGGTTGTGCATTTATAACTTGTTTTCTTCTTTCATTATAAAATTGTAAAACCAACGATTTGTTTTTTGCCCACGCTTCAGGAGTTGCTACTTCGTTTATGTTGTATTTTTCCCACAAGCCATCACTATCACGAAAAGTGCTAATGCCACTTTCGGCACTTATTCCTGCTCCAGTAAATACAACTAATTTAGGTTTCATAAGTTTTAAAAATAGTAATTAATATTTATAAAACAATGAATGAGTGTGTTTTTTATAGAAAACAAAAACGCCTCACATTTATTATTGCGAGGCGTTTTTGAAAAAGGTTGTTTTGTTTTATTTTTTATTTGGTGTTAAAGCAGGAGCGTTTGCAGGTGTTGGTGTAGCACCTGGAGTAATTCCTAATTTTTTAATTACCAAACCAATAATGTCTTCGGCAGGCTCGCTGTATATAACCAATCCAGTGCTTGTATCTAAAGCATATTTATATCCGTTTTCTTTTGCAACTTGATCAATTGCTTTTTTTGCTTTTTCGTAAACAGGTTTTGAAAGTTCAGCACTTTTCTTTTGATAATCTTGTTGTGCTTGCTGTTGAAAATCCTGAATGCGTTGATTCAAATCATTCAATTCTTTTTCTTTGTTGGCTTTGATAATTGGTGCCATGTCGGCTCCCGTTTTTTGATATTCATCATACTTGCCTTGCAATTCTGTTTGCATTGCAGTAACTTGTTTTTCTAATTGTTTTGCATAATCTTGCACAGCTTGTTGTGCAGTTTTCGATTCTGGCATTATGCTTATTAGTGAATCTAAGTTGATGTGAGCAATTTTCTGTGCACTTATTGTAAATGAATTTAAAATCATTGCGCTACCTACAACTGCTAATTTTAATACGTTCTTCATAGTTTTTAATTTTTTGGTTTTTGATTTTTATTTTCAGTCTAATTTAATTTACTTTTTTTTAGTTGATGTTTTACTTCCCGAAGAAGAACCTGATTTATACCCTAAAAGTACTAAAACATCATCACTTTTGTCAAGTTTAGCACTCGTATAAAGCATTGTCAGTTCGCTCGATTTATCAAATATAATAGAATATCCACCTTTTTCAGCAATTGCTTTAACTGCATTGTAAACCTTGTCTTGAATTGGTTTTACAAGCTCTTGGCGTTTTTTAAACAATTCTCCATCCACTCCAAAGTGTTGTTTTTGTATATCTTTTGCATCTTTTTCTTTTGCAATAATATCTGCTTCACGTTTTTTTTTCATCTCCTCTGTAAGCAATATTTGTTCTGCTTGATAAGCTTTATACATTTTATCAATTTCTGCATATTTTGCTTCCACTTCTTTTTGCCATTGAATAGATGTTTTGTCTAATTCCGATTGAGCGGCTTTATATTCAGGTATTTGTCCTAAAATATATTCAGTATCAACGTATGCAATTTTTTGTGCAAAACCAGTAATAGTTGCCGTTAAAA
>JAYTXX010000135.1:0-19110 GCA_043742725.1 Bacteroidota bacterium | reverse complement strand
GTCGAAGATTACAAAGTAAACAGAATACAAAACAGAATCAATCAAGAAGAAAAGAAATTAATCTATATTCCAATAACAGACTCATTACAAGTATTACTAAATGAAATGGGCTATGAGAAATATATGAATACAGATAAATATATTATAGCTCCTGAATTAAAAGCAAAGAGAACAAGAGTACTATCAGATATATTATCAAAAGGATTCACATACTACTACAATCAGCTAAACACAGGTAGAAAGCTAACTTTTAAATGCTTAAGGAAAACAT
Source organism: Bacteroidota bacterium (assembly GCA_043742725.1). Classification (GTDB taxonomy): domain Bacteria; phylum Bacteroidota; class Bacteroidia; order 2-12-FULL-35-15; family 2-12-FULL-35-15; genus 2-12-FULL-35-15. The sequence goes on along the minus strand of JAYTXX010000135.1, from coordinate 18,839 downwards.
ACATTACAAACCTACAACTCTATATGGGAAGCAATACACGAGCAATTACAGGTCATTCAGATGATAAAGTAATTCAAACAAATTATATTGACAAAAAACAAATTGCTAAAGCAATGAAAGGATTTAATATATTTTCAAGTGAAGAAAGAATTGAGGAATTAGAAAAAGTTAGAGCAAACACAAAAGACCAAAATAGGGAGGTAGAATTATGAAAAATATAAATTTCCGCACTCATTTTCCGCACTCACTCTTATTTTTTCACTTTTTAGGTGTTTTGACTTCTTTGTTTGAGGAAATAAAAAAACGCCAAAACGCTTTTGTATTAAGCATTTTGGCGTTGTACCCGGGATCGGACTTGAACCGATACGTCCGCAATGGACACAGGATTTTAAGTCCTGCGTGTCTACCAATTCCACCACCTGGGCATCTCGGCAATCAAAAAAATCCTCTCAACAAAGAGAGGCTTCTCTTGGAGCGAAAGACGGGGTTCGAACCCGCGACCTCGACCTTGGCAAGGTCGCGCTCTACCAACTGAGCTACTTTCGCTTATTTATAATCAAAAATTCAATGTACGTTCTACTCTTTTGCTTTTTTATTTCTAACTCTCTCCTATTTGCTTCAAGTTTCGTATCAAACTCCTCGAAATAAACACATTTCCAAGGACCTTTGTTACGAGTTGATTTTACTCTCCCTCCATTATGCGTCTCAACTCTTTCAGCTACGTTGCTCGAGTGTCCTACATAATATCTCTCGCTTTTCTCAGAAATTAATATATAAGTATAAAACATATATCCTTCGTTGATCCGCAACCTTCCCGATTGTATCGGGACGCTCTACCAACTGAGCTACTTTCGCATAATGGGATTGCAAAAGTAAGTATTTTTTCAAATCTGCAAAATTTTTTCTTTTAAATCAATTGAATTATATTTCATTAAAAAATTACTACTTAAGCTGATTGTAACTAAATTTAGTGTAAAATTTATTAAATGGTAAAAATGAATAAAGTAATGGCAGGTTATCATATGCTTATGATTCTGTCGCAAGTAGATGGCGATTTTGATAAAGCCGAAGGAAAAGTGATTGTTAATTATTTGAAAGATACTTTTCCTTTTCGAGTTAATTTGGATAATGAAATGGAAGTATTGAGCGCCTTGCCATCAGAAGATTATTTTTTGCATTTCAATAATTCAATGAATGATTTTTATGAAGATTCAACGCATCAAGAGCGTACCGATTTTTTAAATTTTGCGGTGAAGATGGTGAAAGCCGATAAAAAAATTACAGTTGAAGAAAATAAATTTTTGAAAGAATTATTTTTTGCTTGGGAATCTGAATATGAAGGAGCTTAACTACCAATCATTTTTTTTATCTCGTTTAGTTTCATCAGTGCTTCAACAGGGGTTAATGTGTTGATGTCTGTTTTTTCTAATTCATCTTTTATATTTTCTAACACAGGATCATTCAATTGAAAAAAACTTAATTGTAAATTATCACTTGCTTGTTCCGCCTTATTAATTGATGGTTTCCAGCCTTCTTGGGTTTCATTTTTCTTTTCTCCCAATTCAAGTCTTCCTGCTCCAGCATCTTTTCCTCTTTCTAATTGTGAAAGAATTTCATTTGCTCTATCCAATACTTTTTTAGGCATTCCTGCCATCTTTGCAACGTGAATACCAAAGCTGTGTTCGCTTCCACCAGCAACAAGTTTACGCATAAACAAAATTTTATTTCCAACTTCTTTTACAGAAACATTAAAATTTTTGATGCGGGACATCGAGTTTGCCATTTCATTTAATTCGTGATAATGTGTGGCAAATAATGTTTTCGCTTTTGCGGAAGAATGTTCATGAATAAATTCAGCAATTGCCCAAGCAATTGAAATACCATCATACGTACTTGTTCCACGACCGATTTCATCTAATAAAATTAAACTTCGGTTTGATAAATTATTTAAGATAGATGCTGTTTCATTCATCTCTACCATAAATGTAGATTCTCCAGATGAAATATTATCGGATGCACCAACACGTGTAAAAATTTTATCTACCAAACCAATGTTTGCATGTTTTGCAGGAACAAAACTTCCCATTTGTGCCATCAAAACAATCAATGCTGTTTGGCGCAACAATGCTGACTTTCCCGACATGTTTGGTCCTGTGATAATAATAATTTGTTGCGTTTCATTATCCAAATAAACATCGTTTGCAATATATTCTTCGCCAATTGGTAATTGTTTTTCAATAACGGGATGTCGCCCATTTTTTATATCCAACACATTGCTTTCGTTAATGTGTGGACGAACATAATTGTTTTTTAAAGCAATGGTAGCAAATGATAACAAACAATCCAATCGCCCTATTAATGAAGCATTCAGTTGTATTACAGAAATATAATCACTCAAATCAATTACCAAATCGGTAAATAATTTTATTTCCAACGCTGAAATTTTTTCTTCTGCACCTAATATTTTTTCTTCATATTCTTTCAGTTCGGGAGTGATGTAACGCTCGGCATTAGTAAGCGTTTGTTTGCGCATCCAATCACTTGGAACTTTATCTTTATGCGAATTGGTAACTTCTAAATAATAGCCAAACACATTGTTAAATGCTACTTTCAACGATGTTATTCCTGTTCGTTCAATTTCACGTTGTTGAATTTGTAACAAATAATCTTTTCCTGAAAATGAAATTTTTCGCAAATCATCTAGCTCTACATTCACACCTTCAGCAATCACATTTCCTTTATTAACAAGGTATGGAGGGTCGGGCATTATTTCTTTTTCAATTCGTTCTATTACAGTTTTGCAAGGATTAAGTTGTTCTCCAATTTTTTGTAACGATTTATTTTTAGAATTTTCACAAGCAATTTTTATGGGTTCAATGGCTGTTAATGCACGTTTCAGTTGAACTACTTCTTTTGGCGAAATACGTGCAGTTGCTACTTTTGAAATAATTCGTTCTAAATCTCCAATTAGTTTAAGTTGTTCAACAATGTGTGTATTTATTTCTGAATTTGATAAAAAATAATCAACTACTTCTAATCGTTCATCAATAGGCGCTTTATCCTTTAATGGTAATGCCAACCAACGCTTTAACATTCGTGAACCCATTGGCGAAACCGTTTCGTCAATAATATGAATAAGTGTTTTTGCATTATCATTATGCGAACTAAACAACTCTAAATTTCTGATGGTGAATCTATCGAGCCAAACATATTTTTCTTCTTCAATGCGAGAAATAGTACTGATGTGTTTTACTTTATCGTGTGCAGTATCTGCTAAATAATGAAGTGCTGCACCAGCAGCAATAATGCCTTGTTCAAGGTTTTCAATTCCAAAACCTTTTAGTGATTTTGTTCCAAAATGTTTTAATAATGTTTCATTTCCAAATTCAGTTGTGAAAGCCCAATCATCTAATCCATAGGTATAAAATTTATCTCCAAAAGTTTCAATAAATATTTTTTTCTTATTCTTTTGAAATAATATTTCGCTTGGACGAAAACTCTGTAATAGCTTATCTATATACTCCAAAGAACCTTGTGCAATAAAAAATTCTCCAGTTGAAACATCTAAAAAAGAAACACCGCAAATTTTATCGCCAATAAAAACAGATGCTAAAAAATTATTTGCTTTATGGTCGAGTACTTTATCGTTGTAGGAAACACCAGGAGTTACTAATTCTGTAACACCACGTTTTACAATAGTTTTCGTCATTTTTGGGTCTTCCAGTTGGTCGCAAATAGCAACTCGTTGTCCTGCACGAACTAATTTTGGAAGATACGTATCCAGCGAATGATGCGGAAATCCAGCCAATTCAATAAAAGATGCGTAACCATTTGCACGTTTCGTTAAAACGATTCCCAAGATGTTTGCAGTTTTTACTGCATCACTGCCAAATGTTTCATAAAAATCGCCAACACGAAATAATAACAATGCATCGGGATATTTTGCTTTAATGGTATTGTATTGTTTCATCAACGGAGTTTCTGTTTCCGCTGTTGCACTTTTAATCATACTTCTATTTTTCGCTGTCATAATTCGGAAAAATACAAAACCTATTTACATTGCTATTCTAAAGTTTTTAACAGTTTTTGAATAATTGTTTTTTAGCTTTGTTTGCAATTTATGAGGCGCTTTTTAAAAAATACTATTCAGCTTTTTAAGCAAAAATGGATATGCGATATTCGTTTTTGGATTCTGCTTTTTTTTATAATGCGGCTGTATGGTATTACCAATGCGCCTTTGGAAATAGGACATAATTGGCGACAATCGCTTCCAATATGATTGCTCGAAATTTTTTAGAAATAGATAATTCCATTTTATTTCCTCGAATTGATATGGATGGAAATAAAACAGGAATTATTGGTTCCGAATTTCCGTTGTTTAATTATTTAATTTACTTGACTGCTAAATTATTTGGCTACACACATTGGTATGGTAGGTTAATTAATTTGATAGTTTCTTCTATTGGTATATTCTATTTTTATAAAATCGTAAAACGATTTTTTTCAGAATCACATGCTTTTTATGCATCACTTATTTTATTAGTATCTATTTGGTTTGCGTTTTCACGAAAATCAATGCCTGATACTTTTTGTATGTCCCTTGTTTTTATAGGTATTTACAACGGATTTGTTTATTTATATGAAAAACGATTTCTGAATTTAATTTTATTTTTTCTCTTTTCATCAGTAGCTATTTTGTGTAAAATTCCTGCTTTATATTTATTGAGTGTGCTTGTAATTTCTTTTGTTGATAGGGAAATAAAGATTATACAAAAAATAATTATTTCTATAACGGGATTTTTTGTTTTAACAATAATGTATCTGTGGTATTTTTATTGGGTGCCTTATTTGCTTGCCAATTATGGTTTTCAGTTGTATTTTCCAAAAGAGTTAATGGAAGGATTTTCAGAATTAATTTCTTATGCACCCGATACATTAGAAAAATTTTATTTTAGCGCTTTACAAAGTTTTATTGCTTTTGCACTGTTTTTAGCTGGTTTGTTTTTTGTATTCAAACAAAAACAAAAAATAATGATTTCCATTTTTGTTATAAGCACACTGTTTTTTATTTTGTTTATTGCCAAAACAGGTTTTGTGTTTTCAGTTCATAATTATTATGTAATACCTTACGTTCCTGTAATGGCTTTTGTTGCAGCATTTTCATTAGAACAGATAAATAATAAAATAATAAAAATAGGTTTGTTAAGTTTATTAATTTTTGAAGCGATTTTAAATCAGCAACACGATTTTAGAATTAAAGATTCTGAAAAATATAAATTGAAAATGGAAAAAATTACAGACAAATTTTCTTCTAAAAATGATTTATTTTTAACCAATGGAGGTCAAGGACCACAACAAATTTATTTTTTACATCGTAGAGGTTGGACAGTTGATGATATTCAATTGTCAAGCTCGGCATATCTTTCAGAGATAAAGCAAAACGGGTGTAAATTTATTTTTATAAACAAACACAATGAAAATGTTGTTGATTTATCAAAATCATTGAGCATTGTTTATAATGATGAAAATTTTCTTGTATATTCATTGAAGTAAATTATAGAAATGAAAAAACTATTGAACGAAGAGTTAGGAAGAAAATCGATAGATGAATTTAAACATTCATCTAAAACACCTATTGTTATTGTTTTAGACAATGTTCGTAGTTTAAACAATGTTGGTTCTGTGTTTAGAACTGCTGATGCATTTTTGGTGGAAGCGGTTTATTTATGTGGTATTACAGGAACTCCTCCACATAAAGAAATTCAAAAAACAGCACTGGGTGCTACCGAAAGTATTACTTGGAAATACTTTAAAACTACATTAGAAGCTGTGGAACAATTGAAAAAAGATAATTTTTTGGTGTATGCCATTGAGCAAGCACAATCTGCAATTATGCTTAATAATTTTATGCCAAGCAGAAAACAAAAATTAGCAATTATATTTGGTAATGAAGTGAAAGGTGTTGATCAAGAAGTAATAGATGCAAGTACTGATGTTATTGAAATTCCACAAGTGGGTACTAAACATTCGTTAAATATATCGGTAAGTGTGGGAATAGTGATGTGGGATTTATATCACAAAATAAAATAATTATTATCGGTTCGGTTCGGTTTTATCCAAAGAGTCCGCCTCTATTTTTTGAAACAAATAATAATCTTTATACATTTTTTTTAGTTCAAAATTAATACTACCTGTATAACGAGTATCGTAAGCAAATTGCTCTTCTAATGCAGCGTATGCAACTTTTGCAATGGGTTTTTGCAATACCGAAACATTTAATCCTTTCACTTCTTCAAAAATATCAATATCGAAATTAAAAATAAATGCATCCCTTTTTTTTGCAGGAACTTTAGTGTTTACTTCAAAAAATTTTGTTACGAATCCTTTTTTTGAAACCTCCACTTTATATACCTTATCGAGAGCCAATTTAAAAATACACTTTCCTTTTTTGTTTGTCCATATTTCCGAATAAGGAATATCATTCACATATAGCGTGATGAGTGCACTATCAACCGCCTTTCTTTGAGCATCTATATTTCCTTTCGATTGACGAACAATGCCTTTTAATTCCAAATAATAATCGGATGATGTATCGGAAAGAATCAGTTTTTTATCATTCAGTGTTCCAATTGATTTTGGAGATGATTGAATAAATAAAAAAGTACACAATGCTATAAAAGCAAATGTTCTAAAAAAAACGAATAGCTTATTTGTACTTTGTTTCATTGATAACAAATTTACAATAATATCGTTATAAAAAAAATGCCCTACACATTATGTGTAGAGCATCTTCAATTGTTGTATTTTTAGTTTAGTTTGCTAATGCTTTAAAATCAGCATTATCACGCATTTTGATAAACTCTGCATCTTCTTTTGCCATTTGCTTCATCGAAGCATCTTTTTCAATTGCTATTTTCAAATTACTTATCGCAACATCTGCTTTGCTTTGACGGGCAGCAGCAATTGCTCTTAAATAATAAGCCGAAGCGGTTTCTTTATCTGTTGTTGAAGCATCAAGTGTTGAAACTGCTCCATCAGCATTTCCATTTAATAATTTTGCTAATGCAGAATTGAATGAGTTTACACTTCCAAAATCAGAAACGGCTGCTGCATAGTTTCCATTTTGAATTTCAATGATTCCCATATTGTAAGTTGGTTCACTTCCAGCAGCAGTAGCAGATTTGTATAAATCCATTGCCGCTTTTCTGTCTCCGCTCCAACGTGCACAAATTCCTAAATTGTTTTTCACAATAGGATTATTTGCTGATAATGCATCTGCTTTTTTCAATTCAGTTTGAGCATCTTGCAATTTGTTTTGCAATAAATAAATATAACCTACATTGTTAGATGTTCTCCAGTCAGAAGCATATTTTGCTTCAGCTTTTTTGTAGATATCTAATTTTGTGTTGATATCGCTTGTTAGTGTTGCTGCATATAAAATTTCCTCTACTGATAAGCTATCAGGAGATGACATTGCCAATTTAGAAATTTGTTCATCTGTACGACTTTTCAAATCAGTATTTAATGTTAATACTGCTCTGCGCAATTTTGGTAAAATTTTATCTGCAACTTCAGTGTATGTTTTCGATAAATTTTTGATTTCTTTTTCGCGAACATCTCCATCAGGATACATTGTTAAAACACGTAAGATTAAATCTTTGTCAGCAATTGTAGAAGCTTCCATTGCTTTTTTGAATCCATCCCAATCTTCAGCAGTTGTAACTTTGTTATAAAATGCTTCGTCTTTTCCTGCATCCAATTTAGTTTTTTTGTCTTTGAACATTGCCATCATTGATTTTGTAGCTTCTTTGGCGCGATCTTCAGCTAAATTAGCATTACGAGTCAACTCTCCATCTGGTGAGGCGTAAGCTGAAACATTCATATTTTTGAAAACAATATTTGGGTTTGTAACTGAACTTGCAACAAATTGTTTCAATGCTTTATTGCTTTCGTTGTTCAACTCACTTCCACGAACTTGTGATTGATTGATAACAAAAAATATTTCAGCAGTATTTGTTTGAGGAGTTACTTTCACAAAGTTGTCTTTTGCCATCAATGCTTTCTCATCATTTTTAACTAACAGTGGTGTAACAATTGTTCCGTCAGCAATTTTTTTAGCTGGCAAATCTTTTGTTTTTTTCTTAACAGCACCTGTAGCTCTCAATTCCAATGTAGCCATTTTCATTTCTGGCATATAAGCAACTTTATCAGATGTATATGAAAAATTACCTCCTTTGTCATAACCTATTTTTGTTCCAGTTCCGCCCTCCACTTTTTCTCCATTTAAAACAATTGGTTTTAATGCTTTTTCTCCGCCATTGTATTTAATAACTGGTGTAACTGTTACAGTAGCTTTTTTAGGAAATAATTTTGGTGGATAAGTTCCCGAAATGCTTACTCCTACACTATCTCCGTGCATTTCCATTGGATCTGGTGTAGCTTTGTAGGTAATTTTATCGGCATTTTTTACCAATTTACCTAAGCCGGTACAAGAGGTTAAAGCAATAGCCGTAACTACTGCTAAACTTATTGTTTGTAATGTTTGCTTTTTCATTTTAATTAATTAGTTAGTTCTTTCTAAAATTTGTTGTTTATTTTTTATACTATAATAAGGTGCGAAAGTAATGAAATTTTACAAATAATGAAAGCTTTTGTTTGATTATAATGTGCTTAAGCATTTTTTATAACACAAATTTATGCTGTAACCCTTGTTATTCCAACATCATAAGAAGTGTTGATGATTTTAGCCAACTTTTGATATTGTTCAACATCGTTTGCAAAATCAATGTGATTGACATCAATCACCAAAACGCGTACTTCCGGAATTTGCTTCATAAAATCAAAATAAGCAGTTTGTATTTTTATTAAATAATCATCAGAAATATTTTGCTCATAACTTCTTCCTCTTTTTTTTATGTTTTCTTGCAATCGCTCTATTGAATGATAGAGATAAACAAACAAATCGGGTTTTGGCAACGAATCGTTTATGATGTGAAAAAGTTTGGAATACAAATCATACTCATCAATACTTAAATTGGCTTTTGCAAAAATCAATGATTTCAAAAAATAGTAATCCGAAATAAGTTGAGGTTTAAACAAATCTTGTTTTGTCAATTCGTTTTTCAGTTGATGATAGCGTTCGGCTAAAAATGACAACTCAAGCGGAAAAGCATATTTTTCGGGTTCGGTATAAAATTTTGGTAAAAATGGATTGTCGGCAAATTGTTCTAAAATTAATCGTGTATTAAAATCCTCCGAAAGCATTGTTGCTAAAGTAGTTTTGCCTGCTCCAATGTTTCCTTCAATGGCAATAAAATTATATTTTTCCGTTTTTTCCAACATGCTTCAATTCATTTATTGCTTTATTACTTTAAGTTCATCACTACATTCTTGGAGCAAAGTTGAAATGCTTTTTTTAAAAACAGGATGTTCCAAATCACTTGCTATTTGTGCCATTGGAACTAGTACAAAATTTCGTTTTTGTAAATGTGGATGTGGAACTTTTAAATGCAATGTATTTATTATTTCATTATTGAAAAATAAAATATCAATATCCATAGTTCGTTCCTGCCATTTTTCTTCGGTACGAATTCTCCCCAATTGTTTTTCAATATTTAAAATAGTTTCTAATAAATCAGTTGCCGAAAAAATAGTTTCAACACAAATTGCTTGATTTACAAAATCAGGCTGATTGGCGTTTCCCCAAGCAGCAGTAACAAAAACATCTGATTTCAAAATAATTTTACCAATTGTACTTTCAATTAATTGTAATGCAGTTTGTAAATTTTGCAGTTTGTCGCCTTTGTTTCCGCCAAGTATGAGGTATGTATTATTCATTTTGCCAAAGGTAAAAAACAAACTAACAGAACAAATTATTTTCATCATATTTGTATAACCAGAAAAAATAGGTAATGACTACTGAAGAAATTGCAAAAGCTTTAAAAATTACAGCTCAATTAATGGAGCTTCATGAAGAAAACCCATTCAAGATAAAATCCATTGCCAATGCGGCTTACAAGTTAGACAAACCCGATATTGATTTGCAAGAAAAATCGCTAAAAGAATTAGAGCAAATTGAAGGAATTGGAAAAGGAATTGCTGCAAAAATTCACGAATTACAAACCACCGAAAATTTAAAAGAACTTTCCGAAATGCTTGATAAAACGCCTGGTGGTGTTGTGGAAATGCTTCGCATAAAAGGAATTGGACCTAAAAAAGTTCGTCAGCTTTGGAAAGAATTGGAAATTGAAAGTGTGGGCGAATTGCTTTATGCTTGCAATGAAAACAGGTTAATTACACTTAAAGGTTTTGGTGCAAAAACACAAGCAGAAGTAAAAAAACAAATCGAATTTTTTCAAAGCAATATTGGTAAATTTCATTACGCATCAATTGAAAATTTTGCAAATGAATTAGTAGAACATTTAAAACAAAAATATAACACAACGCTTGTTTCGCTCACAGGCGCAATGCGTAGAAAATGTGAAGTGATTGATGAAATTGAAATTTTAATTGCCGCTACAAGTACTGTAAATAGTGATGAAATAGCGAACACAAGAAATGTGAAAATAAAAATAATTACATGTGCTGAAACTGATTTTTATACAACACTTTTTGAAACAACAGCAGCACAAGCGTTTCCAATTTCGGATTTTAAATATCCTGATAAAGTGGAAAGCGAAGAAGCTATTTTTTCTTTCAATCACATTCAATTTATAGAACCAGAGTTGCGCGAATCAACTGAAATTATTTCTCTTGCAAAAGAAAACAAAATCCCCAAACTAATTGAATTTACAGATTTGCGAGGCATTTTGCATAATCATAGCACGTACAGCGATGGATTAAATTCATTGAAAGAAATGGCAGTGTATTGCAAAGAATTGGGTTATGAATATCTTGGAATTTGCGACCATTCGCAATCTGCTTTTTATGCAAGTGGAATGAAATCTGAAAAAATTATAGCACAACATTTAGAAATTGATTTATTGAACAAACAACTTGCGCCCTTCAAAATTTTTAAAGGAATAGAAAGTGATATTTTAAATGATGGTTCATTGGATTATGAAAACAATATTCTCGAAACATTTGATTTTATTGTTGCTTCCGTACATTCAAATTTAAAAATGAATGAAGAAAAAGCAACTGCACGTTTGCTCAAAGCAATTGAAAATCCTTACACAACTATACTTGGACATCCAACAGGAAGATTATTATTATCGCGTGCGGGCTATCCAATCAATCACAAAAAAATAATTGATGCTTGTGCTGAAAACAATGTGGTGATAGAATTAAACGCACATCCGTATCGCTTGGATATTGATTGGCGCTGGATACATTATTGTTTGGAAAAAAATGTAAAAATTTCAATCAATCCCGATGCGCACGAAAAGCAAGGCTATTATGATATGTATTATGGAACTTGCGTTGCACGAAAAGGAATGCTCACAAAAGAAATGTGTTTCAATACATTGTCTTTAAATGAAATTGAAAATTATTTTACAAATAGAAAACAGAATATAGTTATATAGTTATATTGTTTGAAAAATTAGTATAGAACATTAGAGTAAGGCAACAATATAATCATATAACAATTCAACAATATAATTAGAAAATGTCAGTAATAAATTCAATTGCAAGTTGGTGGATGCTAAAGCGGATGCATCAAATAGAACTTTTTATGAAGTACCCACACGATGTGCAAAATGAATGGTTGCGAAAATTAATTACTTCGGCAAAGGATACAGAATTTGGTAAAAAATATAATTTTTCGGAAATTTCAAATCACGAACAATTCAAAAAAAATATTCCACTACAAGATTACGAAACGCTTAAACCTTTTATTGATAGGGTTCGACAAGGCGAACAAAATATTTTATGGCATTCGGACATAAAATGGTTTGCAAAATCTTCGGGAACAACAAATGATAAAAGTAAATTTATTCCAGTAAGTCAAGAGAGTTTAGAAAACTGTCATTACAATGGAGGTCGTGATATGATTGCAATTCATTGCTCTATAAATCCAAACACACAATTATTTACAGGAAAAAATTTAGCATTAGCAGGTAGTTTGGTTACCGATTTTAATAATGGTTATGAATCTCAAAATGGCGATTTGTCGGCTATTGTAATTAATAATTTACCAATGTGGGCAGAGTTTTTTAGAGCTCCCGATTTATCAATTGCATTGATGGATAAGTGGGACGAAAAATTAGAAAAACTTGCTGAAACTACCATTAATGAAAATATGGTAAGCCTTGCTGGTGTTCCTTCTTGGATGCTATTGATTATGAAAAAAGTGATGGAAAAATCGGATAAAAAATCAATTGCAGAAGTGTGGCCCAACTTGGAAGTTTATTTTCATGGCGGTGTAAATTTTAGTCCGTACAAAGAACAATTCAAAAAAATATTTAACAAATCAGATTTGAATTATTTGGAGTTGTACAATGCAACGGAAGGCTTTTTTGGAATTCAAGACCAACGAAATTCTGATGAACTTTTATTGATGCTCGACTATGGAATTTATTATGAATTTATTCCAATGACAGCATTTGAAAATGAATTTCCTCAAACACTTTCATTAGATGAAGTGAAATTAGATACCAACTACGCAATAGTAATATCAACCAATGCAGGACTTTGGCGATACAAATTGGGCGATACAATTAAGTTTACTTCTTTGCATCCTTTTCGTTTTAAAATTACAGGACGAACAAAACATTTTATAAATGCTTTTGGCGAAGAAATTATTGTGGACAATGCCGACAAGGCTTTGCTGATAGCTTGTGAAAAATCGAATGCGGAAATAAGAGAATATACTGTTGCTCCAATTTACATGAATGGCAATGAAAATGGCGCACACGAATGGTTGATTGAATTTGAAAAACAGCCAAGCAATATTGAATATTTTATTGAAATGCTCGATAACGCAATGAAATCAATCAATTCGGACTATGAAGCAAAACGATATCAAAACCTTGCATTGAAAAAACCGATTGTAAAAATGCTTCCGCAAAATACTTTTTACAAATGGTTGGAATCGAAAAACAAATTGGGTGGACAACACAAAATACCACGTTTATCAAACGATAGAAAACATGTGGAAGAAATTTTGAAAATGGTAAACATAGAATAATGTAGCATAATTATTGTTAATTTAGAACATCGTTTTGAAAAACTAAAAATGAAAAAATTTATTTCCATATTTTTATTTATTTCTTCTTCTCTGTTTGCACAAAACAAATTCAATCTTTTGAAAACAATTAATGTAAGTGCAAATTTTTTTACAACAGATAATCAAAGTAATATTTATGTTGTGAAAGAAAATGAATTAATAAAGTTTGATAAAACAGGAAAAGAACTTTATAAATACAGCAATAAAAATTTAGGCAATATTGATTTCGTAGATGCCTCAAATATGTTGAAAATACTGGTGTTTTATAAAAACTTTTCGCAAGGAATGTTTTTAGATAATACATTAAGTTTAACTGGTGAGCCTATCAGTTTTGATAAGTTAGGCTATCAGCAAGTGCAACTCATTTGCGCATCGCAGAATAATTCTGTTTGGATTTACAATCAACAAAATTTTGCATTGCTTCAATTGGATATTTCATACAATGTAAGTCATCAAACAGAAAATTTAAACGCATTGTTAAATTTAGATTTGCAACCAAATTTTTTACTGGAACACGACAACAAAATTTATTTGAATAATCCATCAACAGGAATTTTAATTTTTGATATTTATGGAACATATTACAAAACTATTGCTGTAAAAAATGCAGAAAAAATAGAAGTTATAGGCGATTGGGTTTATTTTATTGAAAATAAAAAAGCGAGAGCATACAACATAAAAACAACTGAAGAAAAACAATTTGAAATGCCTGTTTCTGATTTCTTAAATTATAGATTAGGAATGGGATTGCTACTGATACAAACCACAAATAACATTTCTATTTACACCGCAGAGTAAAAAACTTATTCACAATTTTTATTTTTTTTCTTGCATAGCAAGTTAGAATTTGTATTTTCGTTTTCGGTTTTAAAAAATATTAAATTATTTATTCAAATTACTTATGCACATAGCAATAGCAGGAAATATCGGTTCGGGAAAAACTACACTTACCACACTTTTATCAAAACATTATAAATGGCAAGCACACTTTGAAGATGCTGATGACAATCCTTATTTGAATGATTTTTATGAAGACATGCAGCGTTGGTCGTTCAACTTGCAAGTGTATTTTTTGAACAGTCGTTTTGGGCAAGTACAACAAATTCGCAAGAGCGGAAAAACGGTTATTCAAGATAGAACAATTTATGAAGATGCATATATTTTTGCACCCAATCTTCATGCAATGGGATTGATGACAACGCGTGATTTTGAAAATTATTATGCGTTATTCAAATTGATGGAATCATTTATTTCACCACCCGATTTATTAATTTATTTGCGTGCTTCGGTTCCAACTTTAGTAAATCAAATTCAAAAACGTGGACGAGATTATGAAAATGCAATTCGCTTGGATTACTTGAAAAGATTGAATGAACGATACGAAGCATTCATTAGTTCCTATGAACAAGAAAACAAAAAAGCAAAAATTTTAATCATTGATGTGGACAACAATAATTTTTCAGAGAACGCTGAAGACCTTGGTGCCATTATCAATAAAATTGATGCAGAAATAAATGGATTATTTTAGAAATTTTTAAAATCCTTGTTAAATTTTTTAGCAAGGATTTTTTTTATTTCAGATGGATTTATAATTTTTTAACATTACATCGCATATTAATCCGTATTTTCGCAATGCAAAAACATCCCCACCATTGCATTAAAATAGTATTTTAGCACCCGATTATGCTTACACTATTAAAAAAAGAAATTCGTAGTTTTTTAAGTTCACTTATTGGATACATTACCATCGTTGTTTTTTTGTTGGTAATAGGAATTTTTATGTGGGTGCTACAAACCGATTCAAATGTATTGGATAATGGCTATGCTAACATTGACCCTTTATTTATAATAGCACCTTGGGTATTTTTATTTTTAATTCCTGCTATTACAATGCGTTCGTTTGCTGATGAAAAAAAAGCAGGAACAATAGAATTATTACTCACTCGCCCACTCACTGATTTGCAAATAATTGTTGCAAAATATTTGGCTGGATTTATTTTAGTTTTGTTCTCATTGCTTCCAACATTAATTTATTATTATTCTGTTCACCAACTTGGTAGTCCGGCTGGAAATATTGATACGGGCGGAATGTGGGGCTCTTACATTGGTTTATTGTTTTTGGGAGCTGCATTTGTTGCCATTGGAATTTTTGCATCAGCCATTACCGATAATCAAGTAGTGTCATTTATTTTAGCATTGTTTTTATGCTTTTTTATTTACACAGGTTTTGACTACATCAGTTCATTTGCATTGTTCGGAAAAGTGGATAATATTATTCTTGCTTTAGGAATAAACGAGCATTACATTTCAATGAGCCGAGGAGTAATTGATACAAGAGATATTATTTATTATTTGAGTTTAATTGCATTGTTTATACTGGCAACACGCACTGTGCTTGAAAGTAGAAAATGGTAAATTATAAAAACGATTGATGAATTCTAAAAACAAAAAACGAGATTTAACTGCATTAACATTGGGAATCATTATTTTGGTGATGGTCAATTTTGTGGGCTCTTTTGTGTTTCATCGTTTTGATTTGACTTCCGAAAAACGTTACACACTTTCTGATGCCACCAAAAAATTATTAGCAAACATTGATGATGTAGTTTATGTAAAAGTTTATTTGGAAGGCGATTTTCCTTCTGGTTTCAAGCGTTTGAGAAATGAAACAAAAGAAATGTTGGACGAATTTAGAGCGTATTCCAACGGAAATATTGAATATGAATTTATCAATCCATCGGCTAATCAAGATAAAAAACAACAAAACGAAATTTACAAACAACTCTTCGATAAAGGATTGCAGCCAACCAACTTGGAAGTGAAAGAAGAAAATGGAACGTCTCAACAAATACTTTTTCCTGGTGCAATTGTTTCTTATAGAAATAGAGAAACTCCTTGGCAACTTCTCAAAACTCAAGCAGGACAGTCATCAGAAGGACAATTAAATAATTCTATTCAAGCATTGGAATATGAATTTGCAAGTTGCATACGTAATTTAACTACTGTTATTCGTCCGCAAATAGGCTTTGTTGAAGGACATGGAGAATTAGATACACTTGGAGTAAAAGACATAACAGAGGAGTTGAGTAATTTTTATGATGTAAAACGTGTAAGAATAAACGAGCGATTAAATGCCTTGAATGGTTTAAAAGCAATCATTATTGCAAAACCCGATACCTCTTTTTCCGAAAAAGATAAATTTATTATTGACCAATTTGTGATGAAAGGTGGAAAAATTCTTTGGGTGATTGACCCTTTGAACACCAGTTTGGATAGCTTAAGTAGAAAAGCCGAAACAATGGCTATTCCTTATAACTTGAATTTAGATGATATGTTTTTTAAATATGGTGTACGAATTAATCCAACAATGTTGTTAGATATTCAATGCGCTGCAATACCTGTTAACAAAGCATTGCGAGGAGAACAGCCTCGTTTTGAATTAACGCCTTGGATTTTTTCTCCCTTGATAATGCCAACAAGCAATCATCCAATTGTGAAAAATTTGGAAGTAATAAAAATGGAATTTGGTGCAAGCATAGATACCGTTTCTGCAAAAGGAATTACAAAAAACATTTTGTTACAATCGTCAAAATATACCAAAGTGCTCAATGCGCCTGTGCGTGTGAGTTTGAATTATTTGCGTTTTCAACCTGATGAAAAGCAATTTACAAACTCATTTCAATCAATTGCTGTTTTGCTTGAAGGAGAATTTGAATCGTTGTATAAAAATCGTATTCCTCCGCAAATAGCTACTGATAGTGCTATTGGATTTAAAGAACATGGCGCAAATACAAAAATGATTGTGATTTCTGATGGTGATGTAATTAAAAATGATGTGCAACATTCTTCTGGAAAAGCATATCCACTTGGTTATGATAAATACACCAATCAAACCTACGGGAACAAAAATTTTATTTTGAATTGCATTAATTATTTATGCGATGACTCGGGTTTAATAAGTGTTCGTTCGCGCGAATTAACATTGCGATTGCTCAACAAGAAAAAAGTTAGACTTGAACGATTGAAATGGCAATTGATAAACACAATGCTTCCATTATTAGCAATTGTTATTTATGGTTTGTTCCATTATTGGAGGCGCAAACGCAAATACGCTATTTAGTTTTTACTTAAATTTAAAAAACATGAAACGAAATAAAATCGCAATCATACTTGTTATTATTTTAGGAAGTATTTCTTTTTGGTTTATTGTAAATAATAACAATAGTACTATCAAAAAAACTTTGCGTGATTTTGCGGTGGAAGATACTGCATCTATTACTAAAATATTTTTGGCAGATAAAGAAGGAAAGTCTGTTACACTTGAACGAAAATCTCCAACCAATTGGACCGTAAATGGAAAATACACTGCAAGAATAGATGCTATTCAAACACTGCTAATGACTATTCGTAAAATAGATGTGAAGGAACCAGTAAGCAAAAAAGGACAAAACAATGTAATAAAACGTATTGCGGCTAAAGCTGTGAGATGCGAAATTTATCAAGGTGAAAAACTTGTAAAAGCGTATTATGTTGGAACAGAAACGCAAGATCAAACAGGAACTTTTATGATTATGATTAATTTGGAAACAATGCAACCATCTGCAAAACCCTTTGTAACATATATTCCAGGATTTGAAGGGTACTTAACCACACGTTATTTTACTTCCGAAAAAGCGTGGAGAGATAGAACAGTTTATCAATACAATCCGAATGATATTGCTTCTGTAAAATTGGAAACGCCTTACAATACTGAATATGGCTACGAGCTTACTATAAAAGGAAACAACGACTATGATGTGAAAATGCTGTTGGACAATAAATCTATTGAAAATATTGACCCTATTGCTGTAAAGCAGTATTTATCATATTTTCAGCAATTGAGTTTTGAATCATTTGAAGAAAGCATCAAACAAAATCAAATTGATTCGGTGCTAAAATCAAAGCCAATCAACATTCTTACGGTTACCAACAAAAGTGGCAAAAAAAATAAAGTTACCTTTTATGCACGTTGGCCAAAACGTCAAGGTTTGTATGATGCCGATGGAAAGCTAATTGTTTTTGACCTTGAGCGCATGGATGGACTTGTGGACAATACTAAAGATTTTGTGATTTTACAATATTATGTTTTTGGAAAAATAATGCCACGCGCAGATTATTTTCAAAACAAGACTGGAAAGCCCAATGCTCAATCGGGCAATGCACTTCAAAAGCCTAAAATTTAGCGAACAAAAAGCGAAAATAGCCGAGTAAATAATTTGTTAAAAAGTTTTGAAACTAAAATTGTTTACTGTCTTCATTTTTTACATAATTACATTACATTTGCTATTCAAATTTTACATTTTTACAAACCAAATTAAAATATTACGGATATGAAATTTATAGTTTCTAGTACTTCATTGTTAAAACAATTACAAGCCATAAATGGTGTGCTCAATTCAAATAATGCACTACCTATTTTAGATAATTTTTTATTCGAAATAGATAAAAATCAGTTGAAAATTTCTGCTTCTGATTTGGAAACTACAATGACAACAGCTATCAATATCGAATCAAAAGATTCCGGTAGTATTGCTGTTCCAGCAAAATTATTGTTAGATACTTTAAAAACATTCGCTGATCAACCACTTACGTTCAGCATCGATGATAAAAAATATGGGATTGAAATTATTTC
>JAYTXX010000134.1:0-6406 GCA_043742725.1 Bacteroidota bacterium | reverse complement strand
AACCGATTACAATGGTGATTATAAATACAGCAATATTGTTTCGTTAAACAGAAATGAATGTGGAGGTGAAAACAATGAATTGGCAATTATAAATACCACTGCAAGTGCAGAACAAGGAAGCTTGGAAGTGATTGTGAATACAGGATATTCAAACATTTTAAATGTTGAATTGTTTGATATGTTAGGAAAAAAAGTTTATTCTTCATCAGAAAAAACAGTTGAAAAAATAGAGAAAGTAATTATTCCAATTAGCAATATAAGTGGTGGAATTTATCTCTTGAAAATTTCAAATCAATCGAAATTAATTGCTAAAAAATTGAAATTATAAAAATTGCCCGCAGGTTATTTTTTTAGAATATACACATCTAAAAATTCTGTTTTTAAAGTATCCAATTCGTATTCTTTTGGAACTAAATCTTTCGACAAATCTTTTCGTGTTATAAAATAGTTACAACCATTATTACTTGCTTTTAGGCTTATATAATTAAATCGAACCATATAGGTTTGAAAATTCCAGTCGTTATAAATTTCGTTTGGAATACAAACAATTTCACCTTTCGGAATTACTTTTCCGATGGCATACACATCGTGCAATAACTCCTTGTCGCGCTTTGTTTCTCCAACCTTTGAAAAAGTATAAATGGTTGAAAACAAAAGCACAATTGACATTATCCATTTGCTGTATTTATAAAACGAACCTTGTAAATTTATTTTTTCTATCAAAAATTTCATTTTGTTAGAAACAAAAACGGCACCTGCGAGTGCAAAAAGAGGAAAAGAAGTTACCAAATAAAATCCTCTTTGTTCAAGAGTTGTCATCAATGGCAATGCTCCTGAAAACCCTATTAGTAATAGCCAATATAGTTTTTGGTTGTTTGTTTTTTCTTCTTTTTGAGTTTTGAATTTTAAGTTAATTAAAAAAATAATCAACATTAAACCAAACATAGGAATCAATTCGGTAAACAAACGAATGCCAATTTCAAAATGATTATCCGTAGTATTATGTTCGCCTGTAACAAACGCTTTTCCTAATCTGTTTTCAAAATACATTTTGAAAATATCGTATATATGATTATTTGATACAATGAGCAAAGCATATATGAATACAGGCGTTCCCACAAGAACAACAGAATATAAAATGTTTTTTTTGAAGGATAAATTTTTGTTTATCAACCAGTAAAAAAAAACTGCTGTTATTGGAAATAAGCCTTGAATTCCTTTGGTTAAACTTGAAAGAAAAACACAAATTCCTGCAAGAATAAGATTGAAAATTATATTTTCTTTTCTAAAAAGCGCATTGCTTGTATAATACACAGCCATTGTTGCAAATAATGTCATCACCGTTTCTTCAACGTGATTGCTATATGCCCAAAAACAAACAGGAATAGTTATAAAAAAAAGTAGTGGCAACCAGCTATTTTTACTGGCAGTTTCATCGTTTGCAAATAAATTTTTCCAAATTTTATGAATAAAAAAAAGTGTGAACAATAAACATGTGAAACAAAATAAACGCTCAACATACATGCTTGTTCCAAAAATTTTGTAAAACAATGCTAACAAACCAAAGTAAAGTGGTGGCTGTTCTTGGAACACTGGCATTACTGTTTTGCTAAAATGTGGTTCCCAAAAATTTCCTAATCCATCAGCTAAATTTTTAGAAACACTGATATATAACATTCCATCCATAAACACACCATCTTGTATGAGTTGAGAAATGATTAAAATTAAAACACAAGAAATTGTAAATAACCAAAAAGGAAATGTTTTGGAGGAAAAAAAATGTTTCATACAATCAGCTTTTTGCAATCATTTTGCAATGAACAAATATAGCACACTTATTGTTATATTTGTGAGCCTTTGAGGCAATTAAATAGAAATGAAAACACTTCATAAATTTATTGTAAAATCATACGTTGGTCCATTTGTGATGACTTTTTTCATTGCCATGTTTGTGTTTTTTATGATGTTTATTTTTAAATACATTGATGATTTTGTGGGCAAAGGTTTATCTGCTGGAGTACTTTCAAAATTATTTTTTTATTTTTCGCTAACAACTATTCCAATGGCTTTGCCTTTGGCAATACTACTTTCATCGCTAATGACTTTTGGAAATCTGGGCGAACATTTTGAACTCACCGCATTAAAAAGTTCAGGATTATCATTACAAAAAATAATGAAACCACTTGTAATTTCTACTGTATTTATTGCTATTGCAGCATTTTATTTTTCAAATAATATTCTTCCTTTTACAAATTTAAAAGCAGGTTCGTTGTTGTACGATGTTCGCGAATCAAAGCCAGCATTGCTTTTTAAAGATGGTGTGTTTAATAATAGTATTCAAGGTTTTAGTATAAGAGTTGGCACTAAAGATAAAAATGGAAATATCTTAAAAGATATTTTAATATATGATCACAGGGCTTTGCAAGGCAATAATGTGGTGTTATATGCAAAGACAGGAACGATGCTTGAAACTGGAGATAAAATGTTTTTGGTACTTACATTGAATGATGGATTTAGTTATAAAGAGATGATGGATAGAGGTAAAGATTCGCAAACGCATCCATTGATTCGCGATAAGTTTGAAGAGCGCGTTATTCGTTTTGATTT
Source organism: Bacteroidota bacterium (assembly GCA_043742725.1). Taxonomy (GTDB): domain Bacteria; phylum Bacteroidota; class Bacteroidia; order 2-12-FULL-35-15; family 2-12-FULL-35-15; genus 2-12-FULL-35-15. The sequence goes on along the minus strand of JAYTXX010000134.1, from coordinate 3,799 downwards.
GTCGGAATTTAAAATGTCGAGAACAGATGAAGAGCTTTTTAAAAATAATTCACAAATGCTTAATATATCACAATTGACAACGGTTGTAGATTCGTTAAAAATAAAAAATGAAAAGCGCAGAACAGATTTTAAAGAGCAATTAACGAAAAGTTATTACACGAAAACAAAAAACTATTTTTCTAAAATTGATTCGATAAATGCAAATGAAAATAACATTGAATTGCTATCATCAACTCTTACAAAAGAACAAAAGTTGAGCATAATTGCAGGTGCAGAAAATATTACTCGTAGTGCAAAAGCTTTTACCGAATCGGTTGCAAGTGATTACCAATCGCAGAATGAATCGATATTAAAATATGATGTTGAATGGCATCGAAAGTTTACACTTTCAATAGCGTGTATTGTTTTGTTTTTTATTGGTGCACCGCTTGGCGCAATTATTCGTAAAGGTGGATTAGGAATGCCAGTAGTAATTTCAGTAGTGTTTTTTATTCTGTTTCATATACTTTCTATTACTGGCGAAAAACTCGCAAAAGAAGCTAAAGTATTGCCATATCAAGGTATGTGGATGGCAACAATTATTTTGTTGCCCATTGGAATTTTTCTAACCTACAAAGCCACTTCCGATAGTAGTTTGTTTGATGTTACAACTTACACACAAGCAGTTAAAAATATATTTGTGGGTAAAAAATCAACACAACAATAAATTTGCAAATGAAAATTCTTCAGCTGTGCAATAAAGTTCCATTTCCTCCTAAAGACGGTGGTTGCATAGCAATGAATAATCTCACGCAAGGTTTGTTAGAAGAAGGAAATGAGGTAAAAATTTTGGCAATTAATACTGAAAAACATTTTATCGAAATTGAAAAGCTACCAACAGATTATCGTTTGAAAACGAATATTGAAGCTGTTTTTGTTGATACGAAAGTAAAACCAATTGCTGCTTTTTTAAATTTATTTTCAAGTAAATCATATAACATTGAACGGTTTTATTCCAAACAATTTGAAACCAAATTAATTTCAATACTAATTTCCGAGACATTTGATATTATTCAGTTAGAGAGTTTGTATGTGAGTATGTATTCGGACATTATTCGCAACTATTCCAACGCAAAAATTGTGTTGAGAGCGCATAATATTGAACATAAAATTTGGGAACAAAATGCAAAATTAACTTCTAATCCGCTGAAGCGAATGTATTTGAATTTACTTGCAAAGCGTTTGAAAAATTATGAAACAACTATTTTTTCTAAAGTAGATTCAATAGTTACAATTACAAAAAATGATGAACTATTTATAAAAAAAATAAATACGAAAACAGAAACAATTACAGTTCCATTTGGTATTGATTTAAAAAAAATAAATGTGGAAATTGCCGAACAAGAATTTCCATCTTTATTTTATATTGGAGCATTGGATTGGCAACCAAACATTGAGGGTTTGAATTGGTTTTTGAAAAATGTTTGGAAAAGAATTCAACAAAAATATCCAGAATTAAAATTTTATATTGCTGGAAGAAATATGAATAATGAGTTGAAAGAATTGAATGAAAAAAATATAATTGTGCTTGGAGAAGTGAATGATGCTCACGAATTTATGAAATCAAAAGGATTGATGATTGTGCCTTTGCTTTCGGGTGGAGGAATGCGTGTGAAAATTATTGAAGGAATGGCTTTGGCTAAAACTATTGTTACTACAAGCATTGGAGCGGAAGGCATTGATTGCACAAATAGTAAAAATATATTTATTGCCGATGATTCGGATACATTTGTTGAAGCAATAAATAAATGTATTTCAGATTCATCATTTTATTTTCAAGTTGGAAAAAATGCAAAACAATTTGTGAGCGAATATTACAACAATGTTGATATTTGTAAAAAGCTAACTGCATATTATAAACAATTAATAAATTGAAACTACTTGTCATTTTATCTCGTGTTCCGTATCCGCTTGAAAAAGGCGATAAGTTGCGCGCATATAATCAAATCAAGCAATTGTCGAAAAATAATCAAATTATTTTGTTTGCATTGAATGACACAAATTTGGATGAACATGCAATAGCTGAATTGAAAAAATATTGTGTGGCTATTTCAATTATTAAATTTTCAAAATTTACAATTGCATTAAATCTATTTAGAACTTTTTTTACGGGAAAACCTTTTCAGGTAGGTTATTTTTATTTTAAAAAAGCACAAAATAAATTAGATGAATTAGTAAAAAAACACAATCCCGATCATATCTATTGCCAATTAATTAGAACTGCTGAATATGCCAAACATTATCCAAACATACCGAAAACATTGGATTATATGGATGTATTTTCGAAAGGAATGGAGAGAAGAAAAGCAACAGAACCTTTTTATTTGAAACCATTTTTAATGATGGAATATGGTCGTTTGTTGAAATACGAACACGATATTTTTAATTATTTTAATAACAAAGTAATTATTTCAGAACAAGATAAAAGTTTTGTTCCTCATTCAAAATATCAAGAAATAAAGGTAATTCCGAATGGAGTAGATACAACTTTTTTTAAACCTTTTGTACACCCAAAAAAGTTTGAAGTATTATTTAATGGCAATATGAATTATCCACCAAACATTGAAAGTGCCGAATATTTGGTAACTAAAATAATGCCACTTGTTTGGAAAAAATTACCCAATGCACGTGTGCTAATTTCAGGAGCAAATCCAAGCGATAGAGTAATGGATTTAAAATCAAATAAGGTTTCAATTAGTGGTTGGGTAGATGATATTCGCTACAATTTTGCGCAATCAAAAATATTGGTAGCACCTATGCAAATTAGTATTGGGTTGCAAAATAAATTGTTGGAAGCAATGGCAATGCAATTGCCTTGTGTTACTTCAACGCTTGCAAACAATGCTGTTGGAGCAAAACACAAAGAACAAATAATGGTAGCCGATTCGCCTGAACAATATGCACATTGTATTATTGATTTACTTTTGGATGAAGCAAAAGCAAAACAAATTGCAATGAATGGATATCGTTTTGTGATTAGTAATTTTAATTGGCAAAACACTACTGCACAATTAGAAAAGATAATGAGAGGAACTCATGAAAATATTGGTATTAGATAATTACGATAGCTTCACTTACAATTTAGTTCATTATCTCGAAATGTCTATTGATGCTACAATAGAAGTACATCGGAATGATAAAATAAATTTGGATGAAGTAAATCGTTTTGATAAAATAATACTTTCGCCAGGACCAGGTATTCCTTCCGAAGCAGGAATTTTAATTGAACTCATAAAAAAATATGCAGCAACAAAAAACATTTTAGGTGTTTGTCTTGGACAACAAGCTATTGCTGAAGCTTTTGGTGCTTCGCTCAAAAATATGAATACCGTTTTTCATGGTGTAGCCACTCCAATTAAAATTCTTACTGATGATTTATTATTTAAAAATATTCCTAAAAAAATAAATGTTGGCAGGTATCATTCTTGGATTGTAGATAAAAATAATTTTCCTGAAGAGCTTGAAATCATTGCCATTAGCGATGATGAAGAAATTATGGCATTGAAACATAAAACATATAATGTTCGTGGAGTGCAATTTCATCCCGAAAGTATTTTAACCGAATATGGATTGCAACTAATTAAAAATTGGGTAAACCTATAAATGATGAATTTGATTTTTAAAAAAGCAACAGAAAAAGATATTCCCATAATAGCTCATTTAGCCAATGTAATATGGCATAAACATTATATCACAGTTATTACTCTTGAGCAAATTGATTATATGCTCAAGCAGTTTTATTCTGCTCAAAGCCTTTTGC